>JAYQAK010000021.1:4543-21873 GCA_038136695.1 Candidatus Poseidonia sp.
CTTGATTACAGCGAAAATGTCCTTTCTCAAGTCATGAAATCCCATGACATTGATGAATCTGAAAAAGAAGCATTCGTCGCATTTGCGGCAAATCACAATGACGATGGAAACTCCTATCTCAAAAAGGAAGAATTGGAAGCTGCAGCAACATCATGGAACGAGCAAGATGCACCTGATGAAGAGGAGTCTGCTGATGAAGAAGTTGAAGAATCCGCGGAAGATATTGTTGTTGTTGATGAAGAAGAGCCGCATCACGAAGAAACGGATTCAGAAGAATCTGAGGATGTTGATGTCGAATCTACAGAGTCACACGAGGAGGAAGAAGATGAGGTTGCTGCGGAAGATTCTGAGATTGATGAGGCCGACGATGAGGGCATTGATCATGAAGAATTTGATTTGGAAGACGACTCCGAGGAACCTGAAGTTCATCCACTCCAAGCCCTCGCTGACATGATGGATGAACATGAGATTTCAGCCCAACGGATGTTTAACGAATTGGATGTTGATGGCAACGGCTTGATTTCCCTCAGCGAACTCACAACATCGCTGACTGAAAAGTACGGTGATGTTCTCGAAGACGTCGACATTGAATCCATCATGGAAGGCGTTGATGGCGATGGAGACGGTATGATTGATGTTACTGAATTCATTGGTTCATTGGAAACCCTCGAGGATCATGACGAGGCGGTCGAAACCCATGCACCGGAGAAAGAATTCCCAACGATTTGGCAAAAGCGAATGATGTCCAAAACATGGAACGACAGTGTTTGGCCGATTGTCCATGTCGGGTTTGGTTTGTTGATCGTCCTGGTGTTGGTCAATGCAATGGTCGGACCCGTTGATGGTTCCGGTGGCAACGTGGTTTACCAGGCGATGGACAGCGGCATCGTCCCCCCATCGAGCATGGGTTTGGTCGATGGAGTGACCGTATATCCCTGCGACAACGAATTCCAAAATGGTGGTTGTAAGAATTCGCTCACGCCACTTGCAGGAACAGAGGGTGCATCATCGATGCCCAAAGGCTTCTACTGGGACGGAGTCTTGCTGTTGCTCATCTCCATCGTTGGCATCGCCGGCTCGTTGTTCTTGCATCTCGTCAAAGCACCGGCTTGGCGCGCTCGTGCCAAGGCAATGAAAGAATTCACCGACGACAAAGCTGACGCTGCTGAGGCACATACCGCGGACGAAGATGAGGTTGAGGATGATTCGATGGCCGATGATTCTGAGGGTGACGAACACGAGGACGTTGATGTTGACATTGAAGAGGAAATGGAAGGCGACGAAGACGATGAAGGCGGGGATGGTGGAGACGAAGATGATGAGGACACCATTGATGTTGGATCCCATATTGGCCTCGTATTGGACGACGAAGAAGTGTTTGGAACCATCCTTGAATTTGACGATGAAGAAGGCACGGTAACCATTGAAGAGGACGGCACAGGCGACCTTGTCACGGGTTACCAAGACGATATGTTCCTCGAGTGAGCACATGGATGAAGTCGATCCACTCGTTGCGTTCAACGGCATGGCCGTTTGTCCGGCTTGCGGGTGCGTTGACAAAAAAGGAATCTACCGATGTCCTGAATGCGGTACATTCCATGCTGGTTCAATCATGGAAGAACGAGAAGCGCCACCGCCCAATCGTGATCTGGAACGTGAAACCGAAGCCATCGATCCGAGCATATACTCCCTAGGGCCTGGGGCTGAAATTCCCGATGAGCAATTTGAAGAATCAGACGATGTACGTTCATGGGAGGGTGGTTCGACAGATTTTACGTTTGACGAAGAAGATGAACCACCAGTTCATGTGGAAATTGAATCCCTTCCAGAACCGGAATCAATCTCGAGTGAAGATTGATTAATACTAATTTGAATAACTCCTATTGTAAGAACCATCTGCGATGCTAATAATATAGATTCATTGGTGGGCTCGGAGAGAATCGAACTCTCGATCTTTGCCATGTCAAGGCAACGTCATAAACCCCTAGACCACGAGCCCTAGGTAATTTTGCCACCTAACTTCGGTATTAAACGAATTCGGTAAGCCGGAGATGGCGGTCAGGCAATGATTTTCGAAATCTTACCCGTGCAACCTGGCTGCGAACAGAAACCAGCCATGCGCGTACGCCCGTTGGCCATCTTGATCTCAGTCCCGTCACGGATGGGCCCGTAGGTTTTGCACTTCATGCAGTATCCTTCAACAGCTGTCATCGTCCTCAACCCTGGGATGGCAGATGTATATTGAACGCTTCCGATGACATTCCTCGAAAAATGTTGATTTTCTCCGCCCGAAGGGGGGGTTGGGAGCCAAAAATTGGCAAAGTTGCCGAAACGTGGTTGTCAATAAGACGGTAAACGAGGCACTGCGATGCAATTTCAATGTATTTTGGTCGTGAGGAAATTGTCGACTTGCGGAATTTGTCGCATAACTCACATTATGCGACGGGAGGGGGTTCACACAATGGCGTCAATTGAGCAGACCATCCAAATCCTTCGGATCAACTTGGAACATTCCGACCAATGGAGGGCCAAGAAGCAACGTTTCGATGCCTCCATCCTCCGCGTCAAGGGATGTTTGGACACGTTCTGAAATCGATTTCCAGCTCGAAGCCGAGTCAAACACGGTTTGAACCAGAACGAGGTTGGAGTTATCGGGTGCTGCACCGAGCCAGGCTGCTACACATCCTTCTTGCCGGCGTTTGAACTCTTGACGTGTCTTGAGCATCCTCAGCATTCGCGCCTCTACTCCTTTTCTGGCAGAACAGACAATCGTTTCCATCAGTAACATGAATATCACATAATTGCATTTTGATTAGTATTTAACGGGCCCTCCATTCTAACAGGCGATGATAAGAGTTCAATGAGTGATAAACTGTCCATTGAGAACGGTTGCTGAAAACGGAGATCCGGTCGGCCTCAAGGCGAATGCCTCCCAATGCGGCCCATCAATCACGTTGAGGTTCGCCACGCCGCCTTCGACGATTCGGCCATGCACGAGGCCGCTAGGGTGGGGTGTTGTTCGTGCCGAGTTGACCGTCACAGCGCGAAGAGCATTCAGCGGGTGAACTCCACAGCGCTGCACCATGAGCGAGCACATGAAAGGAAGACTCAACGTTCTGCAGTTTGGGTTGAAATCTGTAGCAAGGGAATACGTGATGCCTTTTTCTTCAATCCGACCCATGCTTGGCCATGCATCGCCCATGGAATAGGGTGTGCCCGGGAGAAAACCCGTCATTACACCTGCCTCCTCCATTCGTAGGCGAACGTCCAATGGTGTGTGGTATGCGTGGTCTGCTGTATCAACCGCCAGCTCAGCGGCAAGTGCGCCACCGCCACCGTCGCTGAATTCGTCCACATGCATCCGAAGCGCTAATCCAGCATCACGAGATGCGCGGAGAAGTTCTTCGCTTTGTTCGATCGAGAACCAACCGGGTTCACAAAAGACATCAGCAGAGCGAGCGAGACCTTGGTCGACCACTGCTGGGAGTTGTTCAGTAAGAAGATCATCAACATAGGCATCGATGGTGGCTCCTGGAGGAGCATCGTGGGCCCCCATCCACGTGAGGTCGATACTCGGGACATGTTTGATGGAGCTCAATTTGCTGCCAATTTCCAAGAGCCTCAACTCATCTGCCGTGTTGAGGCCATACCCACTCTTTGCTTCGAGATGTGTGGTCCCCGTTGACAAGGCCTCTCGAAGTCGAAGGTAACCCAATTCCGTGAGGTGTTCGTCACTTGCCGTACGCGTTGCGTGCACTGTGTGGCGAATACCTCCACCCATCGAGGCAATTTCCGCATAGGATTTACCCTCTCTTTTCCAGGCTACCTCCTTTGAGCGATCGCCAGCCCAAAGCAAATGTGTGTGAGCATCAATAAGACCCGGGATGACGGCTGACCCCTTGAGGTCGTGAACCCGAAGATGGATATCATCTTGCTTGATGCTATGAACGCTGTACTCTTCTTCGACGTCTTGTGAATCTTCAATAGATAGAATAGTGTTATTTTCAATAATAATTGCCTTAGATTCGTAATATATTGAATCTTCATTGGATTGGCTCAAATCTGCAAGATGAACAACGGGTCCAGAGTTGAACAAGACCCGCTTCATGGTTCAACCAAGAAAGAGAGGGTTGAAGAACAATCGCTTGGTCAACGGACCATGGGCAAATGGACGCTCGGCATTGAAACCACGGCCCACACGCTTTCTTTTGGGCTCGTAGACGCTGATGGTATACCCTATCCTGCAGCCTCCGACACACTCCGTCCTGATCAAGGCGGTATCCATCCGCGTGAAGCTGCAGACCATCACAAGGATGTGGCTGCCGGCTTGTTTTCCACCGTACTTGAAAAACACAATTTGATCTCCGCAGACATCGGTGCAGTGGCCTATTCGCAAGGCCCAGGCCTCGGCCCGTGCCTTCGTGTTGGAGCAGCCATTGCTCGCGGCCTTGCAACCAAGATGGATGTGCCCTTAATCGGCGTGAACCATTGCGTTGCTCACATTGAAATCGGACGGCAACAATGCGGATGCGACGATCCCATTCTGTTGTATGTATCTGGAGGTAATACCCAAGTTATTGCACGTCTTAACGGCCGATACCGAGTGCTCGGAGAAACATTGGACATCGGCATTGGCAACATGTTGGATAAGTTCGCCAGAAATCAGGGCATTCCCTTCCCGGGAGGTCCGAAAATTGAGCAACTCGCCAATGAATACCTCACGCGGAATCCCAACCCGACCATGGAGGGATTGCAATTGCCCTATGCAGTTCGTGGCATGGACTTGGCCTTCTCTGGATTGTTGACTGCAGCCCAGCGTCTCATCGACAACGGCGCGCCATTGGATGCTGTCTGCTGGTCACTTCAGGAACATGCCTTTGCGTCCTGTGTTGAAGTTGCAGAACGTGCCATGGCTCATACTGGCAAGACGGAACTTCTGCTCGGCGGGGGGGTCGCATGCAACCATCGAATGCGCACCATGTGTGAAGAGATGGCAACGGATAGAGAAGGTGCCTCGTTCGCACCGCCGCGAATGTATTGCATCGACAACGGCACCATGATCGCACTTCTTGGATGGTTGGAATTACAAAACCGAACGACTTCACTTGAGCAAAGTGCGATCGATCAATACCTTCGTACAGACCAGACGCCAATCGTTTGGTCCTGATGCGAAGTCCATGCTAACGGTTTTAACTGGTCGGCTTACCCTTGTCGTTGGGGGAGTCACCAATCAACGGACGTCGAGGCAAGCGTGAGGAGTTCAATCCATTCGCGAAAGATGCCTCCCAGCAGCATCGCAAGCGTCGCGATGAACGAGAGCGTCAGGCTGCTCGCCGTCCGACACCAGCCCCAGACACCACACCAGCCCAACCTGCTGACATCAAAGCTGACTTTGAACGGAAACAGCGGGAAGCGATGGAAAAATTGGAACAGAAAGGCGATGTTGCCGCACCTGTGGTCGCTCCGGCGCCACTTCCTGCAGAAATTCAACGCGAAGAAGACCCAGTAAAACCAGAAAAACAGTCCCGTGAAGATCGACTAGCAGAACTGCGTCGTAAATCTGAAGCGCTCAAAAAAGCAGCACCGGCTGCTCAACAACAACCCGTTATTGAGCCAGAAACCGAAGAATTGGGGGCTGACTCCCAACTTCAAGGGGATGAACTTGCTGTCGACGATGACTTGAATGACGGCGACGATGTCGTCACCATCAAAGCAAAGAACAAGCGAGTCAATAACGTGTTCAAAGAAATTGAAACCACGGTTGAAAGCAAACAGGATAAACGCCGCGGCCGAAGACGGATGGATAAAAAAGGCGGCGGGCGGCAAAAGCAGCAAAAAAAGCTGAACCGGCAAAAGTACCTTGAGTACAAATATGCCGCAAAGGATATTCTCGATCACCCCCAAGTTCCTGAGGAACACCGTTCAAACGTGCTTGGACAGATTTGGGCAAAAGGTGAGCGACAAGGAGTGGATGATTCCTTGGAATTCATCGAGCAAAAAGAAACCGAACTGGTTTTGCCACAAGAGGTTGGGGACTTGCTTCGGGATTTAGTCAAAGAATTGACAACAAGGAGATGAAAACATGAGTGAAAAAGTAGCAGAAAATATCGTTGCATCCGTGCATTACACTGGAACACTTCCTGAATCTGGTGAAGTGTTTGATAGCAGTGAGGGTCGAGATCCATTGACCTTCTTGGTCGGCCATCGCCAAATGATCCCTGGATTTGAAGCCAACTTGATGGGTGCTACCGTCGGAGAGCGTCGCGAATTCACCCTCGCGGCCGAAGAAGCGTACGGCGAGCGAGACGATGAAGCTGTTCTTCAAATTCCACGCGACAACTTTGCTCAACTCGAACAGGAGGACGGGGCGGCTCTTGAGATTGGCATGCAATTGGTGGCTCAAATGCCTCACGGGCCTGCTCCTTTCACCATCACCGAACTCACCGATGAAACCGTTACCGCTGATTTCAATCATGCACTTGCAGGACAATCACTGACCTTTTCTGTCGAAGTGGTTGAACTGCGTGCTGCCAGTGAGGAAGAAATCGCTCACGGGCACGCACACGGGCCCGGCGGACACCACCACTGAGCCAAAAGCGAGTCTTGATGAAGTGCCTTGCTGTGTCAGCAGCATGGCCAAAGAACGGAAAGAGGACTGGAAGACCCTCAGCGGCGTCCGTCTCCCTGGCCCTTCTGGACCTCAAGACCGTCATGTAGAGTTGCCTGATGCCGGCCAACCCCCATACACCCGAGGTATCCATGCCTCGATGTATCGGTCCAGACTGTGGACGATGCGACAATATGCTGGATTTTCAAGCGCCAAAGCAACAAATGAACGTTTCAAACTCCTTCTTGAGCGCGGGCAAATGGGACTATCGGTTGATTTTGACCTCCCAACACAACTAGGTTTAGACGCAGATGACGAATTGTCGTATGGGGAGGTCGGGAAAGTTGGCGTCTCCATCTCATCGGTCGAGGACATGAAACTTCTTTTCGATGGTATTCCGCTTGAAAGTGTGAGCACCTCGATGACCATCAACGCACCCGCCATGGTGCTCCTTGCCATGTATATCGTCGCTGGAGAAGAGCAAGGCGTTCCAATGGGCGCACTACGTGGGACCATACAAAACGACATACTCAAGGAATACATCGCCCGCGGCACCTATGTCTTTCCACCTGCAGAAAGCATGCGATTGATCACCGATATCTTCCAATTTTGCGCCGATTCTGTTCCGCTTTGGAACACCATCTCCATTTCCGGATACCACATCCGGGAAGCAGGATCCACTGCCATCCAAGAGGTGGCGTTCACGTTGGCCAATGCACTCGCCTATGTCGAGGCCGCAATTGGAAAGGGCATGGAGATCGATGAGTTTGCCCCGCGTCTTTCATTTTTCTTCAATTGCCACAATGATTTCTTTGAAGAAATTGCCAAATTTCGAGCAGCACGTACATTGTGGCATGATTTGATTGCAGAACGCTATCAACCTTCAAACCCCAAATCCACCATGCTCCGATTTCACACCCAAGTTGCGGGGGTGAGCCTCACAGCACAACAACCACTCAACAATGTGTCCCGTGTAACCATTCAAGCACTTGCCGCTGTTCTTGGCGGGACACAAAGTCTGCACACCAATTCGTATGATGAAGCCCTGGGATTACCAACTGAAGCCTCTGCCACCGTTGCATTGCGGACACAGCAAATCATTGCTGAAGAATCGGGTGTCGCTGATTCAGTCGACCCAATGGCAGGTTCGTGGCATGTTGAACACTTGACGCAAGCAATTTACAACGAATCCCTGGCGCTTATTCAAACGATTGAAAACAAAGGTGGCGCCATGGCCGCTATTGAACAAGGGTGGCAGCAGCAAGAAATTCACTTGTCTGCCTATGCATATCTCAATGAAATTGAGGCTGGAACGCGACGGATTGTTGGCGTTAATCACGGCACAATGGATGAATTGGATGAAATCCCAGTGATGAAAACCGACCCCTCTCTTGGAGAATCTCAGACCCAACGGCTTCAGGCTTTGCGCAAATCGAGAGACAACGAGCTCGTGCAACAAACATTGCAAACGGTCAGGGAGGCTGCTGAACTTGGTGATAATTTGTTTCCACCAGTGCTTGACGCTGTTCGGGCCCGGGCAACGCTTGGTGAAATCATGGGTCAAATGAAATCCGTGTTCGGCACGTACATGGCACCCAGCGGATTTTAGAGGTGAATCTATGACATTTGGACCAATTTACATCGACCACATTGGCATCGCAACCAACGACCTTGACGATGCCTCGACGTTCTGGAACCTGATCGGTTTGGAACAAAAGAAAGACGATGAAACCGTTGAGGAACAAGGGGTCACCACGCGATTCTTTTCGACATCCGCCACAACAACCAACCAACCCCCCGCCATGGTTGAATTGTTGGAACCCACTGGACCCGACACTCCCGTAGGTCGCTTTCTTGCGAAGCGTGGCCAGGGAATCCAGCAACTGTGTTTCCGGGTCGGTGATCTTCGCGGCCTCCTCGCTCACCTCAAAGAAAACGGCGTGCGCCTCATCAATGAGGAACCGACAAGAGGGGCGGGTGGAAAATTGATCGCGTTCGTCCACCCTTCGTCAACCGGTGGAGTTTTGGTTGAACTGACACAGATCAACTGACCTTCGAGCATGCCAACACCTATAATCGTCCTGCGATTCAACGATATCGATGAGGACCTGCATTGACCAGTTGCTCGCCATGCCCCATATTGATGCACCTCGCTTGAAGGGTGAAGTGCACTACCTCGCTGGACGTTTGGAGGAATTGAGAATACAACGAACCATCACCAACGAAGCCTACCTCGATGCGGGTGCTATTCAAGGTGCCATCGAACTCGTTGCCAACATGATTGATATGGGCGTCTCGCAATCTGAAATTCAAGATCACCTACGTTCCACCCTCCAGAGGGCAAACCGCATTGAGACCAAACATCCAGGTCTCAACTGGGCTGTAGAATCCGGCCGAGCGAGTTGACCAGATGGCCAAACCCCTTCTTCACGTCAACAACGTCTCCAAATCTTTTGGAGAAATCACCGCCCTTGATGGTATTCATTTGGAAATTCACGAGGGTGAAATTGTTGGCCTCGTTGGTTCCAACGGTGCTGGAAAAACGACACTCCTTCGCCTTCTTGCAGGTGTGTATCGGCCCACCACCGGCCATGTTGTTACCGCTGACGGATCTGCCATTGAACACGCAAGAGGCGTGCTGGGCGTCGTGCCAGAAAACACTGGCCTCTACTCGCGCCTTACGGCTTGGGAAAACATTCGTTATCACGCAAGAATGCAAGGGGTAGAAGATGAGCTTGCATGGAAGCGCACCCTGTATTTTGCACAACACCTCGGTATGGAGGAAGCCCTCGGACGCCACACCAAGGGCTTCTCAAGGGGCATGCGACAGAAAACGGCGCTTCTGCGTGCCCTCGCCCACGCCCCACGTGTGCTCCTCCTCGACGAGCCAACCGCTGGCCTGGATGTGACCAGTGCACGAACAGTACGTGAACTGGTGAGGCAGTTGGGGGAAGACGGTGGCACCGTGATTTATTCAACCCACCAACTCGCCGAGGCAGAACGCGTATGTGACCGCATCATCATTATCCACAACGGTGAAGTTCGAGCCGATGGAACGCCACAAGAATTGCTTCAAATCACCGACACCGAGCATTTGGAAGACGCCTATGTCACGTTAACTGCCGATACGGCGAGGCAACGTCACGAAGACGACAAACCGCTGTCGAAATGGTCCACTCGGTGGAGAGCGCTGTTCACGCCAAAAGTACCCAGTGAGGTGATCGAAGATGAGTAGCGTTCGCAGGATCTCAACGATCGCAAAAAAGGAGTTGGTTGAGTTCGTACGGGACTGGAGAACCATCGTCGCCATCTTGGTCATACCTCTGTTGATGTTCCCTTTGTTGTTCATCTTGTTCCCTCTCCTGCTCGAATCCGAGGCGGCAGAACTGGATGCCTTGGTGGTCGATGTCGCGGTCCAAACCGATGGCATTCCTGAGGAATTGGGGGCTGCGTTAAACAGTTCAAGCCTCAACATCACCTATGAGCCACTGCCTGTCGTGGAACAACTTTCCCAACCCTTGGATGATGTCGAACGTTTGAGAAACGGTTCGGTGGATGTGGTTCTGCGAATGCAAACCAACGGGACCATCGTGGAATATGCGATTTTGTACATGTCAACCTCAGAGCAAAGTTTGGAGGCGAGAAGTCGAACATTTGGCGTTTTGGCCGATTGGGAAGCCAATGAGACGGTTCGCCGTATCAGTGATGCAGGATTGGACCCGGACATGACCTTGGACCCACTTCGTTGGAACGGCGATGTCGCAGATAGTGATGTCGCCACCCAAGGAGAACAAGCAGGAATGGCCTTGTCGTTGTTTATCCCCCTTGTCTTGGCGGTTTGGACATTTTCTTCAGCCATTCAACCTTCAATCGACATGACGGCGGGTGAGCGTGAGCGTGGTACCCTGGAAGCACTGTTGGCTCTTCCTTGCACACGAATGGAGTTGTTGATGGGCAAATGGCTCGCTGTCGCCACCATCACCGGAGCAGGCGTGTTGCTCCAAATCGCTGGGTTGTTGTTTGCGATTGGTTACCTTGCCTCATCAAACATCCTCTCCCCACCCGAGGTATCCCTCCTTGCCCTTTTGTTGCTCTGCCTTGCAGTGTTGTTGTTTGCCGTCATGGTTGTTGCCCTTGAATTGGCCCTTGCCATGCGCTCGCACAGCGTCAAAGAAGCAGGCTCGATTCTCGGCCCTGCCGTGTTGGTGATTTTGTTTCCCGCCTTGTTCACACAAGTGATCAATCTCGACGGCATTGAAGCGTACTGGTTTGCCATTCCCGTCGTGAATGTACTTCTCGCGCTTCGTGAGCTGCTGATGAACCGAATCGTGTTTTCGCATATTCTGGTGTGGTCAATATCGTCCACCTTCTATGCGTTGAGTGCTGCATACTACGCATCACGGCAGTTCAAGCGAGAGGATTTGGTTACGAGTCTATCCTAGCCTGGAAAGCAACGATGGCTTCTCGAACGATGTTGACAATTAAATCGATTTCATCCGATGTGATGTTGAAGTGAGGTGTAAAACGCAGGGCGTTGACGCCACCGTGAATCACGCCCAATCCTCTGCGCCGACACCATGGTTCAACCGCGTCAAAACCTACCACAGGGAACCCGTTGGGTTCCAATTCCATGCTGCAGAGAAGTCCGGTTCCTTGGACTTTGGTGATGATATCAGGAAATTCTTCTTGGAGGCGTGAAAACTTCAGAACCATCTCCTTCCCACGCTCACGAATGTTGTCCCTCAATGCTGGCGTGATGCTTTCAAGGACCGTTGCTGCCGTCTCCAGTGCTCTCGGATTGGTGGTCATGGTATTCCCGTAAATTCCCGTAACGTACAACGAGGCTGCCCTTTCGTTCATTCCAAGAACGGAGAGCGGGTATTGACCAGCATTCAGCGCTTTGGACCACGTCTCCAAATCGGGGGCTTCACAATCTTGGAACCCCTCGTAATCAATGACGGAGAGAGTCCCTTGTCCGCGAATACCTGCTTGAATAGAATCGACGAGCAACAACGAGCCGTGTTCTTTGGTCAACTGCCGTGCAGCGTCGTAGAATTCTCGAGAAACGCACTGGCCAGGATTGCCTTCACCTTGGACTGGTTCGATGGCCATCAATTCAATGAACACTCCATTGGATTCTGCATGGCGGAAGGCTGCCTCAAGTGCTGCAACATCGTTTGCTGGCACCAAGATCAAATTGTCCCTCTGTTGAAAGCTAGCAAGCACTTGGTCGTACTTTACTTTGCAGGAGTGTGACATCTGTGCTGGACGATCGGTACGACCGTGGAATCCTTGTTCGATAGCGAGCATTTTGATTCGGTGGCCTTCGTACCTCCCACCTTTTTGCGTCATCAGTTTGGCATTCACATCCGCAATCCGTAGACTCACCGTAACTGATTCGGAGCCACTGTTCATGCAAATGAATTTTTGAAACGGGCATGATCCCCTGGTGTGGCCGAGTTCTTCTCGAAGTCGGTTATCCAGCCTTTTTTGAGAAAATGATGCGGTCATGACGTTTGCCATGACCCAATTGTCTGCCATGGAATCAATGACATGCTGGGGTCCGTGACCTGCTCCAAGCATTCCGTATCCGCCGTTGTCATGAACGACGGCCCCATGAGATGTTACGATCCAAGGTCCTCGAGCAGCGAGGGCGACATAGGGGTTGACCGTTGCAGGATTGTAGAAGTTCACATACCCGTCCTGCAAGTGTTCAATGAGAGTTGATTCGTCGGACCCCTTGTACACGGATGAAAATTCATTTGAAAACGAATCGAATCGAACGGCTGCTTCGGATAGGGCGAGGCGTAGAGAAGCATCCATTTCATAGAAATCAGAAATCTCTTCTGAAGTAAGTCCCAACGTGTCCCGTCGACCCACATATCCACGAATGCGTTCAAGCACCGATAATCCAGGGTGGTCAACTGCCTTCTGCATGGATGATTATGCGTGACGGAGCCCTTTGAACATTGGCACGATACGGCCTCCGCCACGTAAATATGTGTCAAAAGTAATACCTGAGTATTCTTATACGAATACTTATATGGAGTTGGTATGACGCCATTGCATGCCCAAAATCTCGTTGGACATGCCGTCTGAACTGGTGGAGGATCTCAAACTGCATGTTGGGGATGAGAAGAAATTTGTCAGCCTCGCAGATGCCATTCGAACCGCTTGCAGAAAACTACTGGACCAACTGGACGAAATTGACATGATGCACGGAAGGGGGAAGAACTGATGGTGACCGAAGAAGAAGCAGAACATGCCATACGCACCATCCTTTCGTACATTGAAGGGGCTGGGGCCAGCAATCGAGAAGGGTTGGAAGACACCCCTAAACGCGTTGTCGAATCCTGGAAGGAATTGCATGCAGGCTATCAAATGGATGCAAGTGAACTTCTCCAAGCGACCTTCAATGGCGAAGGTTACGACGGCATCGTTTTGCTGCGAAACATCGAATTTACTTCGACCTGTGAACATCACCTGCTTCCTTTCAGCGGGCGGGGGCACATCGCTTACATTCCCGTAGAGCGAATCGTTGGCATCAGTAAACTTGCTCGAATTCTGGACCTCCACGCGCGTCGATTGCAAAACCAGGAGCGAATCACCAAAGGGATTGCCGACGACCTTGAACGGGAACTCAACCCACTTGGCGCGGCCGTGATTTTGGAAGCATCGCACGGTTGTATGCAGTGCAGAGGCGTTGCAAAGCAAGAGGCCGTCATGACAACTTCGGCCATGCGAGGCGTGTTTTTCGATCGACCCGAGGCTCGAAGCGAACTCATGCAATTGATACAACAGCCACCGCTGTGAGGGAACACAATGACCAGCATGCCATGTGGATTGTCCGGTGATGCCATCACCGACAACGCAAGTGATTTGGCAGCCGAATACAACATTGTTGAGATTTTTCACTCCGTTCAAGGTGAAGGTCATCGAAGTGGAATACCGCACGTGTTTATTCGTTTTGGCAAATGCAACCTGCGCTGTGAATGGTGCGACACCAATTTTGACGAATACACGACCATGGCCGCGGTTGATATTCTTGCTCGTGTGATGGAGTTCCCTTGCAGCAACATCATCTTCACGGGCGGTGAACCCATGCTGAACGATTTGTGGCCGCTGAGTCGTCTGCTACGGCGTCGAGGATACCACCTCTCGATTGAATCCAACGGCACCGTTGAGATACCTGAGGGTTTACTCGATTGGATTTGTATCTCCCCGAAGGATCAGATGTATCCCAACGTTGCCGTACGGCAACGCATTGGAAACGAGCTCAAATGTGTGTATGTAGGTCAGCCACTCAGCCTGTACGATGGCCTTATCGAGGGATTTGACCACCTCTATCTCCAGCCGTGCTACGATGAAACCCATTCGGTAGAGGAAAACGGACGCATGTTTGCACTCACGGAATCCGTGGTGAAGGCCAATCCCACGTGGAGGCTCTCGCTTCAAACACACAAATGGATGGGGATATTGTGACGACGAAACAGCGTGCTGTCATGGCCTTGAGCGGAGGCATGGACTCAAGTTCCTTGTTGTTGCACCTCTTGAGAGAAGGTTACGAAGTCACTGCACTTTCGTTCAATTATGGACAGAAACATGTCGTTGAATTGCAACGAGCTAGCGATTTGGTCAAGCACTTGGGAGAACACGGATTGCTTGTTCATCACCATGTGATTGACCTCCAGAGTGCGATGGGCCTCTTTGCAAGCGATTTGCTCGCAACTGGAGGGCCCGTCCCTGAAGGCCACTATGAGGAAGACAACATGAAAGCCACCGTCGTTCCCAATCGAAACGCTATCTTTTCTTCGTTGTTGTATGGCACCGCTCTTTCAATTGCAACTACGAATGACAGCAAGGTCTGCGTGGTGTTGGGGGTACACAGTGGGGACCACGCCATTTACCCGGACTGTCGACCTGAGTTTTATTCAGCCCTCGAACACGCCTTCGCACTCGGGAATTGGGACAGCCATCTCATCTCATTCGTCTTGCCCTATTTGGAAATGGACAAAACTTCCATCCTCAAAGACGCTGAGCAGTCCGTGAATCGACTCAAATTGGATTTTGATGCCGTGTTTTCTCGAACCCTCACCTCCTACAGTCCGGATGGAGATGGCAAAAGCCACGGACGAACCGGATCCGATGTGGAGCGTATTCTTGCCTTTCATGCTCTTGGGCGGCAAGACCCCATTGAATACGTTGAACCTTGGGGCACGGTTTTAGAGCATGCTTTGACCGTTGAACGAAAGCACAAAGAGGCAAGGTACCGAGAGAAACTCACAGACCTACAATACCACGTGACACGAGAACAGGGTACGGAAAGGGCGTTTACAGGAATCTACTGGGATGAAAAGCGCCCTGGAACCTACACGTGCATTTGTTGCTCAACCTTGCTGTTCACCTCGAGCATGAAATTTGATTCAGGTTGCGGCTGGCCTTCGTTCCATTCCGAGCACAGCGAAGCGAATATCAAACGAATTGAGGACCGAAGTCACGGTATGGTTCGCACCGAGGTTCGTTGCGATCGGTGTGACGCTCACCTCGGACACGTGTTTAACGATGGTCCCGCGGCATACGGAGGCGAGCGCTACTGCATCAACTCAGCATCCATGAATTTTCATTTGGAGGAAGACCAATGACCACCACGATCAAGCGGTATGTTGAGACCGATACGGGCCACCGTGTTCCAAATCACAAGTCGAAGTGCAAACATTTGCACGGCCACAGGTACAGGTTTGAGGCTGAAATTGAGGGCGATGTTGTGCAAGAGAGCGGTGTTTCTGATGAGGGAATGCTGATGGATTTTGGCGATATCAGCAACGTCTTGATGGAACATGTCCACGATATCATCGACCATGCCTTTGTCCTTTACGAAGGGGATAACGAAGCAAAATTGGCATGTGCAGCCATGGGCGAAGGCCACCGAACCGTCATCGTGCCCTTCATTCCCACTGCTGAGAATCTTGCCAAGTGGGCGTTTGAACAAGTCGAGCCGCATATCAAAAGCGTCTATGGAAACCGGTTGCGTTTGGTCGCCATGCATTGCCGTGAGACGCCGAAATCCATCGCCAGTTGGCGACCATCACGATAACCTTCGCCGATGGTCCTTTTTCCAATTAGGGTCGTCCTGGCTATATTGAAGGGCCGTTGTTGCTTCCACAAATGCTCCGATGAGACGAGTCGCTTCTTCGTTGCTTGGCGTTCCTTTCAGGAGGGTTCGTTTCATGGTCTGCTCAACCGATGCCGTACGCTCATCGGGACCTGAGAGAGCGTGAGACCATTGTTCAATGGATTTCAACAGGGCTGTCCGTACCGTCGGTTCCATGCTCGTTTGAAGTGGAACAATGTCAGGAAGACCAGGGTCCTTACCCTGTTGAGCCAAAACCCGACTGCGATGAATCTCGTACACCACGGCGTTCACGGCGTGGCTGAGATTGGCGATGGGATAGCCTTCCCACGTTGGGAGCGTAATGAAGTAATCACATACAGCAAGATCTTCCTTGGAGAGCCCTTTCCCCTCTTCGCCGAAGACAATGGCAATCGTGCCGCCACCTCGTTCTTCTCTCTGAATCATGTCCCAGGGATACAAAAAATGGCGAAAGAGGGTTTTGTCACCCACTTCGCGTTTTCCCGATGTCCCCAATACGGCGCGACAATCCTTGGTGGCTTCACCAATGCTCGAAAACACGGATGCATCATCAAGAACCCGTTGGGCATGCTTCGCACGAGCCCGTGTTTCCTCGTCGTCCGGTGAGCATTTTGGTTTGACCAATCGGAGGTCATCGAATCCATAATTCAGCATGGAGCGACAAATGGCCCCCAAATTCCCGGGATGGGTCACACCTACCAGTACGACCGCAACCCGAACCGGCCCCGTCGGCAACGGTATGTCTTGTCGCTCACCCATCAACCTCACCCGAGTCGTGTTCGAGGAACGCCACAATCCATCGTGGGTCGCACACTTGGTAAATGAAGAACAGAAAGCCGCCGTCCTCACGGTCAGGCATCACGATTGAACGCTTTTTCACGTTGTGTTGGTTTCTCAAGAAAAGGATCAGGCGTTCCAAAACCATTGGGTCATCCGAATGAACACTGACGGGTTGACGGTCCCAATCGACCCGAACCGTCACGCCAACCCACTCAATCGGTGCGGCGTTGTCGGTACCGTGTCACGTAACCGGCGATCCAGTTGCGCAATTTCTTCGACTCAACATCGGTGAGGTCTGAGACCATTTGCTTGTTGTGGTCAAAGTCGTCGGTGAATTTCTCACCGTGTTCCTCAACAAGACGAATGGCTCGGATTTTGATAAAACTTGGACGAATATTTCCCATTTTTTTCACTCCTTCATCAATTTCACTTCAACGGGGAAGTCGGGTTCATCGTGGCGGATCACCAACAGGCGCACTTTACGCGGAGGGTTTTCAATTCCACGCTTCCAGATGTGCTCATTGACTTCGGGGTCAATGTAGAGTTCTTCATCTTCACGAACCTTGAGGTGGCGGATGACTTGTTCACGGATGATCTGCATAGCTCGTGGAGCACGCTTGAAACGCGTGATGTTCCATGCGTTACGCAGGGGGACGATGAGTTCGGATTCATTAGCACGTGCCATTCTTCAACACCTCATCGTTGCAACTTGCTTCGTCGCCATTGGTGCCTCTTGGGGTGAGACACGGTGTTTCGGTCGGTCTTGAGCATGACCCAAACAGGGACACGCCG
>JAYQAK010000022.1:0-20665 GCA_038136695.1 Candidatus Poseidonia sp.
TAGGAGGACCGCTGACAGAGTTCGACTCTGAGGAAAGTCCCCTCTCCATAGTGCAGGCGGCTACCAGAAGGAAGCAAACAGAAATGGTTGGGTCAAGGCTGCAGAAACGAACGATGCAAGGTGTGTACAATGACGTTGAAAGACCGAGGTTGCCTTGTGGTCGATGAGACGAGCCACCCCGCCGGAGCAAGTCCAAACCGTCCCGTTGACTCGGCACGACGAGGGACAGGTAGGATGCACAGTTGAATGCGGTCACCGAAAGGGAACAGAAAGGGGCTTACTCCCTACTCCCTCCCCCTTTCAAGGCTCGAGCACTGCATCCATGCTCTTCATGACCTCTCCCGGTGCGAGGGCAATGCCTTCTCCAAAGTCAATCCATGAAGGATGTTTGTTGATTTTCGCTCGACTCACATGCTCAGCCGTAATGATGGCTGGGAGGACAAAAGCACTGGTGATGAAGGCGAAAATGATCAGCAGGCACATCAACATGAAGAAGTTCTCCAATCCCGGGAAAGCAGCAAGGAACCCTGCTGCAATGCCTGAAACCGTTGTGATGGTCGTTTCAAAGATGGTTTGTCCCGTTTCCTCAATCGCTGAAGCAAGACCCTGGGGCGATTCTCCCTCTTCCCGGATACGATGCATGACGTGGATGGAATCGTCGACACCGATACCAAACACGATGGTACCAATCATGGCGGTGAAGATGTTGACGTTCACGTCTCCACTTCGCATCAGCAGAGGTTGCCAAAGGATCACCACGGCGACAGGAATCATGGTGTAGATGCCCAAGCGCGGTGAGCGAAACACCACCATCAGGAGAAGTGTCAAGACCAGAAGGGTCAGCAAGGTGGTGGTTGTTTGGGTGTCGTGGATGCCTTTGTTGATGTCCAAGGAAACCGGCAGCCCTCCGGTGAGCAACGAGGTTCTTGTGTTGAGAAGGTCTGGTCCAGCCCCAAGGATTTCGTCGATTTCGTTCCTCAATTCCCCAGCGATGTTGAGGTTCATGTAGGGCTGATTGACGTACACGATGGCCTTGGTTTCCTCTTCGTTCAGCAGCATCGAGCGAACCTCTGCGGAGAGGGTATCAAACGCCACAGCCACCATGTCCTTTCGAAGGTCTTCCCGCTCGCTTAACGGGACAAGGGTCCATCCTACGCAATTGGGGTCGAGCAGGTTTTGGCTTTCCCAACACGGGTCGTGCAACAAATCCCACAATGAACCGTCCCCAATGGTGACTCCATCGGTCAAGGTGATGGTCGCAGGAACGGCTTTGAGGAAGGTGATGATGCTCGTTGTTGAGGTTTCATCAACTGCATCCACCTGCTGTTCCATGTGGTTGATGGAATCCAAGACGGGTAAGTCGCGTATGTTCTCGGTTCCGTTGTTGTTTGGCCGGTCGGCGGCATCGTAGATGAACAAGGAGGTTTGTCCACTGCTGAATTGGCGGGAGTATTCGGCAAGGGAATTGAGCGATTCAATACCGTCAGGTGCCTCCGAAGACCCGGTGATGGGTTTGTTCAACTCGTCCATGTTTGCCACGCCGTAGGCGGTGATGGCTGAGGTGAGCAACAAGATCACGAGGAACCCTTTGACGGGAGCTTTTCCGATGTTTTTCCACATGCCCGGATTCGTGCGTTTGTTGAATTTCAACATCCATGCCAGCGTGGGCACCAAGACGATGCTCAAAATCAGCGTCGATGAGATGCCGATGACCAACGTTACACCGACCGAACGAATGGGACTGATGGGGACGATGAGGGGGGCGATAAGCACCGAGAAACCTACAATCGTCGTCATGGCGGACAAAAAGACAGCCACTCCGGTCGAGCGTGTCATTTCCATGACGCAGGACTTGTAGAACTCCAAATCCCACAACTCAGGAATGTCCTTTGGAGGCTGACCTCGTTTCCGTCGTCGCTCGTTTTCGTCATGTGCCTTGTCAATTTCTTTTCTTCGTACTTCCTCGATACGGTTGACCATATGCAATGCATAGTCCACACCGAGACCGATCAGTATCGGGAACGTGGCGACGATCATCGGTGTGAGGGTGATGTTCATGATGACGGATGAACCGAAGGTGATGGCCAATGCCATGAGAATCGGGGTGCCGGTGATGACGACCACTTTCGCAGAGCGATGCAGCGTGGTGATCACCAACACGGTAAACAAGACCGACCACGGTAGAATCATCAGCAAATCTTCGTAAATGGCATCGGAGACATCCTCGAGAACTTTGGTCAACCCCGTCACGGTCATGTCGGTAGAACGGTATTCGGATGGGCGGTCGTCAATAATGGCTTGGAAGTGGTTGAGGATGGCAGAGAAGTCTTCCCAATCTCCGGTCACCTTTGGATCGTGGTGCAACCCAACAACGATGGCGGTGGTGTCCCAAATACCATCGCCGTCCATGTCGTTGGTGTAGTTTCCATCCCCGTCGCTGTCAACGGTTGGGTCCATGTCGTTGGTGTCTTTGATGAGGGCCTCAAAGGCGCCGTTGGATTCTTCGATGATTTGGTCGATGCGCTCCTGGTCGGGAATGGCGTATTCGCCCCCTTCGGGCGAAACCGTTGCGCAATCCAAGGAGCCAATAGGTAAGCGGTTGTTAACTCCGTGCACGCAAAGGGAATGATTGAACCTCCCGTCGGCTGAATTGATCTCTTTAATGACCTGAGCGGGTGAGATGATCCAGAGGACACCGTCGTTGCGACCGTGGTCGTCTTTGTCGTAGTCCATTCCACGTCCGGTGGAATCGCCGTCGATGTTTCGGTCGTCACCCTCAATCCAACTGATTTCGTTGAGAATTGCTTCATTGGTGATGTTGGTGTTGTCGTTAGGATTGAACGCGTTTGGCGTTTGAATGTAAATGACCGCAAGGTCTGTGGACCATTCCGTTCGTACCTCGAGGAGCAGTTCTGTGGAGGAGGCTCCGT
Organism: Candidatus Poseidonia sp.; assembly: GCA_038136695.1. Taxonomy (GTDB): domain Archaea; phylum Thermoplasmatota; class Poseidoniia; order Poseidoniales; family Poseidoniaceae; genus Poseidonia. Next base: position 2,931 of record JAYQAK010000022.1, read on the forward strand.
CGGGTAGGAAAATTTCCACATCATCGTCGATTTGTTGTTGAAAGGCCATCCCTTGTTGTGCAAAGACGGCACTGATGACCACAAACAGAAGCAGGACCGTTCCGGGCGAGGCCAACACGGTGGAATACAAATTCTCCAAACGTCCGTTGAAGGTTGATTTCAAGGAAGAGGCCATGTTGTCGAGGGATCGGCGCAGGGCTTCCGGTCCCGAGACCCCGTCCTCCATGGTGCTGTGAAGTGGTGCAGGCTCAAGAAGGATTCCGCTACGAATGCCTTTGCGGTGGCACATCAGCAAGCATCGTAGGCTTCAATGAGGTATTTCGTCAACGGACTGGTCCACGCCAGTTCAGAAATACCGTCCTCGCCTTCGACAGCATAGACGCGAATCACATCCCGTACCCGAACGTTGCCTTCTGCGGAGCGAGCGAGAATCATGGCCGCTTTGATGGGTTTCCCCGTGCCGTGTGGGTCGTACACGGTATCAAGCGCCTCATCAAGGAACCACTCGGCCTTGCCGCCAGGTTCACCCTCGTAGGTTTTCTTTGGCTTCTTGGCTCCAAACAAACCGCCCGCCTTGGGTTTAGGAGCAGGCTTGCTCTCCTTCTTCGGCTCCTTTGATGTGGAAACGGCAGCCTCCTTTCCAGACTTCTTTTCATCCTTCTTTTCGGCCGTTTTCTTTTCGTCTTTCGCCGTTTCTTTCGGAGCCGCAGCAAGCGAGGTCGTACTTGCTTGCGTGGCGGCATCGGCAAGTTGATCCTTGAGGTCTTGAATTTCGTCACGGTACGAAGCGGCCAAGTGCATCAGGGAGGCTTTCATGGCTGCTTCCAATTGAATGACAAGCGCATCGGTGGAGGTGTCGGTCCATTTTTTCCATTGGAGCATGGCATTGGCATGGATGTCAGAGCCACATTTTGGACAGAAACTCTTGTTGGGAGGTTGCATGATGGGGAGTGCCTGCAGCGCATCGTTGGCCGGGAGGACCGCTCCTTGAGACACTTCCAGCAAGTGCAATGTTGCAGCTCGACCAATGTTCATGGCTTCATTGAACATCTCGGATTGGTGCTCAAACGAGCCAGAAGATTTCAAATCGGCGAGTTTGGTTCCTTGGGTGGCCAAATCAATCGCAGCGTCAGCAGCATCGTGCCCCCATGCTGCTTCACGCAAGGCTGGAGCGACAACAGAAGGGGCCTTAGATTCGTTTGATGGCGAAGCACCGTTGTCCTCATCGCCTGCCGCAGCGATGCCGAGCGCAATGGGGTCTGCACCGGTTTCGATTTGAGCGATCATGTCAAACTTCTCCGCCATGGAGAGGTCCTCTCGGATTCGGATCACGTCCTTCAATTGATTCAGGTCGTGACCGGTGGCCGTGATCGGACCCTGGCCGGTCAAATCATGACCGCAAGAGAGGCAAAATTTGGCCGTCACTTCAACGCCCGCTTCGCAGGTCGGACAGTAGACCCCTCCCATGTGCATCCAAGAGAGGTGACACCTTTTGAAGGGTGTGTTTCGTTTTGTTCAGACCTCTTTGTTTGCTGTTGAGCAGAATTGGCCGGATTCAACACAATGCCGCACATGCATCGACAAGAGCGACCAAATCGTCCTTGGAACAAGTTGCGAGGATGGGGGCGAGTCGTGGGCCTCGTTCGCTTCCCATGAACACCGCGTAACAGGCTCTGAACACATCCTTCATGGCGAGTTCGTTTGCTTCGCTGATGCGCTTGAGCGCTGCACCGATGCCATCCGGATTCCAATCTGCAGCGGCCAAAGCGGCAGGGAGATGGCGCACGACAGTGCACTGGTCGTCGTTTAATTGTGCTATGGCCGTCTCATCAGGGCTGTTGCGAATGTGAACCCGCATTTCACTCGGGAAATGTTTGGAATCAATCCATGTTCGCATGCGGCGCAGGCGGTCCACCAAGGAGGGCGTTGGGCTGTCAATTTCGTGTGAGGTCGCAAGGCTTTCCCAAACAGACGCATCGTCTGCTTTGATTTGTGCAAGGAGAGCGAGGTGGCGGAAACTGACCGATGCGGATTCCACTTGGGTGTTGGCGTCCACGGCAGCCAACGCTAACGCTGCCTGCATATCTTCGAGTTGGACCCGTTGCCGTCGACTGAGGTCATCGCTCAGCAATTCTTCTTTGATGTTCCTTGAAGACCAACGTTCCAACTCATCAGCAAGATTCACCAAGCCCATGCCGGTATCAAATTCAATCGCCTTGCTGGGTTTTGCATTGGCGATAAGGAATCGAAGAATTTCCGGCGGTACAAGTTCCAAAGCCTCGATGGGACCGACGGTGTTCCCAGTTGAAGAAGACATGGCTCCTTGTCCACGTAGGCTGATCCACTCGTAAGTGAGCGGTGCAGGCGGTTCATGCCCGAACACCCTGGCGATTTCTTTTCCGGTGTCGTAGGAACCACCCGCAGCACCGTGGTCTTTGCCGAACGGTTCACATGTGATGTTGTTGAAGCCCCACTTTGCAGGCCAATCAAGTCGCCACGGAAGTTTTCCTTCGCCTTTGGTGATGTCCGAATGCCCTTCTTGGCCGTGAGCGTCTTTCCAATGGACCAAAGGGTATTGGTATCCGGTGATGGTCAAACCGTCAAGCGAACCCTTCGAGTCCAAGGGCTGCCATGGAAACCAATCATCAGGCAGTTCACGACCGGACACCCGCTCGATGATCTCTCGGATGACCTCGGGCGCATCGCACGCAATTTTTGCTGCATGTGCAAACTTTCCGGATTGGTAGGCTTGAAGATTGGGGAGGAGGCGGGGCTCAACACCAATTTGTCGAAGAGCGTTCAGAAACGGTTCGAGGAAATGGTCACCGTAGCTCCATCCTTCGTTGTGGTATCTCTCCCAATTTGGTTTCCCATGCTCGTCCGGAGCAGGAATCGAGCCAAGTTGGTGCCCGATAAACGCCTCGTATTCATCGTCGAGAAACGGGTAGACTTTTCTGAGCGGGTCGGCGTTGTCAACGACGAACACCAGTTCGGCTTCGAGGCCGGCGTTGTTCGCCGCTCGAACGATCATGTCGCCGGTCAGGATTTCTCTGAGGTGGCCGATGTGAAATTCTCCGCTCGGTGTAATGCCCGTGGCAACGATGTGCTTGTCTCCTTGCGCAGCGAGGCGTTGTGCAACCACATCGCTCCAGTGCATGGTTCCACCTCAAACGGCAACGGCTCGAATCAATCCTCGCAGTGGTACATCATCGATTTCATTTCGGGTTGTCTTGTTGACCAGGACGATGGCAAGGACCACTTCGCCACCCGCCTCTCGAATGGATTCAATGGTTTTGGACATGGTGACGCCCGAGGAGAGCACGTCGTCAATGATGACCACTTGCTTTCCCGCCACTTGGCCGTACTTGTTTGAAAGCGAGCCACTGCCCGACCCTTCGTCCGTGGTTCGAAAGACGGTCATGTCCGACTCAAGGGTACGAGCGACTTCGTAGGCAAACGCAATGCCGTTGATTGAAATGCCCACCACGGTGTCGATGTTTTCGTAGCCAACCTCTTCGTCAGCCACGTCGGCCATGATGGAGCCCACGGCTGCGATGCGTTGCGGTCGAACGCCCAGGGTGCGCCAACCGATGCGAACATCGGAGGGTCGGTCTTCTTCCCCGGTTCCGGACAACAACCATGTGATGGTGTCTTGTGAAAGCGACAACTCATCGGCGATTTGTTGCGTGTTCAAGCCTTCCTTGCGCAAATTGGACGCAAGGACCTTCAGTTCCTCAATGCTCAACACCATGTTGCTCAAGAAACCCCTAATGAACCATGCACATCAATGCTTTCCCAAGTTCATCTTGTGTGGCGAAAGTCTTGAAGGGAGGGAGGCACGGCGAAGAACCATGGCCGACTTTGACTACGAGACGCTTCTCGACCGTGCTCGAGAGAACATCCCAGAGGAAATTTCCTCAAAGTCTCGTTGGCGATTGCCCGCCCCTCAAATCATGATCGAAGGTTCGAACACGATTTTTCGAAATTTCAACGAGGTCGTTTCCATGATGGACCGCGATGAAAACCATGTTTACCAGTACATTCTCAATGAGTTGGGCACCTCGGGTTCAAGGGATGGCCCACGTGCTCGATTCAAGGGGCGTATTCCACCCAAGAGAATCAAGGGGACCATCGCCAATTACGTGAACACGTACATCAAGTGCAGTCAGTGTGCCGCACCGGACACGCACTTCATCAAAGAAGACAGAACCACGCTGCTCAAGTGTCAGGCCTGCGGTGCAACCCGGCCTGTGAAACTGTGATCAGTCCATCCGAAGCGTGGAGGTTGCGTCAACTTCACCGGTAGCAAGGTGCTGGAGCACGGCGTTGAACACCTTCCCGTCGGTCAAGGCGTACCATGCACCCTCCGGATAGACCACGCAGGTGGGCCCGTATTCACAATGGTCGAGGCAACCTGATTTCTGCACCCTCACCCCGTTGAGCCCCAACGCTTTGACCTCCTGTTTGAGTTGTTTCATCAGGTCAAGGCTTCCCTTTGGCAAACACGACGGGCGAGCAGCTCCTTCACCTCGTTCATGACCGCAGACAAAGGCGTGGCGCTGGAATCCCGGTTCGCAACGACCCTTTGGGTCACGGGTCATGCCGTTTCCTCCAGTTGGTTGATGGCGATGGCGAGGTTGTGATCTCGCTGTGTGATGCTCTTGGTGTCATGGGAGAACATTTCCACCACGGCGTATCCCCAACCAAAATGCAATTCTGCATGGTGTTGGTGGGCTTCACAGAGTTCACTGACCGCATCGATGAAGGCCTTTGCAGAAAGAAAGTCCTCAAAGGCATATTCTCGCATCAGGCGACCATCCACCTCGTCCCATCCATCGGGATGGTCCATGATGGTCAACCCCAGAGGTGGCTGTCGTCGTTGCCAGTGGTTTCCTTCTCGACCTTTTCGTGAAGTTTTGAACGTCGCTTCATGTCTTCTCGTTCGTAAGCAAGCAGTTCCTTATCGTCGATGTAGGCAGGTCGGGTATGGGCGACCAAGGTCACTTGAACAATCACTTCTCGAGAAATAAAATGGCACTGTCCGTCCTCCCCAAGAATCTCCAAGCTGCTTTTGCCGCTCGAAATCAATCGCCCTCGCAAAAAAGCATCTTCGGGATTGGCAAAGGCTTGGACATTGAGGTGTAGTTCGACGAAATCATCCCTGCGGAGGCCCTGTCGTCGCTCCAACAAATCACCGTTGTGCACAGGCTGAAGCCCTTCGAGCTCTGGCGAGCCCATGTCTTCCCACATGGTTTTGGCCCAGTCGGGCAGGTCGATTCCTTTCTTCTTCGCCATGTTCGGATGGAGACGGCGAGCGTACTTGAACCTCCCCTTTTGGTTGGAAAGCCCTCCGTGGATGGATGACTTCATGAAGTGGTGAGGGCGGGCTTCGCATGAGGTCTCTCGATGAATGTCTCCTGGCGCACCCTCGGCACGGTGTTGTTGGAGGACGAAGTCTTGGACAAGGCGTTCTCACGTGCCAAGAAAGCCGCCGATCGTGTGGATGACGGTGACCGAATTTTCCGTGTTCGGAAACAAATGACGCGAATGGTGCAAACGGCTGCCGACATCATCGCCACCGAATTCCTTGAACTCGTCGCTGCGTGGCCTTCGTTGGACCAGTCGCCGTTGTTCGATGTGGCGATGATCGATGCCTGCGTGGGCTGTGATGAATACCGAAAGAACCTGGCCACATTGCAGTGGGCCGCAGGTCAAGTGCAGCGAATTGCGGGGCAAAATGCGAAGAAGATCATTCGAACCGGCCGTACCGATTTGATGCACGAGGCCCGGCGAGAGGCGTACGGGCGTATTTCTTCCGTCATGCGACAGGTGGGGCCCTCGCTTGTTTGGTTAAGCGAAGCGAGAGAAACGCTGAAACGACTTCCAAAGATTGACCCTGTTTCACCTTGTGTGGTGGTCTGTGGCGCACCCAACGTCGGAAAATCGGCGTTTATTTCTGCATTGAGTACTGGCAAGATGGAGGTCAATCACTACCCGTTCACCACCAAGCAAATTCACGTAGGCCATTTCACTCACCGTCGCCTGCAGTACCAAATGGTGGACACGCCCGGTTTGCTTGACCGGCCAATGGAACAGCGAAACCACATCGAGATGCAGGCCATTGCAGCCTTGGAACACATCGGTTCCCTGGTTTTGTTTTTGGTCGACGAGAGTGAATCCTGCGGTACGCCTTACGAGGAACAAATGAACTTGCTTGAAGAGGTTCGCAGCCTGTTGCCGGAAACCGAATTGATGTTGGTCACCTCAAAAGCCGATTTGCTTGAACCACGCCCTGTCATGTGGGACGAGGTGCATCAAGCAGAAGAGGATTGGAGGGCCGGCGGTGCAGAAGGCGAACCTCACCTACCGTTGCTCAAAGACCACGCCGACAGGGTCTGTCTCTCGGCAACCGAGAACGTCGGTCTTGACGCCATGCGGTTGGACATCGTTCGGCGGGTACGGGCTGCACGTCCAAACGATCCGATGGAACTTCCTGAGGGATGGTACCGTCAAGATGCCTGATCACATGGCTTCCAAAGGCACGATTCCAAGGCCAACCATGCCGTTGCGAAGGGTTTCTCGGGCAAGCTCAGAGACGGCAAAATAAAACCTGTTTACTTGGCCTTCTTCGATGATGTGGCAATCTCTATAGAAACTGTTGTAGGCATTTGAGAGCCTGAGCAGGTATTCTGCATAGAGGTGCGGACGATGTTCAGCCACCACTTTGGATAGGCAATCGTGATGAACGGCAAGCGTGCGAAGGAGCGAGACCAAGCCTTCAGGCATGACCGTGTCAGGAACTTCGGGAGCCTTGGTGGCCATTGCCGATGCATCAACTTCCTGCACGTTTCGTTGAATGGAACAGGCACGGGTGTGGCTGTACATGATGAACGGGGCTGATCCGGACTCAAAACTCAAGGCGTCCTCCCAACGGAAGGTGAACCCTTTCTCGGGGCTGACATTGACGATGTTGAAGCGAACCGCCGAGGTGCCAACCGCTTCGGCAATGTCTTGGACAGCATCGGTTGTGTAGTCGGGACGGAGCGTGGACACCACCTCAGCAGCCTGGGCTTGGGCCTCTTCGAGCAAATCGTCCATGAACACGACGTTGCCACGGCGGGTGGACATCTTTCCTTCAGGGAGCTTGATGAACGAGTAAAACATCACTTCTGGTCTGCGCTCTCCCAACTCCTCAAGGGTAAGACCAACCTGCTGTGCTTGCAATTTGTGATCCTCACCGAGAACGTTGATCAGTTCGTTGCTCTGTTGCCACTTCCAGCGATGGTAGGCCACATCCCGGGTAGCATAGAGCGACGAACCGTCACCTCTACGGTAGAAGAATTCGGTTTTTCCTTTGAGGCCTCGAGCACCGAGGTCGAGGTATTGTGCACCGTTGTCGGCCACGCCGTTGATGTCCAATGCACCCAATTCCTCCATCAGTTGAGCAACGTCACCGTTGGTCACGAACAACGACTCCTTGGTAAACCGGTCAAAGGAAATACCCAGTCGGCCCAATGTTTCCAACATGCCGTCCAGCACGGGTTGGTAAGCCGATTCAAACGCATCCAGAACCTGTTGGTCGCCATTTTCACTGGCGTGAACCAAGGTTCCAATGGCTTGCTCGATGGCAGCGGCATCATCGCTTTCCTTGCGCAACAATTGCGCTGCTTGGTACCAACGGACCCGCTGATGGTCAGCCTTGTGAACCCATTGAGGATTGGCAGGCTCCCGTTCGCTCAACAGTGCTTCAACACGTTCGGACGACAATTCTTCAAGCGCCCAAGCAAGAACAGCGACTTGTTTTCCCATATCGTCAACGTAGTATTCAGCGGTCACCTCGTTGCCCCAGAGCCGGTGAAGGCGGACAAGGGTGTCGCCGAGGATAGCGTTTCGTGCTCGGCCAACGTGGAAAGGTCCGTTTGGGTTAGCAGAGGTGTGTTCGATAAGCACCGTCCTCGGTTCGGCCGGCGTCCCGTTGTCAAGACCGTTGCTGAGGAGGTGGTGAGCCAACCACGCAGGGTCGGCACGGAGGTTAACGTATCCATTGACGGCGAGCGTTTCTTGGATAGCGGGGTGGGATTCCATGGCTTCGCACACTTCCTGGGCGATGTCTGCAGGGGATTTACCAAGTGCTTTTGCGAACGGAAAACAAGGCAGCGTAAGGTCGCCCTGATCCAATTCTCGAGCAGGTTGAAGCAACCGTTCGACGAGCCCTACGTCGACGCCAAGTTTAGCCAAGGCATCTTCCACCAGCGGCTGCACCTGATTTTTGAGAAGCTGCACACGATCACCTCACATCAACGGGTAGCGCAAGATGGCTGCAATGCCTCCAAACCCTTGCATTAACTGAGCCCCTTCTTCGGTATCAACGGAGATGTAGACCACTTCTGAGTTCCCCTCCTCTGCAAGTTGGGTTAAAGTGTCGATGAGGGAATGGCTTGCACGCTCTTTGATGCTGTCTCCAGAGGCCTCGCAGGTCGGGCATTCGGGCAATTCCTGCTGACGTGTCAAACGAGCCTCCCACGAGCCATCGTTGCCGTGACCGCATTTCTTGCACTCCATTTCCACAACGTTGCCCCGCAATCCTTCAGAAATCAAGAGCGAATCAACGGCACCTTGGCCCAGTGCATCTCGAATCATCATCTCACCGTAGGTGGCTTTTGGATGGGTTCGAATGAGTTCTTCCAAGAACCGATTCATCACTTGACGTTCGGCATCCAATTCGATTTCTCCCATGAGTTGCCCTGCATTTTCAACGAGTTCTCGCACACCGGATTCGTTTGAATACCCGACATCGAACGTGGTTTTGGCAATTTTCTTGCCAATCTCGTGGTGAAAGTATTCGTTTTTGACCACGAAATCTTTGGTCGCACCTGGACCTCCCACGATCACGGCTTGAATGTTCTCGAGGTGAGGAAGCCAGTACGAGGATGCGTGTTCGGTGGCCCGCTTGAAGAAATTGTGCGCTGCTTCTTCGATCAGACGCTCAAAACGTTGAGCTGATTGACCACCTTGGCGGTGCTTGCCCATGATGTTGGACACCAGGTGTTCCTGCACATGGATTCGCTTACCGGTGGCGATACCGTAGGCTGCTTCGGCCCGGTCGATCACAAAGAGGGCGTAGGATTTCTTGTCGACCAGCATTTCTTCGAGTTGGGTCAATTCAAACCGAGAGTCGCAACGGTAGCGGAACGAAATCAAAGCCTGGGGAGGGTCGTCCACCACGATGTTCACCATGCGTGACTTGTTGTTGCCGACGATGATGGACCCAACAAAAATAGCCAACCCGTTCTCACCGGGGGTCTTGAAGCGAGAGAGGGTTGAGATGGCCGATTCAATGGCTCCTTGCACGTTCTTTCGTGTTCCTTTTGATTTGATGTTGGCCGCCTGCCCGTGCTCGTTTTGGAGCATGGACCTCGCATCCGAAATTTGCCGGTCCGGAGGAATGATCAAGGTCACCAATTCAGTCCCGAAGCCCTTCATTTCTCTCAAATCTTCGAGAGCTAATTTCAGCCGGAGACGGCGCGCAGACTGTTTTCCATCGTCTGCCATGGTGTCCCCCGGCCTTTGGGTCAAGGCGTGGCACTTCAAACCTCTCCCTTATTCGCCCCGAACTGGCCTTTGCGTGTCATTGGCAGGGATAGGATGAAAACATGGCCGCGGTGCAAGACGACCATGAGCACCGTCCATGTGGTTGCGCTTGGGGGAAGTTTGCTTCGCCCCGAAGAAGCCGATGCACGGTCCATGTGGATGGGTCGATTCCGACAACTTGTTGTTCACCTCGAAGGAAACGGACGGCGCATCGCTTTTGTCGTTGGTGGTGGCTTACCCGCCCGAGAGGGTATTGCGTTGGCCAGTGGCAGCGTGAACGACCCTCGTCGCTTGGATGAAATCGGTATTGCAGGTACACGATTGAATGCAACCGTCCTCCAGCAGGTTCTGCTTGAAATCGGATGCGATGTTGCGTCATCGGTGCCTCATACCATCGATGAGGCCCGAGTTCTTCTGGAACATCACCATGTGGTGGTGATGGGCGGGACCGTTCCAGGCCATACCACCGATACGGTGGCTGTACGGTTGGCGGCGGCCGTCCACGCTCGTCATTGCATCATCGCCACCAACGTCTCCCATGTTTACTCAAAGGACCCTCGAACCTACGATGATGCTGAAGCCATTTCTGAAATGACGTTGGATGAATTGGCCGCCATCACCGGTGTCGGAGAACCGTTGGAGCCCGGTGCATCCGCCGTTGTTGACCCGGTCGCCGTCGGAGTGGCCATTGAAGCAGGGCTTGATCTCGCCGTTCTTGACGGTCGAGATCTTGCTCGGTTGGACGACGCGCTTGAAGGCAAGTTGTTTGAAGGGACCGTCATCAAGGCATGAGTTGATCGTATGGTGGACGCAAAAAGAGTGAAGGACATGGCGGCGAAAAAGGCAAACCAGTTCATGGGTCAGGTCTCAGGAAAAGTGCCGCCTCACAAGCATTGCAGAATTTGTTACGAGCCCATCCCCGTGAGCGCTGAGCCACGGGTGTGCAAAGACCAAACCTGCATTGACAAGAATGTTCAGGACGAGAAAAACCAGCGAAGTGTGCGGATTTGGATGTTCGTCTTCTTCGGGCTGTTCGCCCTGAGTTTCATCCTTCCCATCTTCATCTGAAGTGGCGGTCAGTCCAAGCCAAACTCGCGAACCAACAACAAGCGAAGGAAGCGTTGGGCGCTTTGAAGCACGAGTCCCGTGGCCATCAACGAGAGGCCCAACAATCCAATCCATACAGCTGAAATGCCTGATCCGATGATGGTGTCAACCTGCATGGTGAAACCTTGTGCCGTCCTCATGCCCATGGCAGCCCCGGTAGCGAGCAAACCGAAACCAGGGATGCCGAGAACGAGCAACGGTTTCTTCTGGGAAAGCGAAAGCATCGCCCAGGTCATCACGGTGAAGCCGTGTGAAACAGCGGTGAAGTTCGACCCCTTGGGGACGTCGTAGCGGATCACGGTGGGAACCTCAAGCACACGGAGGCTCTTCTCGTGAGCGTCCTCGAGCATCTCGAGCGAAAGTTCCATGCCTTCTGAATCAAAACGAAGTCGCTCCAAGGCCGTTCTGGAAAAGGCTCGGTACCCGGACTGCGTGTCCTTGATGCCCAAATCGCTCGAGAGGTTGGAGGCAGCGGTGATGACTTTGATGCCCAAGCGGCGATAAGCTGGCATGTCGGTGCCGCCGCCACCTTCCACAAACCGAGAGCCAATGGTGAAATCAGCCTCGCCGTTGAGGATCGGTGCCAACATGTTGGGAATGTCCTCCGTTTTGTGTTGGCCGTCGGAATCGAGCAAGACCAACGCATCGGCGTCCAGTTCAGAGGCCTTGAGGAAGAGGGTTTTGAGAGCGCCGCCATAGCCTCGATTCACCCGATGGCGAATGACGGTAGCACCGCAAGCTTCAGCAATACGGGCGCTGGCATCCGAAGACCCGTCGTCGATGCAGATGACCTTGTCGACATGGCGCAATGTACGAATGACCATCGAGCCAATGGTCTCTTCTTCGTTGTACATGGGCATGCCCGCAACGATGTACGGCTTCGCCGAACGTTCCCCACCGCTGCCTTGTGGCACGGTTTCCCGTCCGCTATCTTCTATATATGACTGATTGAATAAATACGGTTGAACGAATGAAAGGCCCAACGGTTGACCGTAGCCAACCGGCAGGCGTTGTACTTCTCAGAGAGAAGGAGGGAAGGTCTGCCAATTCCACATCAATCGTGGAGTTGGGTCACGGTCGTGACCGCGCGTTCTCCGGCAAGCACTTTCTCAAGCGCCGCCATTGAGATCACCAGAGGCACGTAGGCTTGCCCATCGCTGGTCATGTACGTGCTGCAGTCTGCGAAAGCAGCGGTGTTGATGGAGAGCTTGAGCGCCCCACCTGCGTTGCTTCGACGGACATACCCCACCAAGATGTTGTTGTCTTGGATTTCGGCTTCTTTTGCGGTTTCGGATTTCTTCATTCATTCACCTCCCCTGAGGTCGGTTCCTCAGGAACGGGCTTCATCGCTCCAACCCTCTTTAGGGTCGCGGGTGGAGGATTGGACTCGGAACCATTTCCCTTATAAGAAAGCCTCCGGTCGTTCATCCATGCGAGCCTTGGTGACTGGAGGCGCCGGCTTCATCGGCTCCCATCTCATCGACCGCCTCGTTGCTCGCGGTGATGAAGTCGTGGTCTTGGACAACCTCTCGAGCGGTCATGTGGCGTTCATTCAACACCACCTTGATACAGGGTCAGTGACGCTGGTTGAGGGCGACTTGTGCACTCCTTCCGATGTTTCCAAGGCCATGAGCATGGACATCGACTGTGTTTTTCATCTCGCCGCCAATCCAGACATACGATTGGGGACTCGCATCACGAACACGGATTTGAATCAAGGAACGGTAGCGACCTACAATGTTCTCGAAGCCATGCGTTTGGCCAACGTCAAAAAAATCGCCTTTGCATCCAGTTCGGTGGTCTACGGCGAAGGTGCGCCGATGCCCACTCCAGAAGACCACGGACCGTGCATGCCCATCTCACTGTATGGTGCCAGCAAACAAGCAGGCGAAGGACTCATCAGCAGTTGGGTGGGGACGTTTGGCCTTCAAGCCTGGATTTTTCGATTTGCCAACGTGATTGGAGCTCGTGGAACCCATGGTGTCATCTTTGATTTCATTCACAAACTCAAGAAGGACGCCAGCCGTCTTGAGGTGCTCGGCAACGGCCTCCAAGAAAAGTCCTACATGGAGGTCGGTGATTGCGTCGATGCGATTCTCCACATCATGAAGCACGCCAACGAACCGCTAAACCTCTACAATTTGGGAAGTCACGATACGGCTTCGGTGCGTCGAATCGCTGAGATTGTGGTTGAAGTCACCGGTTGCCACGATGCTTCCATCGAATACACCGGTGGCGACCGAGGTTGGGCCGGCGATATTCCAAAAGCACGCCTTGGTATTGACAGAATGTTAGAAAGTGGATTTGATGTCAGCATGAACAGCGAGGATGCTATCCGTCACACCGCCGTGTGTTTGCTTGAAGAAATTGGACCAGGAGGGGGCCACCGATGAAGTACGATCAAGAAGCCGATGTACGAACCGACACCGCCATCAAAATCGCCGCCTTGTTTTTTGCATCCATCATGGTGTTGGCGTTCACCACCGACCCCATCGCAACGGGTACCAAAGAAGGCGAACGCGCTCCTCCTCTTGAAGGCAAAATGTACAACGGGAGTTCATGGACCACCTTTGAAATGAGCAAGTACTTGACCGACAACTGGACTGCTGGTGACGAAACGGCACCGTGGATGTTGATTGAATTCATGGACACCGATTGCCCGTTCTGTGTCGAATCCGCTGACGATGTCGCTCATGATTCAAACTACTTCATGAAGTTCAAAACCTCTCATGCCGCATACCCCGGTATCGGGCCGTGGGACGGTCCTGTGGTCAATTTCATTGCCAGTGCCACGCAACTTGACCTCCAAGGCCACGAATCCAGCCGTGAAGAAATCGAAGGTTTTCGTGACCGTTCGGGAGATGAGGTATGTGATGGTTCCTCGTGTTCAAGTCGCAATGGTGACCCTCACCGATTCATCTACATCGATGACCTCGACCAAGATAACATGAAGGAATGGAAAGTCCCTGGCACGCCCGCATACTTCTTGATTCAGCCAGACGGTATCGTGGCTTGGTCTTCCCAAGAGCATCGCTCTGAGACGGTGGCAGAGGCGATTTTCCGTCTGACGGTGGAGGCCTGAACATGAATCAAAACCTCATTCTGATCGCCTACATCCTTCCTTTGCTCTACGGTTTGTTGTTGATGCTGCCTGCCACCAGTGCATCCGTTGCAAGAGGGCTTGTTGGGCGAAACCCACTGTTAATCCACGCCCGTCGCCGGCACATGTTCGGCATGAATCTCGTCGCGCTCACTGGTTTTGCTGTCTCGGTTCATACGCTTTGGATCACCAACAAAATCAGCGAAGGAGGCAATGTTTGTTCGAGCGCAACGGTGTTCGACTGCGATGATGTTCTGGGAAATGCAGCTTACAACACCGACCCTGTGTTTGGTATCTCTTGGGGGTTGATTGGAATGTTCGCCTTCGGCGCACTTCTGTTTATGACAAATTCCGTTTCAAAAGACCCCGATGCGCAATGGGCGGAACGCTACATGAAGTACGGCATGTACATGACGGGCGCTGGTCTCTTGGTGATTGCGCTGCTGATTTCCTACGAGGTTCAAATGGGCAAGATTTGTCAGTTTTGTACGATGGCCCACATCGCGAACGTTGTGGCGTTGTTCGGATTCTGGAAAGCCTCCCAAATGCACGAGCAAGGACTCTGGAAGGACGATTCAATCGTTGAAACAAAGATGTGATGACCATGAATAAAGAAACCCTGTTTTGGTTGATTGTGACGCTTTCTGCGTTAGCTGCGATGGGTGTCTTGCTCGGGCAAAGCGATGGCGAACCGCCCTTCAACACGGCTGAAAAACGCCATGCAATCGCCAACGATTGTATTGGCGGACACGGTTCAGGCGTTGCCGAGCACTTTCATCCCATCCTCAAGATCTCCGTCTTGGGTGAGAATGTTGAGATTCCTGATGACGTGGGCTTGAACGACGGCGATTGTTCAATGCGCCCGCTTCACACGCATTCTGCCGATGGTAAAATCCATGCCGAATTTGAACAAGCGGGCGTGGAAGCTCCGTTGGAAGCCTTCTTTGACATCTGGGGGAAACACATGGACGCCACAGGATTTGATGAACACCGTGTCGACGAGAACCATGAATTTGTGATGTACATCAACACCTACTCCTACAACGAAAACAACCAGGTGGTGGTCGATTCAAGCCAACGTCAACAAGTGGATGATTTTGAAAACCTGATCCTCGAAGACAAGCAATACATCGAGTTGGTCTACCGTCAAATCGCTTGATCAGGGCGTGAAAGCCCCTGTAAACAGAGAGGCGTCTGGCTCGGTTACAATGACTTCCATGCGGAGCACAGTGACCTCGATCTCGGCTGCCTCTCTGTAGGTCAAGCGAAGTTCTCCCATGAGGTGGCGCTGGACTTCCTCCATCGTCTCACCTCGCAACACGGAGAGATGGTGGGTCGTATCGTTACCGACCTTGGCGTAATATTCCACCACCCACTCTTTGTGGGGTGTCTCTGCTTCCCAAGTCACGTCCTCCCATGTTTTTGTCATGGTATTACATTGGCCTAACCGTTTATCAATCCTTGGTCTTGATGTGAGGGGAAGTGACGGAATCCGGGAAAATTTTCCACATTCGTTACAAAATGCGGAGAAATCTGCAATTTTGTTACTTTTTACGTGCAAGAGATGCCACGCCGAGCGCAATGGACGCCGCAACCAACACGGTACCTGCAAATGAATCGGTGCTTTGTTCACTGGCTCGGTCACGATGAGCGAGTTCAACTGCACCAAAGGTGGTGACCCGCTGACCTTGCTCAATGTTGTCGGCGGTCGACTCGTGAATCAGAAACACACTCCATGAGGCCAAGGCCTCAAATTCGATGGAAAACGAATCCGTGCATAAGGAGGGCACTGAGGCATTCAGCACTCCAATGGTGGTGATGATGTTGGCTGATTCGACATGGCATTCTGCAACCCCAACCAACACACGATCTCTGACGTCCTCTCCGGGGTTGATGGCTCCGGATGGCATCTGTTTACCATGTTCAAGGACAAGGAACGTCAGTTGCGTGCTGTTGGTGCGAAGGAGGTTGGCATCCGTAACACTGGCCCTGTATCCAGCGTCCGTTCGCTCCACCTCGAAGGCCAATTCACTCACCTGTTGGCGAACAAGTTCCGTGTTCAAAATATCGCGTTGAACCTCTGGCCAGGCGTCGTAACCCACTCGGGGTTCCCCTCCTTCGACGAGGAACGTCGGTGTTGAGTTCCCGAGTGATGGTTGGCTCAGGCGTAGGCG
This sequence comes from Candidatus Poseidonia sp., assembly GCA_038136695.1. Lineage (GTDB taxonomy): Archaea > Thermoplasmatota > Poseidoniia > Poseidoniales > Poseidoniaceae > Poseidonia. The sequence continues at coordinate 18,903 of JAYQAK010000022.1, forward strand.
GTCAATCCGATGTTGGCTTGCTGGCGGTTCAAAGGCGTCTTTCTCTGCAAGGCCCGTCGGATGTAGCGCAATCAAGCCGATACGAGAACCGTGGCTATCGGCCACCATCATGAGTTCTGGGTCGATTTTGGCGCAGGAGGGGCACCATGTTGCCGTGATTTCCTCAACGAGCATCGTTCGTCCGCCGATTCCCGTTGACACGGGGGATGCAAAGTCGCTTTCAAGACTCACCACCTTCCCTTGGACCGGAACAAAAACAAGGATGAGGAGACTGATGACGGTGAGGGCCACACGTCCATTCGCTCGTCGGCCCACCGTGCTCATGGCCGAGGCACGCCGTGGGGTCTCTTGATTGCTTGCTTTCCCTACTACAGAAGAAAAGGATTGATGAGGGCGAGGCAGGCAGGATTGAATGGAGGAAAGGTGATGGCTGACCATTGGGTTGAGAATCATAAGCGTGATTCTTGGCGGCGGCAAGCCAAAGCAAGCGGGTACCGAGCCCGCTCTGCCTTCAAACTCAAACAAATCCAAGAACGATTTACGCTCATTCGGGACGGTGATTTCGTTCTTGACGTCGGCTGTCATCCAGGCGGTTGGGCCCAAGTGGCCGTTGAACTTGCGGGACAAGACGGTCGTGTCGTTGGGGTTGACCTTCAACCGTGTGCTCCGGTCGAAGGAGCCGTCTTGCTCACGGGCGACATTACCGAGCCCATCACGCAAGAACGGATCTTGGGCGAGTTGGATGGCGAACTCCTGAATGTGATCGTGTCGGACATTTCACCCGACATCACCGGGAAGTGGGATATGGACCAGTCCGTCGCCATGACCCTGGTCGCTGACGTCATGGACTTTTCATTGCCGCTGCTCAAGAAAGGAGGGGCCTTCACGACCAAGTTGTTCCAAGGGGTCGGGGTGGATGAATTGATTTCAGCCGTTAAACCTCACTTCTCGAGCGTTCGAAGGTTTTCACCCGATGCTTCTCGAAATTCTTCTTCTGAGGTGTACCTTGTTTGCAGACACCACACGCCGTGGAAGGCGCCAAAAGCCACCATCCGTGAGCGCTACGAACGTGAATTGGACAAACTCTTGGGGGGCGGTGACCTTGAAGACGACGTGGAACCGATGGCCACGACGTTTTCTGTTCGAAAAAAGCAAACCAACGATGGGTTTGAAGAACCTTGAGGTGATGTTTGGGGGTCATGAAACCCCGTTCCCAACTTGCTTGGCCAACACCCGCAAATTGCATCGAAAACCTGCGACCAAACACCCCCGTTCGCCATCTTGAAATGGTGGTGCTGCGCATCTATCCAAAACGATTGATCGCTTCACCATCGTACACCGGTCATGTCGCTGCCGCATGCGGACGCGACGAAACTGGGCTGGTCGGCTTGGTGCTTTGGGGCGACCAAATTCAATCGGTGTGTGTAGGGGATGTTGTTCGATTGGAATCTGGGTGGTGCCGTTCCCGTGACGGGGCTCTGGTCGTCAGCACCGGAAAGCATGGACGATTGACTGTCGTGCAACGTTTTGAGACTTCTCGGCGTGGCTGAGACTCACGCAACCATAAAGAGGGGGAGGCCTTGGGCAGAAGCGTTGCGAGGCATCCACATGAGTGAACGAGCAAGCGTTTGTACATCCTCTGGCATTCCACTGGCTGAAGAAGGCTCAACCACGTTCCCGTGTCCCGGATGCTTCAACCCAATTGGACGAAGCCCTCGAGTACGCAACCAAGGTGTGCTCTACAAGTGCCCCAACTGCGGCTT
>JAYQAK010000023.1:0-5465 GCA_038136695.1 Candidatus Poseidonia sp.
AAAATCGTGACCGCCTCGGAAATGGAGGCCACGCTGAAGCGCCTTCTCGCTGAAATCGAAGCCACGAAACGCCGTGTGAACGCCCTCGAGTTCAAGGTCATTCCAGAACTTGAGGAAGCCAAGGTGTTCATCCAACTCCGCCTTGAAGAAATGGAGCGTGAAGAGACCTTCCGTCTCAAGCGATTCAAGAACAAGTGAAGTTGTCCAACGTGCCTCTCCAACGAGGGATTCATGGAGGATGGGTCGTACCGAGTTGATAGGGGGAACGGTTGATGGACGACGAACACCCGGTCCAGACAGGCCTTCCCCATCAAAAAAAGGCCTGGTCACAGCACGATCTCCTCGCCTCGGCGTTGTCGTCGTATGTCGTGGTTCTTGGCGAAACAGGTGGTCGTTGGCCATCGTGGTCGGTGCGAAGTAAGGATGACGACATCCACGGTGATTTGCGCAAGGCGAACGCACATTTGCGTCGGCTCGGTTGGATGGGGAAATTAACCAAGGATGAAGAATGGGTCATCACGGTGTTTCCGACACCTGAACGGCAATTTCCTCGGCCAAAGACCGTTCTGATGTTCTGGTCGCTCTCTTTGTTGACGCTCACCCTTGCGGGGCATCAATGGATGGAGCCCAGCCGGGAAGCGAACGGGTGGTTTCACGCATCGTCCTTCTTCGATGCCCTGGTGGGGTACACGCTGCCCATTCTTTGTGTTCTCATTCTCGCTTCGTTTGTTCAACGAGCCGTGGCGGCCCGTTTCGGTGTGCGAAGCGGCCACTTGGTCCCCGTTCCTGATTTCACCATCGCCTTGTACGCTTTGGGCGTCTTCCCTTCATCGTGGTTGTTCTGGCCGTTCGGTTTGTTCCTCATACCGACCCTGCCTCGTATGGACGCCCGTGCTTGGCCCGACCGTGCCTCCCTGGGCTTTACGGCGTTGACCGTGCCCATCGTCCTCGGTATCTCGGGGGCGTTGTTGTTCCTTGTCGGTTTGCGAATGACGCCGGAATATCTCGCCTCATCCCTCATGCCTCTGGTTTCAGCGCCTCCTCTTTTCGTGAGCCTGTTGGCGACGGAGCTTGTAGGAAACGACGCATGGGTTCGGTTGACCTGGGCCCACCCTTGGGTCCATGCCGGCGGCATGCTGATGCTCTTTGCGTGGATTTCCATTCTGCCCATTCCAACCTTCCCGGGCGGCCGTCTGTTGATTGCTCGCATGGGCATGCTTGACGCACGAAGTTCAAGCACCCAGAGTTTGATCCTCGTTGCGGTTCTTTTCTGTGCCTATGTGTTTGGGGTGTTCGATGCGTTCTCCTTGTGGTTCCTTGTCTTCGCGTTGCTCTTGCCGCTGTTGTTCTTCCTCGGAAACGACCTTCGCATCCCCATCATACTTGACGAAACCACGGGCCTGAGTGAGGAGGACCATCGTCGCATGGGCATGGTGCTCCTTTTGGTGTTCGTGTTTCTGCTTCCAGCGTCTCAACCGGTCCTCCACGACGATGGCTGGGAGGACCCCATGACATACACCCTCGTTGACCCGGAACTGGCCGTGCTCCAAGACGACGGCCGTTGGGTTTCACGAACGCTCGTCCAAATCACCAACCCTTCTTCGTTGGAGCGTCCCTTTGCGGTTCATGCCGAGTTTGAACATACAGCCCATGATTGGCTGGTTGAATGGGATTGTGACGGAGAAGACGACCTCGACATCAACGGTGAGGGGTGCGGAACACACCTCCTTCCACAACGAACGGCCAAGTTTTGGTTGAACCTGACGTGGGCAGGGGCATACCAACCTACCAAAGCCTCTGGCGTGTACGTCGTCCACATCAACGACGGGTACGACTTGGTTCCCTTTGAGGTCGAGCCTGCCCTTGAGGTCCTTCCTGGGCAGCAATGGTACGATGAGTCCGATGGCGCAACGATCCTGAGGTGTGTGGACTTGAGCGGCGCACTGGTCAATTCCACTTCGGTCAACATCGAAATACAGGCCTCCGCCGTGGTTGACGTGCAAACATCATTGGTTCACCTCGAAGGTGAGCAAGGATTGGCGGCCAACCTTTCCGATGTCCCCCAAAGGGTGTGTCTCTCGGGGCTCGACCCGCTGGTGTTCCAACCTTCACACGGCATCATTCGAATCAACAACGACACCTTTGCACCACTGTTACCGGACCGGCGGCCGTTGGTGGCCTATGTTCCAGAGGATGGTTGGACCATCACCCATGAGGTGACACGGGGGTGGGGCGCCCTGCTTCAAGACGGAGGCAACCTGCAAATCAACGCTGACCGATGCCCGGTGAACGCCAGCATCAGCACGCCTCCACGCCCGCTTCAGGGTCAATGGGTTTGGGACACGACCGTGTTCGCCTCAGGCCATCTTCCGGTGATCGAGGCTGAACAAAACCTCACGTTGCTCATGACGGCAGGCAGCAACGTTTCCCTCTGCAACGAGGGATACTCTCCTTACCCCCATGTCAGCTTTGAAGTTGAGTCGGGCCCTGAATTGTTGGTGACATGGATGAACGCCACCACCCGGTTTTGGTCCACGCCCTGGGCCATCGCAGCCAACGGCACATACGTCAACGAGGGTATGGGTGAGTTGACCTTCCACAACCCCAGTGACGAGGAGGTGCCCTTCAGGTTGGCGAGGGAAGGCAGTTTGGGAGAAGATTGGCAACACGATTGGAACGGCCAAGCCCTCGCTGTGGGCAACACGACGCTTTCGCTCGTCCCACCGTCCACGCCGCTGGCAACGATGTGGTTGAGCCTCGAATCGGGAACCGTTGTCCTCCATCTTGCGAGTTACCAGTGAGGGGTGTTCATGCGGGTATCCATCCTCGGAACGGGTTCCATCGGGAGCGTCTTTGCAGCAAGTCTGGCCTCCACGGACCACGAAATACACCTTCACGTCCGAGGCGAGCGGGGCGCTCGTCAAATCCTGGAAGGCATCGATGTTTCCGGCTTTAATCTTCAACCGGTGCCGGCGGGTCGTTTCTTGTTTTCCTGCGAAGAATTGGAGGTTGAGCCTCACCTCCATGGCGGTTCGGATGTTGTGATTTTTTCTTGCAAATCGTATGCCATTCCATCGCTTCTTGAATTGGGTCAAACGCTGCTTCGAGAAAACGGTGTTGCGCTGGCCATTTCCAACGGGCTAGGGCATCCAGAACAACTCGCCCGGGTCTTGGGCCCACAGCGCGTGCTGGCAGCGACCACCACGCACGGAGCCTTCACCGATGCCGAGGGTAAGGTGGTTTGGGTGGGCCAAGGCACAGTGAACCTCGCTTTACCTCCTTTTGGCGCCAGCGAGCAAGCCATCGCCGTTGTGACCGAGTTGTTCGATTCTGCCCAACTTTTCCCGTTGGTATGTGACGATGCCGCTTCGATGGTATGGGAGAAAGTCCTGCTGAACCTTGCCATCAACCCCATCGCCGCACTCGCCGGTTTACAGAATGGGGAATTGCTGGCTGACGAACTGTTGAGCACCTGCATGATGGTCTACCGTGAAGCAGCTCGAGTTGCGCGCTTGCAGCGGGTTGCTGTTCCCGACGAGATCGTATTTGAGCACCAACTGCGAGAGGTGTTGACCAACACCAAAGGCAACCACTGCAGCATGTTGCAAGACATCAAAGCAGGGCGGAGGACGGAAATTGAGGCGCTCAACGGAGCCGTGGTAGAACTCGCAGAAGAACACGGTCTTGCGGTTCCCGTCAACCAGATGCTGACGGCTCTTGTTCAGGCGTGCCATCCTTGAGTAGGTCTACGTTGTAGTGGAGCCCTGCATTTTCCTTCTGTTCCAAGGCATTGGTGACCACCAAGTGACCGATGAGGGCCAGGTTTCGCAGTTCAACAATGGCGCGACTCGGGAGCGAGGCTTTCCAAATCAAATCCACCTCCTGATTCAGCAACGCAAGACGTCGCTGGGCTCTTCGCAACCGTTGATTGGACCGGACGATGCCCACTTCCTGCGACATGGTGCTGACCAGGCTGGTGCGGTCGTGGATGATGGGCGCATGCTCTCGCAGGCGATGCAACCCATCGGCTCTCCATGCTGGATGCGTGCCTTCGTAGGTCGTTGGCGGATGATCGATGAGGTGTTGGGATGCACGGTGGGCGTACACCACGGCTTCAAGCAAACTGTTGGATGCGAGGCGATTGGCACCGTGCATTCCGGTGCATGCCACTTCTCCGATGGCGAAGAGATGCGGCATGTGCTCGTCCTTCCCCTGCAAGTACGCTCGTCCAATGGAATCCACGCGAATGCCCCCAACCATGTAGTGAGCAGCAGGGACCACCGGCAAAGGGTCCTTGCCGAGTGTCAAACCTTCCTTCGTCAGGCGCTGAGAGATGGTGGGGAATTTCGAGGGAAGGTCGATGTCGTTGAGATGGGATGTGACCAAGTAAACGCACGGCTTCCCAGTGGTTTTCAGTTGTTGGTCGATGGCCCGTGCAACGATGTCTCTGGTGGCCATCGAACCGGCCGAGGAGTGTTTCAACGTGAAGGAGAACCCGCTGGGATGAGGCGGTTGACTGCCTTCGGCCAACGCCGTGTTGCACGCCTCGTTCCATGCTGCCAATCCTGCGTCGTCAAGCAGTTCTGCTCCGACACCACGAAGCGCTTCGGAGATCAAAAACGGTCGGTGATCGTTGGAATACAGGGCCGTGGGATGAAACTGAATAAACGCAAGTTGTTCAACGGAGGCTCCCGTTCTATAGGCCATGGCCAACCCATCCCCCGTGGCGACGCTCGGGTTGGTGGTCTGCTTCCAGAGGCAACCCACGCCACCCGTCGCAAGGATGACGGCATCGGCTTCGAGGGTGAGAACTTCCTGTGAGGTTTGGTCCAAACACCAAACACCAGCCACGCCCTTTGCCGGGTTGCCGTGCTCGCGTTGAATGAGGTCGATGGCCAGCGTGTTGGGTCGAAGATGAATTCGTTCGTGTTGGGTGGCGTAAGCTGAAAGCGCCCGCTCGATTTCTCGGCCTGTGGCATCTTTGGCGTGGAGGATTCGCTTTGCAGAATGGCCGCCCTCTCGGGCCATGGAGTATGCTCCATCGTGCTCTTTCTCGAACTCGACACCGAGCCGGATCAAATCTTGAATTCGCTCTCCTGCTTCGCTGATGATGCTACGAACAACATCTTCATCGCATCGTCCATCGCCGCAATTGAGGGTGTCCCGGACATGCGCTTCCATGCCCTCCAAGTTGGTTTTGTCAAGGATGGCGGCAATGCCTCCTTGGGCCCAATTGGTGGAGGAATCTTTGGTCCGCTTCTTGGTCGCCACGGTCACATCATGGCCTGAATCGGCAAGGCGGGCGGCGGCGAACAAGCCTGCAATGCCGCTTCCCACGATGACCACGTGCGCCATGCCCTTCTCCTCGAGAGGAGCCTCGTGTCGCCCCTTCTTGACGGTGATGGCTCATCCTTCTTTCCGCCTACCTCAAAAGCACTATGAAGCAGGTCCGCATGGTCACGACG
>JAYQAK010000023.1:5565-20517 GCA_038136695.1 Candidatus Poseidonia sp.
CCTTCTTTCCGCCTACCTCAAAAGCACTATGAAGCAGGTCCGCATGGTCACGACGAGGACCTCGCATGGTGTTTGGAATCAACCTCCGAAAAATCATGACGTTGTTCGGTGCGGGGTTGCTACTGTTCGTCATCGCTAACGTCCAGTTCGGGGCGGTTGCACCAAAGGTGATCGATGGCGCCGATGGGTACAAGCTGGACGCCTTGCTGATGTTTGAACCTGCATGTTCTCCTTCAACGGTTGAGGCGGAATTGCGGGATTCGGGAACCTCATACTGCCTCGGCGAGGTTGGTCAATGGTCAGGTGCGGACGTTCTGATGCTCATGGAGGGGTTGTTCTTGTTCGTGTACGGCTTTGAACTCCCACAGAACAAATCGTGGGCCAAGCGCATGCGCAAGGCTGGTTTCATCATGGGTTGTGTGTTGTTCGGCCTGGCCATCCTTGACCGTCTTGCATGGCTTCCCTCATCGGCCAATTCGACAAGCCTCGCTGATCTTTCCCCGGTTCCTGTTCAGCCTTGGTTGGTCCAAATCCTCTTTGCGGTCTTTGGGGCATTGATGATGCGAGGACCGAAGTATTGGGAAGCGGAGGCTGTTGTTCAGACACGCGAAAAATTGGAACGTCGGCGTGAGAAAGCCGGAAGTTTCCGGACTTCCTTTTTCAGCAAAGAAGCCCATTCCAAGAAAGACATTGAACGAGCCGAACGTTCACGTTTTTTGCAAGCAGACAAGGATTTGGCGATGAGTCGCCGACGAAGCAAGTTGCTCGTGATGGCTACCTGCCCGTACTGCCAAGGTGCAGGGTGCAAAAACTGCAACAATCACGGCGTATTTTGAGCCCGTTCGGCGCTTGATTTCGCCCCTCCAAAACCGTTGTACTGAGCCTCCATTCTTCAAATTGTTTAAATCCTGTAAGACACGGGTGTTCAGAACGTGGTGGACTTTTGTTCCATCACGAGAGGGATAGGGATGTATCTGAAATCACTTGAAGTACTGAATTTCAAATCGTTCAAAGGGGAAGTGACGGTCCCCCTTGATCGTGGTTTCACCGCTATCACGGGCCCAAACGGTTCGGGGAAATCGAATTGCGGCGATGCCATTCAGTTCGTTCTTGGACCGAAATCAAACAGGGTGATTCGAGCCCAAAATTCCACCGACCTCATCTTCAACGGCGGGAAGAATTCCAAACCGGCACGGGAGTGTTCGGTCACGTTGGTCTTCGCCAACCCGGTGATGAGCAACGGACGACGACGTTTGCCGTTGGATAAAGAAGAAATCCGAATGTCACGAAGCATTCGGCTAACGTCTTCCAACAATCCAGTGACCACCTACAAACTCAACGGCGAAGACAGCAGTCAGAAAATCTTCCACCGCTTGTTGGGTGCAGCCAACGCTCGTCCAGACGGGTACAACATCGTGCTCCAAGGTGACGTGACCAGTCTGGCCAAGATGACGGCCAACGAGCGCCGCAAAGTGCTGGACAACGTTGCTGGCGTCACCTCCTACGACGATGAAATCCGGAAGGCGACCAAGCAGAAGGAAAAGGTCGAGAGTTATCTCGAACGCATCGGCATGCTCGAGAAAGAACAATTGGAACGGCTGTCCACGCTGGCCAAGGAGCGTCACGTGGCGCAAAAAGCAAAGGATGTTGCCGACGGCATTGCGTTGACCAATTCGATGCTGCTTCAGGCCCGCTATGCCACCCTCAAAAACGAACTGACTTTCCACATCGACCAACGGCAACACTACCTCAATGAAAGCCAAACGCTCCTTGACGAGCACAAGGCCACGGAGAAAACCTTGCTTGAACTGGACGACAAAATCGCAGAACTTCAAGACGAAATCAACAAACTCACGGGAGGGGAAACCTCGGAGTTGGGTCAAGCCATTCAGGCGCTGCAGGTCGCCATTGAACTCAACAACGACCGCATCATCGAAGCCAGCAAAGAGGCGGAAGATGACAAGGAGGAACTCGAACATTCACTACTTGAACTGGGTGAAGCGACCGAAGAGTTGGATGCCTTTGTGGCCAACCTCGCCACGGCCAACGAAGCGCTGAAGGACGCCCTCAAGGCTCTGAGTGAAGCCCAAGGAGAAGAAGAAAGCATCCGAACCGCCTTGGAATCGGTGGGGCAGAAGAACCAAGATCTCAACACCGCTCTCACGCAGGCCGAAGCCGATGTCGACGCCAAAATGGAATCCAAATCGGCTGCACAGTCCGATGTTGACCGTTTGGCTGTTGAGGCCGACCTTATCGGTCAGCAGTTGGGCGATGCCCAAGAAGAACACGAAGCCCTGCGCCTCTCCGTTGGCGAGTTGGACCTGCGTTTGGACGAATTGAACGATGCATCGCCTGAGTTTGACCGGGATGCACTCGCCCGTTCCCTGGTGGAAGCACAACGGGCCGAAGCCCAACTTGCAGAAGATCGAAACCGAATCGAAGTCAAATTACGTGATGCAGAACGCTCCTTGAGTTTGGCAAAAGCGGAAATGGAACAAAAGTCCGGTGCGAAGGGCCTTGCTGGCGGCGCCAGTGCCGTGATCGCAGCCCGTGACCGACAGGAACTCTCAGGCATCATCGGCACCATCGCTGAACTTTGTGCGCCCAAAGACAGCGCCCACGAGGCTGCGTTGGCCACCGCCATCGGGTCGGGCATGGCATCGGTCGTGGTGGACACCGATGAGGACGCAGCCCGAGCCATTCGCTGGCTGGCTGAAAACAAGGCAGGTCGTGCCACGTTTTTGCCGTTGAACAAACTCACCAACAACCGAGCCGGCGGTAAGGCGGTCATGGTTGCTCGAAAGGAAGGTGTGCTTGGTTTCGCTCACGAGATGCTGGACTTTGACCCACGCATTGACATCGCGGTCCGTTTCGTTTTGCGAAACACGCTCGTTGTTGACAACATGTCCGTCGCACGTCGGCACATCGGTGGCGTTCGTCTGGTCACGCTTCGGGGCGATGTCGTGGAAGCCGGCGGAGCCATGGTGGGGGGTTCCCAACGAAGGATGTCCATCGCCTTTGGCGGCCGAATTCAAGGTGCGTCGGACGTCGAAAAGTACGCCGCACAAGTCGACCAGTACACCCTCATGGAAGCCACGGTCAGCGAGGCGTTGCGCGAAGCGCGCTCAAATCAGCAAAGCATTCGTGACAAAATCAACGCCCTGGTTGATGATTCCCACGCCACCACGGTGCGTGAACTCCAAGCAGAAAAGCGGCAGTTGACGGCGAGTCAAAAGAAAGCTGCGGGCGCGGTCACCGCCCTGGAGGCAAAACTCGACGACCTCCGTTTGGAGGCACAAGAAGCCCTCCGCCTGCTCGATGCTGCAGAGCAAGCGGCTCAGGATGCCGTTGAAGCCAAGCGAGAGGCGAAGGAAGCCTTGGAGGCTGCAAGCCCTGAACATCTTCGCAATCGCATGCACGACGCCAACCTGAAGCGTGTCACCGCTCAAGCCGAGAAGGAAAAAGCGGAAGAAACGCTCTCCAACGGGGCCTCCCATCAAACGGTGCTTCAACGCAGGGTTGACGAAATCAGCAAGCGAATTGGCGCTCTGGAAAACAAGAAGGTCGCTCGTGAGGAGCGAGTGGACGAATTAGAAGCCACGCTGGCAACCGACCGTCTCGAACTCAAGGCCAAGAAAGACGAACAGGCCGTTTACCTCGAAGAAAACCAAGGATTGGAGCAGGAGCGACAGGAACTCACGGACCAGCGGGCGACCCTGCGAGTGCGAAACGAAGAGCGCTTGTCCAAAGCAGAAAACCACCGACGCCTCGCCCACGACTTGGGGCGCACGATTGGAGAGAAGGAGCAGGAGGTGCAGTTGATGGCCAACGAACTGGTTGATGCTGGCCTCTCGCTCACCGAAATGCCCGATGATTTGCCCAACGTTGGGGAACTTGAGCGCAAACTTCGACGTCTTCAGCGCACCATGGAAGACTTTGGTGATGTCAACATGCTCGCCATTGAGCAATACGATGAATGCCAGGCACGTTTGGATTTGATGAAGGATGAATTCGCCACCCTCCAAGCTCGAAGAAAACACCTCATTGAAATCACTGATCAACTGGAGTCCCAACGCAAAGAACGCCTGGTTGAGGTGCTCGAAAAGGTCAATGAGAACTTCAAGAAATCGTATCATGAACTCTCCGACGGTGGACGCGGTGAGCTCTTCCTTGAAAATCCCGAAGAACCCTTCAAGGGCGGTTTGGAATTGTGGGCTCAGCCTCGCGGGAAGTCGTCCAAGGTCAGCCGTCAACAACTCTCTGGCGGTGAACAATCGATGGCTGCGTTGGCGTTGATTTTCGCCATTCAGGATTACGACCCCAGTCCGTTTTACTACTTTGATGAAGTCGATCAAAACCTCGACGCCTACAACGCTGAACGCATTGCGAAGATGTGCCGAAATCGCAGCAAGCGAGCCCAATTCATCATGGTCACGCTTCGAAAGGTATCCCTCAAACTCGCCGACCACCACATCGGCATCACCCACGGTGGCGACGGTTGCAGCCGACGCATCCTCGACTTCGACCGAGAACGAGCGATTGCGTTGGGTGAAGCAGCCCTCAAGGAGGCGCAGAAAGACGTGGCCAAGAACGAATCGAGGATTCAGCACGCTGTCGCAGCGGCCGAAGACATGCCCCGCGTTCCCGATGAGCCCAGTGTTCCAAAGAGTCTCGGAGGGTTGCTCCCTCACCTGGAAGCCGCTGAGGCAACCGAAGAACCGGGAGGCCTTGAAAGTCTGATCGAGCGAACTCAGGAAACCTCCGAGGACATTGAAGAACGGTCCGAGGTGGCCTCTCAAGTCCTCGAAGCCGACGAGTCTTCAGCGATGGTCGAAGAGATTGGTGCTGTGGGAGTTGAATCCGAAGAACAGTGAGGTGATGGTGTGGCCGAAGAACAAAGTCTGCTCGACCGATGGTTCCTCAAGCAGGAAATCATCGATGAGCTCCTCTCGCACGGAGAGGACAGAGAAGACGCAGAGTTGTTCGGTCAACGGATTGCTGCGATTGCTGCCACCGAAGAGGCCGAGCACCAAAGCCTGCACGACCCCTTTGACCGTTCTGTCGCCTTGGTCCTGTCCTTGGTTCGCGAAGAAGCCTTCAATCCATGGGACGTTGACCTTTCTGCGTTTTTGAGTGTGTTTTCTCGCCGTGTCAAAGAAGAAGACAACCTCGACCTTCCAGCATGCGGGCGATTGATTCGCCTGTCATGGGAAGTGCTTCACCACCAATCAGCCGTGCTGTTTGACAAAATACAACCTCCGGCGGAGGAGGATCTCTGGGACGAGGATTTCTCCTTTGGTTGGGAAAGTGAATACGACGATGAAGCGTACCTGTTCACCCAAACCATCCTGACGGGCCACGCTGACGACGTGTTGCCGACCTTGTTTGACGAGCGCGTTCGCCGCGAAGAAGGCCGCCCCGTCACCCTTGCTGAACTGCTCTCTGCGTTCAAAGACGCAGCCGACGATGCAGCAGAGTTGAAGCAACGAGAAATCAACCGTCTCGAGCATGAACGGGAACTCAGCGAATACCTCGACAACGTCGGGGGACGAATGCACAACGAAGACCTTGAAGGCGATATCGAACGGTGCTGGAACGCCTTGAAAGAAACGTGCGCAGAGGCGGGGGCCTCCACGGTGCCGCTTCTTTCTGTGATCGAAAAATTGAGGCCGGTCTTGATGGAAACCTTCGGATTCAAGATGGACGAAACAGAAAGCGAAGCCTTCGTTGCTTCGTTCATCGCTGGTTTGTTTCTCACCCACCGTCGCATGGCCAGTATTTCACAAGAAGGCGAAGATGTCGCGAACATCATGATCGAAGACCTCTGGCCACACCTCAACGGGTTTGTTGAGGTGCTCGAAGCGGTTGATGAGGTCATGGCCAACGATGCTGAAGCCTTGGACGGGCAAACCACGGGCTCTGAGCATCGCATGGAAGCCATCGCCGAACGCGCTCGTCTTGCCGAGGAGCGAGAAGCGCGGCGCCAGGCCAAGTTGGAAGCAAAAATGGCTGCTGAGGAAGCCCTTCCGTCAACGCCTCAGGAGGATGTTGTTCAACCAGCCACCGTCAACGATTCAAATAGCCTGAGTGAACATGATTGGTTGGTGGAGTAAGGCGGTGAATCACGATGACTGAAATGCCTCTGGAAACGCTCATCGAAGCAACCCTGTTCAGTTCAGGCAAATCCATGTCCGTTGAAGAGTTGTCCACTGTTCTCGGCTACGATGCCGATGAAATGTTGGATTGCTTGGGTTCACTGCAAGCCACGCTTCGCCGCCGCAAGGGTGGTGCGCTTCAACTGGCAGAGGTCGGTGACCGTTGGGCGCTTGAAGTAAAACCCACGATCGCTGCTCATCTGCCGAGGGAAACGAAGACAGACATGCCTCCAAAATTGCTGAAGGCAGCCGCCCTCATCGCCTATCACCAACCCATGCACCAATCAAGGCTGGTGGAATTGCTCGGCCAGAAAGCCTACGATTATGTTCGGGAATTGGCTCAACTGGGTATGGTTGACCGGCGCAAGGACGGCAACACCCGGCGCCTCGCCACGACCCGACGGTTCTCCGAAGCGTTTGGTTGTCCACACACCGATCGAAAGAAAGTGCGTGCCTGGTTCCGTGAACAGGTCCAAGCTTCGGGGCTGTTGGAAGGGTTGGGTGACGACGACATTCTTCGAGATGGACCTGAACTGCCCTCCACCGTGCAGTCATCTCTCTCCGTAAGTGAGGAAGAATGAACTTCAAGAATTACGAAGTTCGTTCAACCACGTTTCGACCAAACTTTGCGACCTATGGCCGTCATGAGTTTCAAGTCGGGCGGCGAGTTGTTCAATTTCATCCCCAACGGCACCGGCACTCACGGCCATGTTTTTCGCATGGAGTTTCATGTGCCCTGCTTGAATCCCCTTGGTTGAAAGGGCTCGCAACGCTCCCAAATTTTGTGCCAAACCAGCACAGGCGATGATACCGGCCAATTCTTGGGCGGTTTTGACGCCGAGGAGAGCGAGGTTGGCTTGAGCAGCAGGGTGGACCTTGGATGCTCCACCAACGATGCCAACGGCCATGGGTGTTTCCATCCTTCCCACCAAATTTCCTTGTTCGTCCTGCGTCCACGAGGACATGGATGTGTACCGGCCTTTGCCCATGGTTGTCCATGCATGGCATCCAGCCTCGATGGCGCGCCAGTCCTGTCCACACGCCAAGGCAACGCTGCTGATGGCGTTCATGATGCCCTTGTTGTGGGTGGTGGCACGGTAGGGGTCTTCAACAGCAAATGCATGGGCTTCAAGAATGCCCTTGATGACGTCCAAGCCCTCCTCTCGAGTCCCGTTGGTGGACATCTCTTCAGGCGTGAACACGGCTTGAACGCGTGCCAGGCGATGGCCTGCGAGGTTTGAGAGGATACGGAGGTGGGCACGCCCTCCTGTGAGCGTCTCTATCTTCGGTGCGACCCGCTCAACCATGGTGTTGACCGCATTGGCTCCCATGGCGTCTCTGCAGTCCACAAGGAAGTGAACGACGAGCATGGCTCCCAAGTCACTGTCCAGTTCCCTGCATACAATGTCTTTGCAGCCTCCGCCCAAGGCGATCATTCGAGAGGGAATGTCGTTGCAAAATGTCATCAGTGCCTCCTTTTCAGCGAGGATGGCGGCAGAAGCCGTGTCGATATCGTCAATTTCGAGGAGTTGAAGTTGCCCGATCATGACGGGGTCATCGCTTTGGGTGGTAAACCCGCCGTGAGCAAGGCATCGCTTGGCCATGTTTGAGGCGGCCGCCACCACACTTGACTCTTCAAGGCAGAACGGAATGAGGTAGTGCTCTCCATCGATGACGAAATTTGTTGCCACGCCGACGGGCAGCGACATCGTGCCAATCACGTTCTCTATCATGCGATCGGCAGATGTTTCGTCCAATTCACCGCACGATGCCCATGCATTGACGTGGTCACGGTCCAAGCCGGCGGCCTGGGCGACGAGGACTCGTCGCTCCTCAACGCTCATGTTGTACAAGCCTTTGATGCGGCTGTTGTCCACGGGCATGGTTGGTCCTCATGACGACGGTGCGAGTGCCGTTCCTTGAACCAATCGCTTCCGGCGGCTGCCGCTCAAAATTAACGGGATTAACGCTTTTCTTAACGCGTTAATCGAGCGTTAATGATGCGTTAAATCATGCCACAAACCAGCGACGGCGGCCGAACTAACGCATTCTAACGGCTCTGTTAGACGGTGCGTTTTGATGAAATATCAAATACTTGGAGTTCGTTGGTCGTGTATGGTCACGAAAGCACGGACATTTGGCTTCCCTCTTCTGAGCGAGAATCCTTTTTCGAGCCGCCCCCTGGAATCGGGCGAGGCGGGAAAACTGGTCGGGCGGGATCATGAGTTCAACCTCTTGAGAGAGTATTTACGCCTCGGAACAGCACGAAGGGTGATGCTGACCGGGCCACTTGGCTCGGGTCGAACCTCGCTCGTACGTTGCCTCAAACCCTATGCGGGCGCTTTTGTGTCCATCGACCATCTCCCAGCTCATTCCCCAGCACAAGCGTTGTTGGAAATGTGCTTCCAACAACTGATCGGTGGCGAACCTCCCGTGGACCGAAACGACTTGGTGAATCGCCTGGTCACGGAAATGTACGCCTACCGTGACCGCCTCCCTTTGGTTGTCATCGATGTGCCCGCAAGCGATGTATCTGTCCTTGACGTGGCGTTGCGAGATGCACATTCCTCGCTCGAGCGATTGAATGCTCTCATCGTTTTGGTTTGCGATGTCATGGAGCGAAATCACTTGGCTCCTGCGGTCGTGAACGGCTTCCAGCGCTTCCAAATGGCCCCGTTCAGCCCGCTCGATGTCGTGACCCTCGTCCGCCAGCGTTTGAATTCGGTTGGCGTCATGGACGCCGATTTCTCCACACAAGATGCCACCTCGATACTCGAGGGATGCGACGGCTACCCTGCATCGGTCGTGGCTCAACTTCGAGACGCCGTGGACACGGTACGGCTCAATCAGGCAGGGGGCGCAGCGCTTCCGTTCGTCGATACCTCTGCTCAACTTCAACCACGAGAGGAACCGGATCGTTTGGGCACGCTGATGGGGAACAGCCCTGGCGAAGCACCCCCTCCAAGGCCAACGGATGACAGCGCTGTGGTTCAACAGGAATCGATCGATTCTCCTCCAACCTCCTCCATTATCGACGCCTCGGTGAATTGGACGGAGCGAGGAGGGTTGTTCGACGGTGACGTTGTTGAAACGGACGTGGGCCACGAAACCGAAGCGAACGCAAATGAGGACGCCGGAGAAGGTGAATGGGCCGGCTTCGGGGGCATGTTCGATTTGGACATGGACGCCTTGACCGAAGCACAAACAAACGACGAGCCGTTGCAACCGACACCCTTCACAACGCCCATCATCGACGCGTCTGCCGTCAGCCCAGGTAGCACAAGCACCGCCAAAGGCATGTTCAAGAATTTGGCTCAGCGCAACAAAGAGTCGATGGGTTTTGCTTCGAAGATCAAGCAGGAAGCCTTGAACGCCCCTCAAACCCTGAAGGAAAGCGGCCTTCAGGGCGATTGGTGGGTAAACGATGAGGAAACCCTTCCCAAACCCCAAGAACCCATTCCCGAGGATGAACCTGCGACGCTGATTCACGATGAAGTCGGCTTACCCGTGCTTCCCGAAATGGATGAAGTGGCGGATGATTCGCTGCCTGATTTTGAAGAGGAAGATGGGCCAGAGATGCGAGGCGACCCCATCGCCGTTCCCGTGACTCCCCAAGCAAACCTCGATGCTCAAGGCTTGTTGGAGGCGTTGTTGTCGATGGTGACCGAACAGAATCAACCGTCAAGTGTCCATGAGGGCCTCTTGGCATTTTTTGAACGCCGATCCTCGCCTCTCTACGGACCAAAGGAAACCTATCCGTTGGACAAGCATGTTTTGGGCAGCCTCAACACGAGAGACGCCTATGTGGTCGCCGTTGCACACGGCCGGGCCTATTCGCCGTCGGATCGAGAAATCCTCGATCATCTGGGCATAAAACGCTCCCGATTGTCTCAGATAAGTAATCGCTTACTTAAGCACGGCATCCTGCAAGTGCGGCAGGCCGGGCGTGCACGGGAGTACATGTTGACCCAAACGGCTCGAGCTCAACTCATTGCCTGGGGCGGCCTGAAAGGAGGTGAGGCCTGATGTCGTGGAACATTGCGTGGTCTTGGCAAGCCGACTCAAGAATCGCCATGGTGGCCGCTGCTGAAGGCGGCGTCTTGGTCAGCGCCGGGCTTGAAATGACCATGCTCGAGGCTGACGGGGACGTCCGCTGGCATGTCGACGTTCCATTCAAGGTCCATGCTGCCAAAGCCGTTCAGGGGACCATTGGTCTTCTCGCAGCCCACGGGTTCTACCTCATGAGCACCTCCAACGGTGCGATGATGAACGAAGGCCGTAGCACGCCCGGTGGATTCAGCGATCTTGCCCCTCGCCCCGGCGGGGGATGGGCACTGGCTGGAAGAAAAGGCCAGATTCACTTGTTTTCTGAGCACGGCCGTGGCATTCGCCGAGTGGAAAGTGGAGCCGTGCGTCGCCTCATTGGATGGTTGGACCGAGAACATCTGCTGTGGCAAGACCCCGAAGGCTTCCTTTGGTGTGGACGTTTGACCGGAGATGACAAGAAGCGGAAACTGGAAGAACGGTCGTGGAGTTGGTGTTCGACCTTGAAAGACGGGCGTCTACTGCTCCAGTCCGGCGACGGGGGGTTGTGGGAAGGCGTCCCTCATCCGTTTGGCTGGGATGCACTCGAACGTATTGAAGCCGATTCGATGGAGCCTATGGACGCAGTACGAGCCGGCGACGGGTGGTGGGTTTTGGGCATCGAAGGGCACCTCGTCTCACTTTCAGCACCAAGGGCCGAAGAGGATGAAGAGGCGCCGCTCACCCAACGCATGCATCTCGGCGATTTGTTGGTGTTGTGCACGCCCGACGCCATGGCGACCGCAAGCCGAGATGGACTCGTGCGTCGATGGACAGCGCCACATCTTTCCGAGGCCGAACGTGAAGGGCGTTACAGGGCGGTCGCTGAAGCAGCCATGGCACGCAATTGGGAAGAACGCCGCAACATGTTCCTTCGAGCGCAGGAAGCTGAAGACTTGGGCAAACTCTCCTTGGCCATCGAACTCTACGAAGCGCTTGGCAGGAGCGAGGACGCACGTCGTCTGCTGAGGCGACAGAAGGAGGGGGGCGAATGAGCGACGAACAGGAAACGGTTACGGTCGAGCGCGTGAAGGCGTATCTGGACATCACACGGCGGGCCCGTGAGAAGGCAACTGAACTGGTTGAGCCAACCTCGGGCGAAGGTCAGAAGTTGGCTGTCATGATGCGAATGGCCGACGATTACGCCTCCGACGCTAAGCATTTTCTGAACACAGGCGATCTTGTTCGAGCGTTTGGTGCCATCAACTACGCCCATGCTTGGATCGATGCGGGCGTCAAAATCGGGTGGCTTGACGGCCATGGTGATGACGTTCTTTTTACGCTGCCCTGATGCTTCTATAGAGCGTCAAGAAGGTAAAGATGGTTCCCTTGGCGAACCTCAACCACCCTGAGGTTGGCCTCAAACAATCGGTGCTTCAGGTCCACGTCCACGGTCAGGGTAGCGCATCCGTGTTCGAGGGCGTGCGCAACCAACGCATCGTCGGTGTGGTCGTTGTCGTCAACCTTCAGAAGGGTGGCTTTGCTCAGCAGAAGCGGCAGCAACAAGGACTTCGAACGAGGACGTTGTTGCTCCAGCCTTTCCAACTCACGAGCGACCGATGCCAGTACAATCCATTCACAAGGCCCCAAGAGGGCCTCAAGTTCGCTTTCAACATTGAATTGGGCATCAACACAGGCCACCCATCCGCAGGCGTCAATGAGCACCTGCTGCATCCGTCCACCTCACTCGATGGTGCCATAGCCAATCAATCGCCAGCGGGAGCCAATGCGCCGGGAGAGCGAGATTCGTTGGCCTTTGTCGGCACAAATTGGAAGGCGCAAATCAAGATCTGTGCGTGTCTTTTCGGCATTTCGTGTCACACCGACGGACGTAGCCGTGGCAACGTTGAGCATCAACATCTCGTTGTTTCGCAGCGGTTGAATCTTTTCAGGCGACTCACCGTCTCCAGCGACCATGTGACTCATCAGGTTCACGCTGATGGAAATTGATGTGTGGACTTCAGGCAGGTCCCCCTTTCTTGCAACGACCTGGCCAGAGAGGTTGTCCGAGGTCGTGATGGACGGGTCGAGGAAGGTGGCCATGCCGCAAAGACCGCCGGCGTGCATGGCATCCAGCGTCAGTCCGCCGCCCTGCATGCTGCTGACCACGGCATTGATCGGTTCCCATACGGATTTGTTTCCCTTCTCCATCTTTCTGCCCGGGCCGATGACGATTTCGTCGCCTTCAGCGAACTCGCCTTCAACGATGCTTCCACCAATAACACCGCCCTTCAACTTGGAAGGGCGTGTTCCAGGTCGGTTGATGTCAAACGAGCGAGCGACATGCATGATGGAGCGCTTGTCCTTTGACCGGTCGGGCGTGGGGATGGTGGCCTCAATGGCTTGAATCAAGACGTCAAGATTGACATCGTGGTGTGCCGAAACAGGGATGACGGGTGCGTTTTCCGCAATCGTTCCTTTGAGGAAGGCTTTGATCTCTTGGTGGGATTCCAACGCACGTTCTTTTGAGACCAAGTCAATCTTGTTCTGAACGATGACGATGTTTTCGATGCCGGCGATTTCCAAAGCCATGAGGTGTTCTCGGGTTTGGGGTTGAGGGCAGGTTTCGTTGGCTGCGACCATCAACATGGCGCCGTCCATGATCGAAGCACCGGTGATCATGATGGCCATCAAGGTCTCGTGACCGGGGGCGTCAACAAACGAGACGACACGCTGGAGTTCTTCTGCGACGTCCTCTCCACCATCCGGACGCTTTCCAGTAGCGTAGAATTGGCCGTCGCCGTCCTGGTAAAAGGCGGTGTCAGCGTAGCCGAGTTTGATGGAAATTCCACGCTTTCGTTCTTCGGAGTGTGTGTCGGTCCAAACCCCTGAGAGGGCTTGCGTGAGGGTGGTTTTTCCGTGGTCAACATGGCCAACCAGGCCGATGTTCACTTCGGGTTGGGCGGGAAGCTTTCGTGCCATGCTTCCCACCTCTCAAGTCCTACGAACGCCCTCTCGGGTTCACTCCGATGCTTCCTCAGCCTCTGCTGCGAGGATGGTTTCAAGGGATTTCTTGCCGGCCTCAACCACACGGAGGTTGATTTGCCGAGTGTCTTGCGTCACGGTGTTGCCGCGGAAGTTTCGTCGCTTGCGCAGACCGTCTGGCTTGTATCGGAATCGCTTTTTGTCGCCGCCCTTTTTCTTGTGAACCACGACTTCACCTTTGTAACCGGTGGATTGCGTCACCAAAATTGATTGGCGGTTGCCGCCTTCAAGGTCTCGGCGCATGGGGGTTCCGGTCTTGTCCGAACCTCCCGTGATTTCGAGCTTGTATCCGGAGAGGGTCTTGTCGCCTTCGCCCACAAACAAACCGTCCACAACATCACCGATGCGCTTGCCCAACATTTGAGCGTGGTTGTTGCCGGTGATTTTCAGGGCGTACGATTTACCACCGTTCTTCGGGTCTGTGTCGTTCACCACAGCGATGAATTCAGCATCGTTACCTGCCATAGGAGCACCTCTCGGGATTTGTCCGACTCAAGACCCGTATTTAGCCCCATCGTCTGCAACGATGAGCCATTTAGCGCCGCAAGCGCTTGGGAAGGAGCAATTCCAACCGGTTGGCGAGGTCGGCGGGCAGGAAGTGGGGCATGCTGAGGTGGGTGGTTCGGCCCCGTCCACCTGGGACGGTTGCCACCCGCGTGGTGATGATGCCTCCCCGTTCGATGTCCTTGACGTATTTCCACAACGTGGTGTGGCTTTTCGGCTTCTGATCGTACTCTTCACACACCACGGCGTAGAGTTGTTCGACATCACCCATGGTCATGCTGTCCTCGTTTCGCAAGCGTCGACACATGGCCAGCAGCACCAGCATGCCTTGGGCGGGAAGGTCGTCAACGATTTCCACTCGGTGGCTGGTATCGGCGGCCAAGATATCGTTGACCGCATGGAGATCGTCCACCGTGATGGCTTGTTCGCTGTGTCCGTCCTGACGGAATTCCGCCCGTTCCGCAGCGCTGCTCAGGTATTCGATCACTCGTCGAGCGTCACCGCTGTCACCAGCACGTTCTGCCAGTAACCTCATGATGCCATCGTCCCATGTCCCGTGCACCAATGCCAACGAGGCTCGATGACGGGCGATGGCTTCCAGTCCATCAACCGTGTAAGGGGGAACCCGAACATGGTTGGACTGCCCAAATTTCGATAACACCGCCGTTTCGAGGACGTCCAGCACCTGCTCTTGACTGATGAGGATGAGCGAGAGTGTTCCCGTTCCGTCTTGGTCCTCATCAATTCGGAGCAACTGGTAGAGCAATTCGTCCCCTGAACGACGCAGCATGTGGTCCACCTCATCGAGCACCACGATAAGATGGGTCGAGGTTCTACGCAGCATTTTCCGCAAACTAAGCAACAGTTCTCCCAACGAGAGTCCACGGTCGGGGTGGCCTGGGTCAAACTGGTGGAGGATGCGTTGGGCAACGCGCATGCTGGTGGAAGCGTTTCTGCAGTTCACGTGAGCCACTTTGAGTTCGCGTTTACCCGAGAGGTGGCGTTGCAAGTCTCGACAGAAGGTTTTGGCCAGCACCGTCTTTCCGCTTCCCACTGGGCCGGTGATCACGGCTCGAGCCGCCCCTTCTGGCGTTCCAACGGTGGTAAATTTGGAGGCCAATTCGGTTTGAATATCCTCCCGGCCAACGAGTTCCTCAGGGACATAATCGAAATCCAACATCTCTGGATGGGCGATGATGAGCCCAGCGCCGATGCGGTCCAAGTA
>JAYQAK010000024.1:0-20415 GCA_038136695.1 Candidatus Poseidonia sp.
TGAGCACTTCTGCAGCTTTCTTTTTGTGATCTCCTTGAAGTTCAATCAATCGTCCTTTGACCGTTCCGCCTGCTGCACATTTGTTCTTCAGGGTCTTGGCAAGTTGATTGATGTCAATTGCTGCGTCGTCAATGCCCTCCACTTTTGTTACGAATTTTCCATAGCGTCGTCGTTCGGTTGAGATGATGGCTTTTTGTTGCTCTTTTGCGATTTCTTGACAGATGCACAATTCATCGGGAAGCCCGCAAACATTGCAAATCGCAGCCATTGTTCTTCATCACCTCGTTTGATTTCACTGTTGATTGTTCATGTGCGTCTTGAGCCGAGCAATGCTTCGACGCGTGGCCTTGTAAGCGCCCATGTTGGAAGGCGTACCGCCCAAGGCTTTCTCTGCGCGGAGTTGAAGCAACTCCTCTTGCAGTTCGAGGAGACGAGCTTCACGAGCCTCAGCGCTCATGGAAGCAATCTCGCGGTTGGAGACGTAACTCACTGGTCATCGCCTCCTTCTGCGGCTTCTTGGGCCTCTTGGATCTTGAGTTCCTCGTTGGAGTAGACCGTGATTTCGTGGGGGAGTTTCGTGCCCGGTCGCATGATTTCGACGGTCACACCGATGGTTCCCAACTTCTTGACGGCAACCGAGTATCCTTTGTCCATGTGCTGGAGTGCAGTCTCACCGCAGTACTTCACGTGGCCACGGATGTACTTCTCGGTTCGGTTTCGAGAACCGGTGAGTTTGCCTGCAACGGTGATGATCACGCCACGGGCCCCGGCATCCATGATGTTCTGGGCGCCGCTGTGGCACGAACGGCGGTGGTACCAGCCTCGCTCAAGGGAGGCAGCGATTTTCTCGGCCATGACCTGAGCGTTCAGCGTTGGGTTCTTGACTTCCTCAACGTTGAGTTTCGGGTTGGTCAATTCAAATTCTTGGTTGAGTCGGTTTTGCAGGTCGTTGATGATCTTGCCCTTCCGCCCGATGACCATACCGGGTCGCTCGGCGTGAACCGTGACCTGGGTGCCGTTGGGCGTGCGGCGGATATCAAGTCCACCAAAGCCGGACTTCTTGGTGTTGTTCATCAAGAACTCGCGAACCAGCAAACGGTCCACGTTTCGCTTAACGATGGTGTGTACGATGTTTTGTTTGCTCATGATGTTCACCTCAGAAGTCGTCCTCCAACTCGTCGTCCGTTGCGTTCATGTCTTCCAGGAAGACTTCCAAATTCACGCGGTAGTGGTTGCTTGGGGTTGCTCGGCCTCGGGCACGTGGAATCCATCCGCGGCGGATGGGGCCTCGATGGGCTGCGATGTGCGTGATGACCATTTCTTCAGCGTCGATGTCTTCGTACTGGAAGCGGGCATTCTCCATTGCACTCTCGATGAGTTTGATGATTGCTCGGGAAGCTTTCACAGGGTAGCGGCCTGGACCAATTCCACCCTTGCGGTGACCGACCATGGACGGGCCAGATCGGCGCTTGCGCTTGTTGCCACTTCCAAGACGGTAAGGGACGGCGGCTGCCTTGCGGCGAATATCAGCACGGTCCGAATCAATCTTCAAGACTTCGTTCAGGTAGGCGACAGCCTCTCCTGCGGTCTTGTTCTTGACGGCCCGGCAGACCTCAAAACAATGCTTGACGTGCATGTCCACGTTGGTGGCACGTGCGGTGGCAAGACGGTTGCCTTGGAGCAACTGGGTGTAGCCGCGTTGTGGGAGTTGGTGGCGACGGGTGCGCCGGTCCATACGGTTTCGGTTTGCCATCATGATCACCTCACTTCAACGGAACGTGCTTCGACGACCGGGTAGCACCAACACCGGGACCGCTGTGGGTCACGCCTCGGCGAGTCACAGCGAACTCTCCGAGGTAGTGGCCAATCATTTCAGGTTTGATTTCAACCTCAACGAAATGCTGACCGTTGTGAATAGCGATACGACGACCGACGAACTGCGGCAAAATGGGCATGTCTCGTCGGTGGGTACGGATGGTCTGGCTGCTGGAACGCTCAACACGAGCAAGGAAATGCTCGTTCTCGCGCGACATACCACGGCCGAAGCTGCGGCGAGCTCGAGACGGCAGGAGACCGACGATGCATTCCTCATCATCGGACCAAATGGGCATGTTGTTGAGTTCTTCCATGGTGTAACCGCGGTAGGTGAATTCCTTCTTCACACGTGCCGAGGTCGTCGAGAGGCGCTTTCGTGCCTTACGTCGACTGGCCTTCGGGGTCATAAACGACTTCTTCTTACGTGCCATGCATCATCACCTCAAATTTTCTTACCTCGTCCACGGCCGGTACGGCGTGGTGCGATCAGCCCGACCTTGGCACCGGGAGGGGTGCCTCGAGCAACGGAGTTGGGGCCGTGAACAGCCTGATGGTTTCCACCACCGTGTGGGTGGTCAACAGGGTTCATGGCGACACCGGAAACATGGGGATACAACTTGCCACGGGCCTTGGCCTTGTAGTAGGCTGCACCTGCGGTACGCAATGGCATCTCGTCTCGACCGTGACCGGCGAGCACACCGATGGTGGCACGGCAGTTGGCAGGAAGTTCCTTCAAAGCGCCTGAGGGCATGCGAACACGGACTTTGTCACCAATGCGGGATTCGACCATGCAGGAGTTGCCAGCGGAGCGGGCAACTTTGCCGCCGTCACCTGGACGAAGTTCGAGGTTGTTGATGGCGGTTCCTTCGGGAATGTTGCCGATTTCTGTGATGTTGCCGGGGCGAAGGGCCACGTTGTCGCCAATCGCCACTTTGCTTCCGATGGCAATGCCCTCGGTGGCGGCCACGAGCGTGGTGTCACCGTCAGGGGTCTTGATGCGAGCCAGTGGTGCGCTGTGGACCGGACTGTGAACGAGCTCAGTCACCTCACACACGACGTCCTTGTCGCGTGGCATGCTGTTCTTGCCGGGGAAGCGGTGGCTGGCCACGCGGTACCGTGGCGACGAACCTTTGCGTTGTGCACGAATTCTCTTACCCATGATAGATCACCTCAGAATGCTCCTAGACGCATAGCAGCGTCTTCTGCGTCGTAGCCTTCAGCGAGCTTGACCGATGCATGCTTGCCGTGCTTGGAGTTGCGAACGTTGACCTTGGCCACCTCCACTTCGAAGATGGTTTCAACGGCTCGAGCGATTTGTGCCTTGGTGGCACTGCGACGGACGATGAATTCCAAGCGTTGCTCGGTGGTTCGGGCTTCCATGGATTTCTCCGTCAGCCAGGGTTGAATGATGATGTCGTATGCGTTCATGATTTCACCTCAGTTCATGGCCTCCAAAGCCGCTTTTGTAAACACCGTGAGACGTCCGAGATCGCCACCGGGTGCCAAATCCTCAGCACACAGGTCCTTGGCAGCCACCACGTCGACACCTGGAAGGTTCCGGGCAGCTTGAGCCAGTCCCGACTTCTCCTTGACGACCAAAAGAATCGACTTGGGTGTCTTGTGGACGCGTCCACGCATCGTACCCTTTCCAGCACGAATCTTGCGACCGTTTCGAGCTCGGTCAAGGTCCATTCCGAGGCCAAGACCATCAAAGATGGCGGCGGCCTTACGGGTGGCTGAACCGTGATTGAAAGTCTCGATGTCGTATTCGGTGGATTTGCCGTCAACGATTTCGGTGTAGTTGCCCAAGACGATGGGCAGGTGCTCGACGTGCTCGTCAAAGCGGTGACCTCGAGCCGAGACGGTTTCCATCGAAAGGGTCGCGGCGAGGGCGGCGTTGCGAGCAGCGGTGCGCTGCTTAGCGTTGAGTTTGCGAGACCAGTCCTTCTCGACCTTGGGGCCGTGTGCGCGGCGACCACCGAGGGTGTGCGGGTTTTGAGCGCCGCGGCGAGAACCGGTTCGGCGCATGATTCGAGACACACCTCGACCCTTGCCCCACCACTCAACGGAGTGCTTCATGCCCGCCATGGGGCGTCGCTTTCCAACGTGGGCTCGGGAACCGTAGGCTTGCCGTCGGTTGGCACGGCTTGAAGCCACGGCCAACTTGACGAGATCTTCACGGACTTCAGCATCGAACGCAGCTGGGAGTTCGACCTTGGAGCCGTCGGTCACTTCAACGGAGAAACGAGCAGACAACTTGCCTGCGTCCATCTCGGTTTGAGTCACCGTGTTGACAATATCCTTGGTTGCGACCTTCATCTTCAGGCCCCCTGCTTGGATGCCGTACTCACGTACGTGATTTCGTAATCATGGAGGGTGTCGTTGGCGCGCGTGGCGTCTCGGAAACGAATGAGACGCTTTGCAGGTCCTGGAACACTGCCCTTCACGAGGATGTAATCGGATTTCACTTCCCCGTAGTGGAGGAATCCACCTGCGGGGGTGATGGAGTGGTCTTCTGGGTTGGCCACGCGGAGAATGCGCTTGTTGTATTCAGTTCGCTGGTGGTATCCGGTTTGACCGCCTTGTCGAATGGTCTTGCGGACATAGCCGTCACCGAAAGCACCCATGTTTCCGTGTTGTCGGCGCTTCTTGGAGTTCTTGTGGGATTGGAGTTTACCACCAAATCGCTTGATGACCCCTTGCCAACCGTATCCCTTGGTGATAGCGACAATGTCGGTCATGGCGCCTTCTTCGAAGGCGTCGACGAAGGAATACTCCTCGCCGAGCTTTTCGTTGGCCCAGTTGAGTTGGTCTTCCATGCTGCCACCGGTCAGGCCCATTTCCATAACATCGGGGACCTTGGTAGGAACGCTCGAAAGGGTGTGAGGTTGGGTGGCGACGATCAGGCGCACTTCGCACAGATCGGCTTGTTGAAGGTTGGTCATGTGCTTGGAAGCGTCGTGCTCTTTGCGTTCTGGAACACGCTTGAACAATTCCGGGAAGGCGTCAGCGATTTGGCTCGCATCGGCCCAGACCTCGCCACGGGCTTGCATGCCGTAGGGGGTCATTTCGTATCCACGAACACCGAGAATTCGCATCTTCGGGCATTCCACAACGGTCACAGGAACTCGAATTTCCTGACCAGCAGACGTGCTTCGTGGGTTCAAATCACGGGCCAAAATGTGGGTCATGCCGGCTTTCCAGCCGGCAAAGCCCTGCACTCGGACCTCGCTCGCATCGGTTGTGGGCCACGACTTGACGTGACCAAACGGGCGGTTCGCACGCTTGCGCGGGCTGAACGCCATTGATCCACGACGTGGGTGGTTTCGCTTTGCCATCTTGGATTCCTCCAGTGTTTGTACAACGCAGTGGCCCCACCGAGGGGGGCGTACGAGGGCCCATGCAGCGTCGAAGCCGTGACACGGAGGCTCATTCCCACGAGTGGGGAACGGCCAGTTGGGGTCCTCGAGGGATGGCCCATTGTGTCTGGCTACTCACCTTTGAGCACCCCTCCGACTGACCTCCCGTATATATGCGGTTCGGTGTACGCTGCCGAAGGTTTGCGTGTGACGCCATGGCTATAGAGGGTCTTCAAACCTTTCTCAACCAAAGCGTCCGTTCAGTTCAACTTCTCCACCACTCCCCCACATCATCCTTTTGAACCCTAGACCGAAGGTTGGTGTGATGGCTCACGTGGTCCACGCATACCTCAAGGAAGGCGTGGAGGCTCGAGCCTATCAGTTGCGTTCCCTGGAACGCATTTTGTCCTATTCTACGCTCATGGTCATGCCGACCGGGTTTGGAAAAACGGCGGTTGAATGGATGGCTATGGCGGAATTCCTTCGTTTGGGGGCGACCAAAATCGTGCTCCTGGCCCCAACCACCGGTCTGGTCGACCAACAATGCACGATGGCCAAAGAACGACTGAACATTGAACCTGAACAGGTGGTGAGTTACACCGGCGACACGCCGCCCGACAAGCGGAGGGGCCTCTGGGACGGCGGAACCGTCATCATGGCGACGCCTCAAGTGATTCGAAACGATGCGATGAACGGAACGATTGACCTCTCCGTCGTTGACCTGTTGATCATGGACGAAGCCCACCATGCAACAGGAAACCACGCCTACGCTCAAGTCGGCACCCTCTTCCACCGAGCGAACCCCAACGGGCGAATACTGGGTGCAACGGCCAGTCCTGGTTCAAATCGCCATCACATCAACGAAGTAAAAACCAACCTGAACACACAGAATTTGGACCTTTCAAAACGAGAAGAGCCCCTGCTTCAGGCCTATGATGTGGACATGACCATCCACCTTCATCGACTGGACATACCCGATACCCTCTCCACGTTGCTCGCCCCCATTCAAGCGCATTTTAAAGAGGAAGTGTCGCACCTTCAACGCCAGGGTTTCCTCGCCCCAAAAGAATACATCGGAACGGCCGATATTGAACGTGCCCAACTCAGTGCCAGCAGAGCCATTCAGCAACGTGATGTTCGAGGTTATGATGCGGCTCGCCGCGTGGCCGACCTGCGCCGCCTTCACATTCTGATGAACCTGCTTCAAACCCAAGGAACGAGCGTTGCCAAAGCCTTCCTCGACCGGGCGGAAGAGGAGGGCCGAAGCGGTCGGAAGACCAACCGAATGTTGGCGTTACCCGTCGTGCACCAACTCCGGTTGGGCCTCAACGAAATCGAGGAATTGCATCCCAAAGGTGCGCTGGTTGAACGGCTGGTTGACGAGGAATTGAAACAAAAACCCGAGGGCAAGGTGCTCATCTTCACCGAGTACCGAGATTCCGTCCACCGCCTCGTTGAGGTGTTGAGCGCCCACGATGGATGCCGTCCAGATCTGTTCATTGGGCAATCTTCTCGGGGAGCGCAAAAAGGCATGACACAAAAAGAACAACTGGCTCAATTGGACCGTTTTCGAGCGGGTGAAATCAACACCTTGGTCGCAACCTCGGTGGGTGAAGAAGGGTTGGATGTTCCATCCGCCGACTTGGTGGTGTTGTACGAACCTGTTCCAAGCGCCGTCCGAGCGATTCAACGACGCGGGCGGACCGCACGCCAACGCGCAGGCTCCGTCCACATGCTGGTGACGAACAACACCAGGGACGCCTATGTTCAACGTGCCTCTGAACGGCAAGAAGAGAACATGCACCGTCTATTGGCAAACATGGTTCGTCAGAAAAACTTCTTCCAAAACATGGAGGTTAAACCCGATGCGCTGGATGCTTTTTCCGTCGTTATCGAGGGTGAGACGAAACCGGCAAAGGTGTACCTCGAAGAGGAGAAAACACGGCTTGGCCACCTTCACCAACCTGAACAGGAGTCCGTCCAACCTGTTCGCCGTCCACAACGACGCTCCGACACCCTTGC
Source organism: Candidatus Poseidonia sp. (assembly GCA_038136695.1). Classification (GTDB taxonomy): domain Archaea; phylum Thermoplasmatota; class Poseidoniia; order Poseidoniales; family Poseidoniaceae; genus Poseidonia. The sequence continues at coordinate 7,197 of JAYQAK010000024.1, forward strand.
AACGCCGTTAACCGCAGAGCAACGCCGACCCCAAAACCAGACGGGCCTGTTCAACGATGCTTGGCAAACCCAAAACGAAACCGTCCCCACCGTGACGCTCGAAGAAACCAACATCGTCCTCAATGCTGCCGAAGCGGAGATTGCATCGATCAATACCGCTGAGGGCTGGTCCGGAATCGTTCATATCGATCACCGAGAAAGCCGGTCAACCCTTCCTGCACTCCTAAACAGCCTCGGTTTCCAAACGAGGTTCACCCAACTGCCACTTGGCGACATTCGCCTTTCTGAGCGGGTGCTCATCGAGCGGAAAACGGCCAGGGACCTGCTTGCCTCGATCAAAAACGGACGTTTGATTGGTCAATGCATGGGTCTCAAGGTCAGTGCTCAGCGACCGTTGTTGCTGGTCGAAACGGGGGGCGAGGGGGCCTACGGTTTGCATCCCAATGCCGTTCTCGGCGCCATGGCGTTCATCACGCTCGACTTGGGTCTGCCCGTGATGATGGTCAAAGATGCGACGGAAGCGGCTCATTTCTTGGCGGTGGCAGCACGCCGCGAACACGATGCGTTGGAGCGCTTGCATGCCTTTGTTGGTCAATCCGAACAGGACGAATCGAACGTTTCATCGAGACTGGAAACGGCCATTGCAGAACTTGACGCCATCGAAGCATCGCCGGAAGCATCGCATCCGTGGTTGGACAACCTCACTGAACACATGGAGCGATGCTTTCTCCACGCCACAGAGCCGCTTCGCGAACGACACCCCGAACAGGCCGCCATCGTTTTGGCGTTTTCACCCGACTTGGGGGGGTTGATGGCCGCCAATCAAACTCGCATCATGCAGGTTACGGGTTGCACCGAGGAGGAAGCAACCGCTGTGCTGGCACTCTTGAACGCAGAGCTCACGAACCGATGAGGCGAACCCGGGTTCGAAGTTGAGCCAAGCGGTCGGGGAAGTAACCGAGCGCAAACGCCACCACTTCAGCGAGGTGACATACGGGCACGGCCGTTGATTTTCCGCTGACACGGCCTGCTTTTGACTGGTAGGAATCCAAATTGATGTGGGATACCGTGCAGGCGCTCACGACGAGTTCGGCACCGGAATCAATGGCGTCAGACAACACAGCCGCCGTCATCGCCAGCGAAGAATCTTCCAGCGTGAGCATGGAGGTGGAACCAACGCTGAGGCACTTGGAGTCATAATTAACCGGCGTTCCGCCCAAGGCTTCGATGAGTTGTTCCATGTAAGAAGGCATGAACGGGTCGTCACCTGCACACGCACCGTCTCGCTGCATGTCGGGCCCGTAATAGGCGGCCACCTTCATGTTCAACGGGTTCTTGACCGCATCTCGAACAGCGTCCAAGCCGATTTCCTCGACCAAGTAGTGGAGCAAATGGCGGGATTGGGACTCACCCATGTATTCCACACCGGAGGTGCGGGCGATGAGGTTGTTGAGGTTGCTTGCATAAACCGGGTCCCGCTTCATGTCGTCAGCCGTGTTGCACATGATACCGTGGCTGGTTGCACAGGTGGTCATGATGTCCAAGCCTTTGGCCTCTGCGAGAGCCATGTTGCGAGCCACCAAAGCATCCTGAAGCTTGGGGGTGGCCTGCTTGATGACGTTACCGCCATCGCTGCTTGCCCGTGGAAGTTCGACCAGTTCGATGTTGAGAGCCTTGCACAGAGGTTGAATGCAATCTTCGACCTCGTAAGCACCGGCTCGAGCCACGTTTCCGGGATAATATGCAATCTTCGCCATCATCTCACCTCAGAACCGCTGATCGATTTCGTTGAACAGACTCACCACTTCGTGGTAATCGTCAACCTTGCCGTTGAACATCTTTGGAATGCGGCCCAAACCGGCCGGTGGAACGAGCAGGGCCTGCAGACTTCGAATGGGTGGTCCACCGTTTCGCGTGAAGGCGAGAGCCATGCGGGCCGAGACGCCGCTGAACACGTTGCTCACCAGACCCAACGGGCCGAGTACTTGCCGATACAGGGTGGTCTCGTTGACGTTCCCCGACCATTTCACGCTGCGTCCATACCACTTCACCAAGCGGCCAGCCTTGCCGGCATAGCGGTGTTGATTCAAGAGGGCTCCGCGGGCTTCGTTCAAGGCCCTGGCTGCCAAACGACCGTCCTCTCCGTAGCGAATCAGGCTGGCATGGTCGGCTTCGGACCAAATGCCGTCTTTCTCTTGAAGGGAATTCATGATGCTTCGGCGTTGTTGTTCAGAGGTACGGGGGTCAAGCACCCGCAGCCACTGTTGGAAGTGTACGCCCGGTCCTTCGTAATGAGGGTCATGAGGAAGCGTATCGGACATCGCCTGAATCAACTGGAAGGATTGCACGTCACCTGCTTGATGCATGGCCGTCGCCGTGGCAGGGTCCATGGTGCCCATGGCCATACCGGAGGGGAGGCGCTCGCCTTCTCGAGGGTCGGTGCGCATCCATGGTTCTGCACGACTGCGATGGCTTTCGTAACGACTGGTGTCAACGACCAGATCCCGAACGACGGGGTGGCCGGGCAGGGGTTCAATGCGAAGTCGGCCGCCGTCGTTGACAACGTCACCGACCATAGTCGCGTCGGCCAAAACGATTCGACCGTTGGCGCGAACACCGGTTGTGGGGGTGCCAGCGGAGCCGCCTCGCCGGAAGGCGAGGCTTCCGTCGACCTCTCGCTGCATGTTGACGAGGAGGTCCTCGAGCGAAGCGTGACCGGGAACACCGCACGATAGCGTGTCCCAACCCGATTCCGCTGCTTCGGGACAGTAGCGGAAGATTTCGAGCGTGATGGTGATCTCGTCTCTTGCGATGGTACCGGGCGTGAAATCGCCTTCAACGACATCGTCGTCGTCGCCTGCTCCGAAGGCTTTCATCTCTTCGAGAAGTTCAACCTGAAGTGTGCCAGAGGCATCCACGCAGGCGAGCATGGGCAACGCTTCGGCGACCCAGAGCTTCCACGGTGGCTCGAAGTCAACATCGCATTCCTGAATGGGGTAAGCCTCGGTACCACCGAGGGCGGCGAGTTTGCCGTTCCAGTCGTGGCCGGCTTTGCAGAATTCATCGTAGGAACTGTCACCGATGGCGCACACGGAGAAATGGAGACCACCCAAGGCAGGTCCGTTGGCATTGATGGCGTTCCACATGCCGTCAGCGTTGTCCGGCATCTCACCTTCGCCCCACGTTGAGGTGATGATCATCACTCGCTTCATGGAGGCAAGGCTGGCAGGGTCGAAGCCGTCCATGTCGACGACCTTGGCATCAAGCCCGTAGTTGGCAGCCATCTTGGCCGTTTTCTCAGCGAGACCAGCAGCGTTACCGGTTTGCGAGCCGAAGAGGATGTTGATGCTGCGGTCCCCGCCCATGACCGCACCCAATGCTTCCGAAACACCGGCAGCCGGTGGGGCTGCTGCAGCGGCTGGAGCGGCGGCTTCAGCCTCCACTGGTGCTGCCTCGACAACGGCCTCAGCCGCACCGTCGGACACCAATTCAAACTTGATGACCTCAACAGGGCATGCCTCAGCGGCTTCGATGATGATATCTCCCAATTCAGCCCCGAGGGTTCCAACGAGGGGAGAACCACCGACGTTGCGGTCGAAGACACCGTCGGTGCGGACCGCCGCGAGAATTTGCGAGGTTTCGTCGGTCACCTCGAACACTTCAGGACAGATGTCCTGGCACGCATCGCAGGTGATGCAGTCTTCATCAATCCAGACTTTTGCGACAACTGCCATGAGATGACCTCTTGCTCACGCTCTGTGGGCATTCTTTGCCAGCCTTGAGTGGCCTTTGAAGGTTATTATTCGCCCACGAGGAAACTTGGCTTCCGTGGTTCGTTTTTTGCTCGAAAAGTTAGCACCAATCAAGATCACATGTGGAAGTCGCCCATGTCGCCCATGCCCTCGTCCATGGGCACGCCCTTGGAAGAGATCACGTCGTCGATTCGCAGAATCATGATGGCGGTTTCCGTGGCCGATTGGATGGCTTGCTCGACCACGCGGAGCGGTTCAACGACGTTGGCTCCCTTCATGTCGACCACGCCGCCTTCGTAGACGTTGATGCCAGCATGTGTTTGGCCGTCAGCGTGAGCCTTGCGTAGTTCGATGAGCGTGGTCACGGGGTCAAGGCCAGCGTTTTCAGCAAGCGTTCGAGGAATGATTTCCAGGGCAGACGCAAAGGCTTCAATCGCCATTTGCTCACGGCCGCCCACGGTTTCGGCATAGGTTCGAAGGTCACGGGACAGGGCAGCGAGCACGCTGCCACCACCGGTCAAGACAGCCCCGTCTTCCCAGGCAACCGACACGACGCCAACGGCGTCGTCGAAGGCTCGGCGAATCTCATCCACGACGTGTTCCGTACCGCCTCGAAGGAGGACAGAAACGGATTTTGCTTCGGGGCAACCGGTGATGAAGGTCATGTCCGAATCCCCTATTTTCTTCTCCTCGACACGGGCGGCGGTTCCAAGGTCTTCGCCGTTCATGTCTTCGAGGTTGGTGATGATCGAGCCACCGGTGGCCTTGGCCAGCGCTTCCATATCGGATTTCTTGGCTCGTCGAATCGCAAAGATACCCTTCTTGGAGAGGTAGTGCTGTGCAAGTTCGTCGATGCCTTTCTGGCAAATCAAAACGTTGGCACCGGCTGCCTCAATCGTGTTGACCAGGTTTCGAATGTAATTCTCTTCCTCCTCCAAAAACAAGGCGAGCTGGTTGGGGTCGGTGATCTGAATCTTGGCATCCACCTCGGTTTTCTTGACCTCGATGGCTGAATTGACCAGAGCGATCTTGGCGTTGCTGATGGAACGAGGCATGCCTGCATGAACGCGTTCTTTGTCGAGCAAAATCCCGTCGATGAGGGAGGAATCTTTGATGGAACCGCCCTGCCGCTTTTCCACCTTGATATCGGAGAGGTCCACCAGTCGCTCGCCGTCATCGACCACACCAACGGCGTTCACGGCACGAACACAGATATCAGCCATGAACGACTTGACAGCCCCTGCTGATTTACCGGTCAGTGCTGTCTTGGCAACCTCTTGAAGAACAAGGTCGTCGTTTTCAGTCGAGATACCGTGACCTTCGAGCAAACCAATGGCTCGCTCGGCGGCCAATCGGAAACCTTCGCAAATGACGGTTGGGTGAACGTTTTGTTCGATCAGGTCCTCGCTGCGCTTGAGCAATTCGCCTGAGAGAATCACAGCAGAGGTTGTGCCGTCGAAGCAGTGTTGTTCTTGGGTCTTGGCCACTTCGATGATCATCTTCGCCGCTGGGTGTTCAATGTCCATCTCTTTGAGAATGGTCGCACCGTCGTTGGTGATGACCACATCGCCCATGGAATCCACGAGCATCTTGTCCATGCCCTTGGGACCGAGGGTTGACCGAACAGCGTCAGCCACGGCTTTCGCTGCTGCAATGTTGTTGGATTGTGCAGTTCGCCCTCGCGTTCGCTGCGTTCCGTCTTTGAGAATGAAGATGGGCGCTTGTCCGTTTCCATACATGGTGTTGTCCTCCGGCAAGGTTGGCGAGGATGCGTGCGTCTTGAACCCTACGCTTGGTCAGCGTGAAGCTCAAGAGCGGTCATTGTTGGTTCTGGTCGAGCCATTGCTGCCCGTAGTGCTTCCATTGCTCCATCGTCCATCCAGCGGGCAATCCACCGGCTGGAAGCGGAGGCATACCGTCGTCAACGGCGGGTGCCGGTGCAGCGGGGGCGGGGGCTGGAGCAGGCGTCGGCATGACCGTGGGAACGGACGGTGCGGCAGCAACGGCTCCATAGTTGGCTGAGAGGCTGTCTTCGTAGCCTTCTTCACCCCACTTGGCGTATTCGTCATCCTCTTCTTCTCCACCACGGAGGATCATCATTACAGCAAGGCCACCCCCAACGATGACCAAGATGAACACGACCCAAAGGGCAATTTCCTCGAACGGAATACCGCTACTGGTGCCTTCGCCGGTCGTCTCAGAAGTGGTATCCATGCGGACCAAGGTGACTTGCAGCACGGCATTGGCCGCATCGCTCACGGTCTCCGAGCGAGCCCAAACGGTGAGGTTGACGGTCTTCGTCTCGTCGTTCAGGTTCTTGAGTGTGGTTTCGGTGATGTCCACCGTGAGGGTGATTTCCTTGGTTTCACCAATGCCCAACGTGAAGTCCTTGTCCAAACGGGCAATGGAGGATTGGAACCACGAATTGGCTTCGCTGGTGTCCAAATCCATCACCACGCGTTGGCCCGTGGTGTACTGGTTGACGATACGAACATTCACCTCGTATTCACCCTCTTCTTCCACCGTGAGTGGTTGGATGGCGAAAATGCGGAGCCAGTCTTGAGATCCCACCAAGTAAGTGGCTTGGCCGCTTGCGCTAATGGCGCTGTCAGCGTTGCTGGTGGCAATGACGGTCAAGGTCAAGGAGCCTTCCGTTCCTTCGATGAATGAGAATTGAACGGTCACGTTGTAACTGGCGCCGACATCAATGGTGGGCGTGTTGCCGCTCACCAGGTTGGTGAATTGGGCCACCATGCCGTTGGGCGTGTTCAGGGTCATGGCGAAACTATCCGGGTTGTTGCCGTCGTTGCGAACCTCAAAGGACATGGTTTGAGGCAGGTCGCCGGGAATGTAAGATTGGCCGGTTTCCTCGTCGGAGACAAACACGGCAGCGGTCTCGAGAATCTGGATCACCAATTCTACCGAGGCGGACACACTTGAGTCGTCAACGCTGGTTGCCGTGACGGTGACGGAGTAGTACCCGGGCGTCAATCCAATCGGGTTGGCGAGGGTCACGACGACGGTGGATTCACCGTCCCAAGCGTCCAACACCGGCGACTGGTCTGCTGCAAGCGAGGCTTGGAGGCGCCAATTGCTCTGGGCGAGAGAGAGGTTGTATTGTTCATCGTCGTTACCGAGATTGAACAGGGAGAGGTAGATCGATTTCGCAACACCGTTGGCTGCGCCGGTAAAGGTGTTCTCCTCCGTCACCAAGTCAACCTGTCGAATCACCGGGACCTCGATGTTGCGGACCAACACGTCGTTGCCGAACAAGGCGGTGCTGCACGACGGGCATGTCGCCCGGAGGTTGAAGGACACCGTCCCGGGGTTGGCCAGTTCCGGTGATGAAATGTTGAGGACCAAATCCACGCGTTCACCTTTGTACAGCGTGATGGGGTTTTGCTTGATCACACCGGTGTCGTTCTGAATCAATGCTGACCAACCGGTGTTCTCGGAGAACGTGGTGGCGAGGTTGAAGGCAGCGTCCTTGTTCCCGGTGTTTTGGAGTTTGAAGTTCACCAGACCGTAGTCATCGGGTCCAATGGTGGCGGCGACCAGCGGTACCGCTGAGGTGAGGGCGACGCTGAATTGCTCACTGACCGCCAAATCCATGGTCAACCTGGCCTTTTCGCCAAGTTGGGCGCTGCTGGCATCCTTGAGCCAGAGATTCCAGATTTGTTGCTGGACGTCAGCGCCTGCAGGTACCGTCAAGTTGGCCCAAATTTCGATGGTCTTGCCAGCACCGATGGGTGGAATGATGACGTTGGTGCCGTGGTTGCTGCTGCCTTCCACGTCCAGACGGATGATGGGGTAAGGAGCCATCCACGAAGCGTTGGTCACGTTGGTTTGGATGCGAATGGAGGCTGGCGTGTAGCCGTTGTTGGTCAGATAGCAGTGAAGCGTGGCCATTTGGTTGGGTGCGACGGTGTAGCCGTTGAGCGGGTTGTCGCATTCCAAATCAACCGTGTAGTCCGTCACCCGGCTCACGCCGAAGTGGACGAAGTCGTCAACGTGGAAGCCCTCACTGGCAACGCTGCTGTCAGAGGTGAAAAGAATGGAGAAGGCGTAGGAGTTTCCTCCGAGGAAGACTTCGGGGTTGCCGAGGTTGGGAATTTGCAACCAGGTCTCTTGTGGGTCCCACGAAAGGTTCGTCCACTGACCCGGTGCAGCACTGGGATTGCCCTGTGAAATGTCCCATGAAATGGATTCGTAAGGGTCGTTGATGTTTCCAGACCCTCGCCAAAGTTCCATGGAGACACTGTCACCTGCAGCCATGCTGCCCCATGCCTGAAGATGGAACTGACTGGAAACAAATTCGTTGGAGTAAAAGAGCACGCGGCAAAGGTAGGCTTGGTAGATTTGGGTCAAGCCGGGGTCGTTGGCATCGGTATCGCACGAGTTCCCAGTCATGTATCGAGCGTAGACGAGCCGAGTGGCTTCAGCGTTCGACGGGTAATTACTTCCCGGCGAGGAGTGGCGCCAGTGCTTGTTTCCGGCGGCACTCGAGGTGGCGTCGGTTTGCCATGAACCGGCGGCAATGGCGTCACCGCCATCGGCTGGGTATTTCCCAGAGAGGAATTGTGGATTGGTCGTTTAAGCCGTATCTTCCATCTTGTTGGCGTTCACGGCCACTGGCACGAAATTGTCGCGCTGGTCGTTCTCGTTTTTGTCGTCGTCGTCAAAGGTCACGGTGGCTCGCAGAATCAAACCGCCCGAGAGGTCGTTGGTGCTGGTGTTGAGGATGGAATGGGCAGCGGTTGGTGTCCACTTGATGACGTGATTGTACGATTGTCCGCCGGTGAGCAAGTTGGTGTTGAAATTGAACGATTCCATCACGAAGCCAATGGGGTGCACCACGTCCAATCGAACCGGGGCTTCTTCGCCGATGCCCGACTGGCCGTAACGCTGAACGGAGACGGTGACCTCAATGTCCTGATTGATGAAGATGTATTCCATCACGCTGCCGTCGGATTGAATCCACTGGTCGGCCGACACGGAAGCGTTTCCGATGCTGATGGTTCGCACGGTGAAATCGTCGTTGGTACCCCCACGACCGGAAGCGGCCTGTGCGGGAACAGCGAGGTTCATGGCGAGGGTTTGCAGGAGCAGAAGCATGACAATGGTAAACGGCATCATACGGCGCATGGACATCATCAAGTCCTCCCAACAGGATGGAGCATAAGAAGGTCGCCTTTCCATGGCTCGTTGAACAGGCGGCGATATCCCCGTTCAATCGTCCAAGTTGTATCCTCGAATCACCGGTTCGTCATGCTTCGGCGAAGGAGGGGGACCGTCATCTTCCTGAGGCGCCAAATCCAGTCCTAGACGGTCAAAATCCAATCCGTCAATCATTGAGGAAGTGTCTTGCTGCATCGGCGGAGGTTGCTCTTCTGCAGGCGGGGCAGCGGCGGCCATCACAGGGACGGCCACGTGCTGAACCAAAGCTGGCGTGTGGGGCTGCTGAACCGATGACTGACGAACCTCGGTGAGTTCTGCCGAGAGGCGGTCCAAACCGGCCGCCATGTTGTCCAATTGTTCTTGGGTCTCATCGTGGCCATCCTTGGAAAGGCTTGGTTGCATCCATGAAGGAGGAGGACCGGAACCACCTCCAAGCACAGCCAAGGTCGTGAAGGCCGCCATCGGCATGACGGCCAGCGCCGTGAGAAGGTTGAGGAAGGAGCTTTCGGGCGTCGAACTCGCGGAGATCAACGACTCAAACAGGCTTTGTTCGAACGCAATGTTGAGGGCCACGTTTTCGCCCAGTGCCCGTTGGACAATATAGGTCGAGAGTTGACCCATGGACCAGAGCAAAAACACCGGAAACACCCATGAAATGCGAAGGGTGTTGCCCAAGAACTTCCTTCCAAGCGAGGCGAGAACGATGTATCGGCGGGCGAAACTGGGGAACAACCGGATGGAGATGTAAAGGCAAGCGCAATAGAGCAACAGCGCAAGTTCAAGTTGGCGATGTTGGTGAACCACGCCCTTGGGAAAGAGCAACACCAGCGTCAATGGAATGGTGGCGAGCATCACTTGGAAAGGGATGGCAAGCAGCACCAGCGAGCCACGAATGGTCCACAGGGCATGGCCAGCAGTGAAGCGTTCGTGAACCACCAGCGACAAACGGCCATGAGGCGAAGTAGCATATCGTTTCCTCGCCTGGTAACGGTGAACGGAGCTTCCGCGGTGGCGCGTGAACCCCAGCGCAAGACGCCAACCACCTGCTTCGATGACGCGAAAGGGAACAAATCCTCCCATACTCAACGCCAACACCAAAGCAAGCATGCCGTAAAACAGGGATGCCATGCCAATCCATGGGATCATATCGACCTCGATGCTCAGTCGAAAATCGCCGCCTTGCGCTGAAAAAACGAGCAGGTAGGTCAACGAAAACGCCGCCATTGGGGTCAGAAAGATTTGACCGATCAGCGAACCCGTCAAGCCCAAGCGGGCTATGAGCGACCCAACGCTGGGACGGGCATCCATACGACCGAGCCACGGCGTTGGTTTCTCAAAGGTTCCCCTCATCACGCGTGAGAAACCCCTATTCTTGCTGGGTCACGGGTTCCGGCAACGGAGAAGCGAAGGGATAACCATCGGTGATCAACAACCGAAGGGTTCCACGAAGACGACCATCGCTTCGGGCACGTCCAAGGTCGGGTCGCGCCATGCGTGCGAGAATGGCATCGCATGTTCGACAGCGCACGCACTGAAGTTCCCATTGCGGGACAGGGGTGGCGCAACAGGCCGTTTCGGTTCTCGACCGGTCCATCACCTGCTGCAATTCAACGGCCATGGCATGGGTCCATGGGGCATCCCGACCGGCCATCAGGGCTTGGAGTCTGGACAGCATCATCCACGACGAGGCGACCCACAAGCCAAAGCCGAAGGGTGCTGAACCCCATCGTAGACTCGCTCCACCGAACGCAAGCACCATCAAGGCGAGGACGAAACTCAACCAGTAAAAGGTCCGAAGATGAAGCACCCGCTGGGTGAGGTAGGGCGAGAGCGTTACGGGTTCTGGATGGGGTTCAAGACGCACGTTGAACCCCTTGGCACGAGTCATGAACAAGGTCGGGAGACGAGGGCCAACATGACCAATGGTGGCCCCGAGTGTAAACAGAACCACGCTCTGCATGACCATCTTGTTCGCCCCTCATCCTTGCAAACGTTTCAGGGTCGCTTCGACCTTGTCCATGCCTCTGGCGATGTCATCTTGGCTGATGGTGTAGGCAAAACGGAGATGCCCCTCTCCTGACGGGCCAAAAGCACTTCCTGGTGAACAAAGTACGCCGTCCTTGAGCAATTCAAGTGCAACCTCTTCCGAGGTCATCCCCGGCACATCCACCTTGGGGAAGACGTAGATGGCCCCTTTTGGACGATGGCATTGAACGCCGGGCATGGCGTTGAGGCGGTCGACGATCAGGTTGCATCGCTCCTGAAATTCCTTGGCCATCATGGTGGGGTAGTCGTTGGCTTTCTCCATGGCTTCCAGCACGGCGTATTGCATGGCATCGTTGCTGCATGCCGAAATGTAGTATTGAATTTTGATGACTTGCTGCATGGCTTCGATGTTGGTTGAAACGATGTAACCGATTCGCCAACCGGTCATGGCGAAGGTCTTGGAAAAGGAGTTCACCACCATCAATTTCTCGTACCCCGTCCCCATGAACGACACGTGGTCGTCCTCAAACACGATTCGGTCGTAGACCTCATCGGAGATGATCCACAAATCGTGCTTTCGGGCAAAGGCCAGCAGCGCATCGCGTTGTTCAATGGTCAACGTTCCCCCCGTTGGGTTGCTTGGAAAGTTATAGAGAATGGCCACGGTGTGTTCATCGACCAGAGACTCGAGGTCTTCGATTTGTGGAATGAAGGCATGTTCAAACAGACACGGGTAGTACTTGCCTTCTCCGCCCACCAGCGTCGCATCAGGCCCGTACAACGGGAAGTAGGGTTCGGGCAGCAGAATGTTCTCTCCCGGGTTCACCAGCGTCATGAAGAGGTTCAGCAGCGCGTTGGTTCCTGACATTGTCATGCAGACGTTGTTCTCGTCCATACCACCCTGATAGGCTGACCACGACGCAGCGATTTTCTTACGAAGTGCGGGCAACCCTGCAGTGGTCGTGTACTTGTTCCTCCCGTCTTTCATTGCCTGGTAGAAGGCTTCGATGGCCACTGGGGGAGGCTGAAAATCCGGTTCACCCAAACCAAACGAAATAACATCGTCCCCAGCAAGGTCGAACATCTTGCGCACGCCTGTTGGCTGAATGGCAAGAGCACGGTCACTGAAGGTGCGCATGACCATGCCCACTGTTGCTTTGCATTTGAATGCAGTTATGTTTTCGATGCCTTCTTCTTGGCCTTGGCCTCGTTTTCCACCAGCACAGCATCGACAGGCTCCTCGTGGTCGAGAAAAGACCCTTCCAAGGACAGCGGCGGGTCGATGCGTGCGCCAAAGGCAAGAACGGCGAGGATCATCAACACGACAACACCGAGCAGAGCCATCAATGCCCCTTGGCTCAATCCTCCCGCACCATCGGAGGCGTCGCCTGTTGCCGCAAAGGTCACGAACACCGGTAGGGAGGGGGCACCGTCATCGTTCAGCCCCCGGATTTCAAGAGTGTGGTTCCCTTTCGAGAGCTGGGCAACATCGATGGCGAAGGCCCACGAAAAACGCTCAAGCGCACCCAGCCCGCCATCAACGGTTTCGTAGGTGGCTTGCATCCATGCACCGCCGTCCACACGGACTTCAACCGAAGCGATGGAACCTGCTTGACCCCAAGCCTCGCCCCGAACCTCATACAGCCCCGTGCTCTCGTTCATGCTGGCGTTGAGAACATGGACCTGAGAGGACACATCGACGGTGCCCGTGAGGCCTTCGTCGCGTAGATAGATGGCCAAAGAAAGCGCCTCATGGGCATCGACCATGCCCCAACCGAAATCGCGGTTCCAAAACGGGTCGACCTCCGGAGCAGAAGGCTCGCCACGGCGTTCAGCGGTCAATTTGAGAATTTCTTTCATCTCCGCCGTGCTCAAATCTGGATTGGCTTCGATCATCAACGCAAGGATGCCCGAAACCGCTGGTGTAGCATACGAGGTTCCTGAACCGCGGCCCGTGTAGCCGTTGTCTGAAGCATCACCGCCGATGAAATTGTTGCACGTGCCGCTCGTGACACAACCCTCGGCCTGCACGATGTTGGTGCCCGGAGCAGAAACTTCGGGTTTGAGTTCGTTCAACGGGTTCCCATCACCGTTGTCTCGGCGAGGACCGCGAGAGGAATAGCCGGCGACCGTATCGTCTTCACGGTCGACCGTGTTCTTGTCGTCGGTCGCACCCACGGTAATGGAGAGGCTGGAGGAACCCATGCCGGACAGACCGTCGTTGCTCGGGCCGTCGTTGCCGGCGGCCACGCTGACCACCACGCCGGCTTCCATGGCCTCGTTGAGAAGACGGCTGTGCATGT
>JAYQAK010000025.1:0-7757 GCA_038136695.1 Candidatus Poseidonia sp.
TTGGCGATGAATTGCTGGTCCGGTCCATCACCGGCGTCACCGAGATGCTCAACAGTGACGGCATGGTCAACCTCGACTTTGAGGACCTCAAAGCCATCATCAGTTCAGGCGGCGGTGTGGCCATGATCGGATTGGGTGCAGCGAAAGGACCCGGCCGTGCCGAGGCGGCCGTGATGGAAGCCCTGCACTCACCGCTTTTGGAAATGGACATGAGCGACGCCCGTGGCGCCCTCATCAACGTCATCGGTGGTCCAAGCCTTACACTGGGTGAAGCCGAACGTTGCTCCCAACTCATCAGCGAACAAATCTCTCCCAACGCCAAGATCATATGGGGGGCCGACTCGAAAGAAGAACACGGTGACGACCTCCGAGTGATGGTCGTGATCACCGGTGTAAAGAGCCCCCAAATTCACGGCTCCACCGAAAATCGGCAGCTGCGAGCCCTTCGTAACCGACAAATTGAGTTCGTGAACTGATCACGGGCGTGCAACAGCCCAGACGAGTGCTAACAGCGCTACGAGACCTGCGACCAGCACGACGCGGTCGGTTGAACTCAGTCCATCGATGCCGTCGTCGGGTGAGACCTCTCCCACGAACCCGACACCGGGAACCACCACTTCGAGCGTGGACCAACCGTCTTCGGTCGGAGCGTTGTTTCCGTTAACGGCGTTGCCGTGCACAACAAAATCCGTTCGGCTGGTGTTGTCCACGGGAGAACGCCACGTCATTGACCAAGTCCGCTGATACGAACCCGCTTCCGTATTGGTCCACCCACCGTCCAATGCTTGAACCTCGGTGGAGTTCCCTTCCAAGGTTCCGTTGCTTATCAACATTCGAAACCCGCCTTGGTGATTCTCTTCGTCAATGGGTACGGGACTTTCCACGGTGATCGTGAGGTCGTAGGTCGTGTTGGATTCGTACGCCTCAGGAAGGCCCGAAAGCAGCACCTTGGTGGTCGATTCAGGTGCGTGGCACAAGCAACCTTCGTTGCCCTCTTGACCGATGCCTGAGGGCACTGCTACGGCAACGTTGGCCAGCAACACGAGGATGGAAAACCCAACCAACGCCGCCGTTCGCCGTCCCAGCATCACCCAAACCGCCACGGTTGGCTCGTAAGAGACTTGCTTTCTTCGTTCACGAACCGTGATGCACGAAGGGCCATGAGAAACCATCCATTAAGTAGGAAGAGCACGCCATTTCTTTCCATGATGGACGCATTCAGTCTTCCCGAGGACGACGATGACGACATTGACATCTACGCAGCGTTGGGGCTCAACACACCGATTGAGTCCGATGGCAACGCATCGACACCGCTCGACACCTACGACCCGCTGGCAGCCTTCATGGACGACGATGGTGAGGACGAGGAGCCCTCGATGTTGGTGCAGGAAACGCCTGCTGCCATGGTTACGCAGGAAACCGTTGAGCACTTGTTGGCCACGCTTGCCCGAGATCTTCTCGACGAAGAGCGCCTCCAAGCCTCCTTGGGCAACGGTCATGTCGACCTGAGCAGCCTGAAAGTTGAACGAGACCGAGAAGCCTACCATCTCTCGCTCATCATCGACATGGGCGGACACCAGATCAAGCCTTTCGCAACCGTGGTGGCGGTTGAAAATCAGTGGAAACCGATGCAAGCCCCCAAGGGATTGCACGCCCGTTGGAAGCCGTTGTACGATTCACTCTGTCAAGCCTTGGCCCGTGCGCTCGATCAGCAAGGTCGGCCATCAAGCCTCTGAGTCTGCATGAAGCTCAACCCGCCAATCGATGGTGATGGTTGGGTCGAGGGAGTTTGAAACGCTGCAGTATTTTTCGTGGCTCTTTTCAACCACGCGCTCAACCAACTTCTTGGGCACGTCACCCACCACATGGTACACCATGGTCATGGACGTGAAGCGCCTTGGTGTGCTTTCCGCTCTCGTTGAATCCAACTCAACCCAGGCTTTGGAGAACGGGCGTTCCTTGAGACCGATAACAACGTCCACCAGAGAACACGCCCCCACCATTTGGAGAGTCAATTGCATCGGTGATGGCCCGCTTTCCCAATCCATTTCGATTCGTTGTCCGGAGGCGTTGATGCCTACCATACCCGTGCCACTTGTCCACTCCACGCGTCCCTGCATGGACAGAGGAGGGGCGGTTGCTTCTTGAAGGAGATGCCTGTGGGTGAAAACGAGAGACATGTCAGGAACACCCGTCACCATGGAAAACGGCACACTCAACGTCCCCAACGACCCTGTGATTCACTACATTGAGGGCGACGGAATCGGTGTGGACATCACCCCGGTGATGATCCGCGTGGTTGATGCTGCCGTCGAGAAAGCCTACGGGGGAAACCGAGGCATTGTCTGGTCGGAAGTTCTCGCCGGTGAGAAAGCCTTCAACGCCACCGGCGAATGGTTGCCTCAAGCCACGCTGGACGCCATGAAGGCCGGATTGGTCTCCATCAAAGGCCCGTTGACCACCCCGGTGGGCGGTGGTATTCGCTCGCTAAACGTGGCACTGAGGCAAAAACTCGACCTCTATGCCTGTGTGCGACCTGTTCGCTGGTACGACGGCACCCCCTCGCCCGTCAAAGCACCACAGGATGTTGACATGATCATCTTCCGTGAGAACAGCGAAGACGTGTACGCTGGCATCGAATGGGAAGCAGAAAGCGATGATGTCAAGCGCGTCATCGATTTCCTGCAAAACGAGATGGGCGTTGACAAGATTCGCTTCCCAAACACCTCCGGCATCGGTATCAAACCTGTTTCCAAAGAAGGCACGGCCCGTATTGTGCGCGCCGCCATCCAATACGCCATCGACAACGACAAGCCGAGCGTCACCCTCGTTCACAAAGGCAACATCATGAAATTCACCGAAGGTGGCTTCCGAGATTGGGGCTACACCCTGGCCAAGGAAGAATTCGGGGCAACGGAACTTGACGGTGGCCCGTGGTGCACGCTTGAAAACCCCAAGACGGGCAACACCATCGTCATCAAAGACGTCATCGCCGACGCCATGCTCCAGCAAATCATCACCCGTCCAGCCGAATACAGCGTGCTGACGACGATGAACCTCAACGGAGACTACATCTCCGATGCACTCGCGGCTCAGGTGGGTGGCATCGGCATCGCTCCAGGAGCCAACATCAACTACGATACGGGTATTTCCATCTTCGAGGCCACCCACGGAACGGCACCCAAATACGCCGGACAAGACAAGGTCAACCCCGGTTCGCTCATCCTCTCAGCCGAGATGATGTTGCGTCACATGGGCTGGCGAGAAGCAGCAGACCTTATCGTGAAAGGCATGGAAGGGGCCATTTCGAACAAGACCGTCACCTACGACTTCGAACGTTTGATGGACGACGCCACGTTGCTCTCATGCAGTGCCTTTGGCGAAGCCATGGTTCAACACATGTGAACAGGACGTGCCCGCATGCCTCGCTCCTACGATGCCCGTTGGGTGAGTATCAAAGGTGCCGAAGAGCGCAAATGGTGGATCCGTGCCAAAGCCAAATTGGACACCGGCGCCAAGCGTTGCTCCATCGATGAAGGCCTCGCCAAGGCCTTGGGCCTCACGCCAGTGGGCACGGTGAAAGTGCGCAACGCCATGGGCACACAGGAACGCGACGTGGTCGTGGCCAAGATGCGCGTTGGCCGCGTGACGTACGATGTCGAGATGACGGTGGCCGACCGAAGCCAGATGAAATGCCCCATGTTGTTGGGCAAAGAATTCCTCGACGAGTTGGCCCAATTGCCGCTTCGACCAAACGACCAAAGCAACGTGCCTCAGTTTGTTTAATGCGCCAGCCAGGGTTTGAGCGACCGGTTGTTCTTGGCCACACCAAACCCGAACCGTTCTTCGATGGCTCGGTCAAGAAGGGTGAAATCACCGTCCATCGTTGCCACCAGCACCGATCCAATGTCGGGCAAGGGCTGCGACGACAGGTGCATCGCCAAGCGGTAGATGTCCAAATCCGTGGCTTCTGGATAGATGGCCTCGCCCTCCAATTCGGTACGGACGGTCACGCTGCGCAAGGCCTTGAGGGCCGTCAATTCATCAAACACCTCGCGGTGGTGAAGCAAGAACGAGGTGAGGTCTTCGGTATCCTTTGGCAACGCTTCAAGCATGGCCGCTGTAGGCGACCACGTGTTGTACTCCGCCAGAACTTCATCCACCAAGGCCAGCATGGTGTCCTCGCTGAGCGTGGTTTCGAGCGTGCTGGCGTCGACCATCGCGCCATGGAAGCGCGACATGAGGCGTTGTTGCTTGGCAAACTGACGCAGCTCGCCCTGAACGTCTTCGGGAATCATCATCGCCAAACGGTTGGCCTTGGCGTGATGCAGCAGAATGTGATGGAAACGGTTGGTCCCGATCATGTTGAGGTTGGTCTCCACGACGAGGTCCATCCTCTGGTAGGCTTTCTCGACCAGCGCATCGACCAGAACATTCGTGTCAACGATGACCAGCGGTTTGAGGGACAAGTTGTGCAAAAACCGTCGCTTGGAGGTTGGAATGTGTTCTTTGTACAGTGAAAAGAGCGATTGTTCCACCATGGCTAGGCGCTTGAGCGAGGCGGCTGGGAATTTCGGCGAGTTCTGCGCACGTTCAAGGTACATCAAGCCCTCGAAGGCTCCTTGTTCAGCTGCATTCTTGGCAATGTCGTAGATTTCATCCAAAGAGGGCGAGGACCCTTGCATGGCCTGTCGGAACTGGTGTTCAAAGTGCGTGCGTGAACGGCGCAAATCGTTGCCGATGTGCGTCGAAGCGGCAGTGACGCGCCCGAGGAAGGGTTCTGGAGGCAACAAATGGGCCTGTTCGAAGGGGTAGTTTCGGAGCAAGTCGAGTTCTTCTTCGTTGTAGATGGTTCGGGTGCGTTCCACCATGTTGCCTTCGACGTCCTCTTCTTCCACCTTGATGCGCCGTTGAACGTGAAGACGGACGAGACGTGCGGCTTCCTTCGTGTCCGTGGTCGCTTTGTGACAGACGCGGAGGTAGAGTTTGAATCGCTCGGTGATGGCCGTTTTGAGCGCTGGAACCCTGTCCAGCAAGTCGACGGCTTCGGCCCACGACGTGGCGTGTGCATAATGGATGAGCGACTTTCTGTACAGGGCGAGAGGCAGGGCGAGAGCGGAGTCGTTGTCATCGCTTTCCTGGGGTTGGTCGTCGGAAGGCGCCTCGTCTGCAGTTTTCTTGCTGAACATTTCAGCAGCACGTGAGTACTCCCGGGCCGAGTTGAGTTCGTCCCCGTTGGAAGCAAACAACGCCGCACGGGCAAGCGGGGCCCACGGAGAGAGGGGGTCGTTTTGGGTGTACCACGTCACGAGGTTGGGCAAACCAAGGTCGTGTTCCATGACCAGGAAGGTGAACGAGCGAATCAAGCGAAGCGGTAGCGAGGGATTCGCCAGCAACGAATCGAGGTGTTGTTCGTCGTCCGGTTTGGCCATGCCGATGCTGTAGGCTTGGATGTGCCCGTTGAGCGAAAGCGTCAGCAACATCACCTCAAACAGGCGACGTTCAATGACGGTCAAGTCGAGTTCATCCAGACTGTTGCGAAGGTTGCGAATGTGTGTATCGCTGACCACGCCACCTTCAGCGATGGCTCGGCTGATGGGTGAAAAGGCTCGCAAGGCGTTGGTGTTGAGAACTTCTGCCACCTCGGGAGCCTCTTTGTAAATGCCTTCCATCAACAAGAGCAGGTGTTCGCCCATGGGCGTGAGGACATCGGGAAGTTCGGCGCCGTGAATCGATTGCATCGCTTGGGTCCTGCAGGCAAACACAGTGGAGCGAAGGGTGGCGTCGAGCGTTGACGGTGCGAGATGACTCACCAGCAAAGCAGTGTAGGGATGAGCAAGGGGGAGCATCGCGTCCTGCGCCAACATGCGCGCCAGACGATCGATGTCCATGGATTCGAGCAAGACCTGAAGCACGTAGCCTTTTGATTCGTCCCACAGCGCTCCTGGTTCATCGCACAGACGTTGGGCAGCGTGCAGACGCAGGCCATCCGCTAACTGTGGCTCACGAACCACGTTGAACAGGGCTTGCTCGTCCACGTCGTTCATGAAACGCATCAACCAGGCGTTGGCCCGTTCGTCGTTGAGCGAAATCACAAGCGGCAACAACTCCGTCACGTCCGAAGACGCATCGAGTTTCAACTCGTTGAGAACGGTCATGGCTTCGTCGTGACTGCCCTCTCGGAGCAGGGCATGGAGCCGCCACCACGTCAGACGATCTCGTCCTTCGTGGATGTTGGCATCCTGAAGGAGGGCAAGCCCTTGTTCGAGGGTGTCCGATGAACTGTTCTCCGCTTCTTCGGGAGCGTGTTGCCAAGCCAAGGTGCGTCGAGCGAGGCTCAACGCATCGCTGCCGTCCAACGCATGAACGGTGGCCCAATCGTTGACCTGACCTGCCAACAGCGCCTGGAAATCTTGCAGGGCTTCCAAAAGTGCCGCATCCGCCTTGGCACAGTGGTCAACGAGAGCCTCGGGGGCCTCGGCACCGGTGTACAAGTGCAGGAGATAGGGCACAAAGGCAAGCGAGCCTTCGAGGTCGAGCAAAGGGTCGTCAAGGGACAACGTTCGGCCCCCTGAGAGTTGATTGGTCACCTTCTGAAACGCCACCTTGATGTCGGGGTCGTGAACGCCAGCACCGGCCAATTTGACGACTGTGGCCAACGATGCACGGTCACGAGGATCGACCCAGAAGAAATCCGTGCCCATCGTGGTTTTTTTGCTCGCTTTAGCGACCTTAGCCTTGGGAAACGCAAGGAACTGCCCCAGCAGCGGGGTCTTTTCACCGATAAGGTGCCACACGGGGTGC
This sequence comes from Candidatus Poseidonia sp., assembly GCA_038136695.1. Classification (GTDB taxonomy): domain Archaea; phylum Thermoplasmatota; class Poseidoniia; order Poseidoniales; family Poseidoniaceae; genus Poseidonia. The sequence goes on from JAYQAK010000025.1 coordinate 6,805, forward strand.
ACGCCTTCCTCCATGCAAGTTTCACGAAGAGTCACCTCGTTGGCGTTCCATGCTTCGTCCCAACTGTCGCTGTCAAGTTGTTTGCGAATCAACAACACGGCAAGACGGAAGGCCGGCATGTAAGGCTCTTGTTCGATGACCTCTTCCGCCTCTGGCAACCATTTCATGAACGAAGGTCCCGATTGACGGCCTGTGCGCCGGCCTCGGCTTCTGGGCCGATTCATCGGCGAGCGTTTTGGCACATTGGACTCCTCTTCATCGTCCGCTGCTGGAGGTTCCATTTCATGAGCAGCGACGATGAGCACCGCCATCAGCGGTTTATCGAGCATCTTGGAGGCCGATTCGCGATTCATTGCGGAGACGCGGAGATTGCCCGACATGGGTCGTGAAAACGCAGCCTTGAGGCACGTTTCCATGTAGGCTTCGTCCAACGTTCCCTCCCCTCATGGCTCCCCACGACGAGAGCCCTTTCAATCCACCGCCGACCGAGAATGGGGGGCCGTGGTCAACGCATACCTCCTTGAACCCATGTTGCTTCGGCCTCGTTGAGTCTCCCATGGACACCGTTCAACTTGTTGCGCTCCTTCTCCACCCCGTCTTGGCCACGGGCTTGGTGGCGTGGGTCTGGTGGCAGTACTCGTGGCGCAAGACCTCCTACACACTGAAAGGGGAAGAGCGAGCGCTCCACCTTGCACGACACGAAGCCAACGGTGAACGCCTTCTTTGGGCGACGGGTGTGGTCATCCTCGTGGCGTTCTTCGGACGGGCCGTGAACGGTTGGTATGTCGATGGCGACCCGTTGGGTTCCCTCGTTCCGCAATCCCTCCACGGTTTCATGGGCCCGGTGGGCTTCGCCTTGATGGTCGTGATGACCCGCTACGGCAAGCAAGCTCGAGCACAACGGGAAGCAGGAGAATCCTTCGCCGCTGCCAAACTCAAGCACGGACGAGCCG
>JAYQAK010000025.1:7857-18958 GCA_038136695.1 Candidatus Poseidonia sp.
CAACGGGAAGCAGGAGAATCCTTCGCCGCTGCCAAACTCAAGCACGGACGAGCCGCTGACCTGATCATTTACCTCGTGTTCATCCACGCCTTCTTGGGCTTCATCTACACCTTTGATGTGCTCATGTGAGCCAGCCTTCGGCCAACCCACACCTCACGCCGTCGGGGCACCTTGCGGTGCTCAGAAGATCGTGCTGAACAACCAACCGAAGGTCGATTGGTCGCCTGGACCAAGGTAGAACATCAGCATGAACACGGCAATACCGTACATGATGGGGCTTGGCTCGTCGGCCTTGCCCATGCCCAACTTGATGGCCACGTAGGAGATGACACCCCAAGCGATACCGTCAGCGATGGAGTAGGTGAACGGCATCAAAACCATCGTCAAGAAGGCGGGGAGCACCATTTCCTTGTCGTCCCAGTCGATTTCCGTGGCTTGCTTCATCATCATGCCGCCGATGATCACGAGGGCACAGGCGGCAGCGAAAGTGGGAATGGCCTTGAACAGACCGGCCAAGAACAGACCGGAGAGCATCAAGACACCGACGGTGATGGCGGTCAATCCGGTCTTGCCACCTTCTTCAACACCTGCAGCGGATTCGATGTAGGTGGTGGTCGTGCTGGTACCGCAGATGGCACCGGCGATGGTGGCGGCAGCATCGGACATGAAGGCCTCTTCGGAGTTCTGGAGTTCGTCGTCCTCGTTGACGTAGCCGGCTTGGCGGCCCACGGAGTAGAGGGTTCCAGCGGTGTCGAAGATGTCCACGAAGAGGAAAGCGATCATGACCAGCATGAAGTCGGCGAGGTTGTCACCAACGTCGCTAAGGGCACCAAAGGCGGCCCCAAGAGATTCCTCAGGCATCCCGACAAATCCGAAGATTTCCTCGGGCCACGTGGCTTCCGCAGAGCCCCAACCTGCACCGCCAGCGGCGAAGTCGTTGTAGGGGTCGTAAGCACCCACGAGCCAGCCGAAAAGAGAGGCTCCGAGGATACCGTAAATGATGGCGCCCTTGATGCCACGGGCCATCATCACGGCAATGGCGATGAGGGCGACCATGGAGATGACAGCACCGTGCTGGTAGATGGCGTAATCACCAGCGCCCCAGGCCTCGGTGGTGGCGAGGTTGACGAGCGTAGCGCCGTCATCCTGAATCCAGCCCATTTCACGAAGACCGATGATGGCGAGGAACATACCGATACCTGCGCCCGTTGCAATCTTCAGGTCTTTGGGGATGGCGTTGATCATCTTGGTTCGCCATCCGATTTGAGGAATCGAAATGATGAGGAAGATGACACCTTCAACCAGCACAGCGGCGAGGGCAATCTTCCAATCGATGCCCATACCGAGCACAACGGCGAAGGTGAAGTAGGCGTTCAAGCCCATTCCCGGTGCCAAAGCAAAGGGAAGGTTGGCCCACAACCCCATGACCACACAGCCAACAAAGGCGGCGATGGCCGTTGCAAACAACGCATCGTCGAACGGAATACCACCAACACTCAGCATGGCTGGGTTCACGAGCAGGATGTACGCCATCGTCAGGAAGGTCGTCAATCCGGCTCTCAATTCGCCATTTAAGGTGGCACCTCGTTCTTCAAACTTGAAGTAATTTCCAATATCTTGCTCAAATCCCATGTTCATTTCTCCTTTAGGGTTGTATCAACTTACCCATAGAGGGGTTAATATACTTCGGGTGCCAAAATCGGCCTCTCATTACGAAAAATGCAGGTTTTGAACCCGACCGTCAGCTGTCGTAGGCCACCAGTGCATGAACGGGTGCGTTCACCGCATCACGCCCGTTGAGGAAGGTGAGGTCGATCACGACGCCGCAGCCCACCACCTCGGCTCCAACTGAAGTGCACAACTCAACCGAGGCGGCCAACGTGCCGCCCGTTGCAAGAAGATCGTCCAAAATCACCACCCGCTGTCCCTCCTCGAGGGCGTCGGTTTGAATTTCGATGGTGTCCGTTCCGTACTCAAGGTCGTAGGTGAGGGCGTGCGTTGGTCCGGGGAGTTTTCCTTGTTTACGAATCATCATCATCGGCAAGCCAAGTCGCTGGGCGAGCGGGACGGCAAAGAGAAAGCCGCGACTTTCGATTCCCGCCACCACATCGGGTTGCCATGCCCGCAGTTGTGTTTCCAAAGCGTCCAGGCAGTGCTTGAGCGCAGCAGGCTCGCGCAACAAGGTGGCGATATCATAGAACAAAATTCCCTCAATGGGGAAGTCCGCAATGCCTCGGATGTGCTCTTTGAGATTCATGGTTGCTCTTGACAGCACCCAGTCCATCAACGTGCCTCAAACAAGAGGAGGTAAGTGGAGCAACACGTGGTGTTTGGAGCAGAGACGCCGATTCAAATACACCTTTCCGGTCGGCGGAAATATGGAAGGTGCAACCGACCCCGAAGTCCTCAAAAACCGCGCCTTCTTCCGACTCGGCTTGTTCATTCACGACCACCGAATGACGATGATGGCGTTCGGTCTTGTCTCGTGTATCCTGATGACCGGCCTCATGTCCATGGGCGCTGATTGGGCTGAAGGATTTGGAGAGGACGATGTTGAATCGGTCAATGCGGGACGACTCATCGCCGAACGCTTTGGAAACGATGATGACGACGGCGGCCAGACCCTCAGGTATCTGGTCCATCACCCTTCCTTGAACGACACAAGCGCTGCCTGGCAGGAAGCGGTCGTTGCCGCCTTGGCCCCGTTTGCATCCCGTGCCGATGTGACCATCGACTACTCTTGGGAGGCCGATGACGTTGACCGAGACGACGTGTTTGTGCAAACGGACGAAGGTGCCTACGCCATCAACGTCGTGAGGTTCGCCACTGACCGGAAGGATGCAAAAGCCATCATGAACGACGTGCACGATTCGATTGGTATCGAAGACGGGTTTGAGGGTTGGATGACGGACGGCATCGCCATCGATTGGACCTTCGATGACCGCATCAAAAACGACCTCATCAAGGCTGAATTGATTTCTGGGCCTCTCTCGATTTTGATTCTCGGGATCGTGTTTGGCTCCGTTGTCGCTGCGCTCCTGCCGGTTGGTGTGGGCGTTGGGACCGTGCTTGCCGCCATCGGCATGACGATTTGGCTCTCCAACGTCACCGATGTCACGGTCTACGCAACCAACATCATCTCGCTGATTGGCATTGGTGTGTCCATTGATTACTCCCTCTTCTTGGTGAACCGTTTCCGTGAAGAACTGGCACGAGGCCACGATGTGCGAACCGCCACGGCCATGAGTTGTGCCACCGCTGGAAAGGCGGTCTTCTATTCCGGCATCACCGTCGCTATCGGTTTGATGGGGATGCTCTTTTTCACCAACACCTCGCTGCCTTCGCTCGGCATCGGGGGCACCATCGCCGTCACCATCGCCATGGTGTATTCAACCATCGTCCTCCCTGCGGTGATGGCGTGGCTGGGCCCTCGTGTCAACAAAGGCACCATCCCCTTTGCGCTGGACATGTCGGCCAAAGACGACGGCATGTGGGCTCGCATCGCCAAGCGAGTAATGGACCGGCCTTGGGCGGTTCTCGTTCCCACGCTGGTGCTGCTGATTGGTGCCGGATTGCCGTTTGCCTACGCTGAATTTTCACTCTCCTCGTGGAAGGCGCTGCCACCCGATGACGAATCCCGACAAGGCATGGAGCTCATCGATGAACACTGGCCCGACCAAGCAGCGAACTCCATCTTCCTCGTCATCGATACCGATGGAGCCGACCCGCTTTCAGAGGCAAACCTCCGGATTCAGCATGCCTACATCAGCGACCTGCTCAACGACTCAAGAGCATCGGGAGGTATCGGTGTAGGGTTGCCTTCGGCCAACATGACCGTGGAGGATGTGCTGCAATTTTGGCAAACCGAGGACGAATGGTTGCCTGCAGAACAAGTCGCCATGCGGGAAAGTTTGCGTTCGGCCTTGGTGGGTGACAACGCAACCATGATCACGCTCCAACTGGTGGGGGCCCAAACCAACGTTGATTCCAGAATGATGGTGGAGGACATCCGAAACGACCGTGACGGTTTCCTCAACGACTTCACCGGGGAGAACGACCGTCTGCTCGTGGCCGGTTTCGCCGCCTACAATGCGGACAATCTCGACGCCATTGCCGACAACTTGCCTCGAGCACTGGCGTTCATCCTCATCGCCACCATTTTGCTCATTTTCCTTCAGGTTCGCTCGGTCATCATCCCGATCAAGGCCATCGCCATGAACATCCTCTCCATCTCAGCCTCCTTCGGCATGTTGGTGTGGGTGTTCCAGTGGGGGTACGGTGAATCCCTGTTGAATTTCACCGCACAACCCATCGATTCAGGCAACCCCGTCATCATGTTCTGCATCGTCTTTGGTTTATCCATGGACTACGAGGTGTTGATGCTCTCTCGCATTCACGAAGAATGGGAGCGAACCGGTGACAACACCCTTGCCGTGGCCAACGGGCTGCAGAAGACGGGAGGCCTCATCACCGGAGCCGCCGCCATCATGGTGGTGGTCTTCAGTGCGTTTGGGCTGTCATCGGTCATCATCCTCAAGCAAATCGGGCTGGGCTTGGCCCTCGCCATCCTCATCGATGCCACCCTCGTCAGGGCCTTGGTGGTCCCGTCGACGATGCGTTTGATGGGCAAGTGGAACTGGTGGGCACCGTCCTTCCTCAAGGGCTCCACAGAGCCAAAACTCGAGGCCTCTGCCCACTTGATGGCGTTGAACAGCGAACAGGAGTAGCGGCCCTGTCGGCGGGGATAACCTTCAAATGACCTTCATTTGAGGCCTGTTCATGGCGAAGGACCGTACGTTGAAGAAAGTCAACAAAGTCATGAAGCGTGTTGAGAAACACCTCGATGACACCCGAGAGGCGCTTGAGGACCTCGAAATTGAGTTCGAAGTCCTCAAGGCGACGGTCAAGAAACTCAAGCCGGCCACCGATTCGGCGCCGGTAGAAGAGGTGGAAGTGGAGGAGGACATTGAAAACTCCACGAACACGACCTCGATGCAGAAATTCTGAGCATCAAAGCGCCAGCAGGTCGTTCCGCTGCGCCCACATGGAGAGCCAGTGTTCCAGATTGGATGCCAATCCAGGTGGCTGAATTCGGCATCCGCAGGCATTCACGTGCCCTCCACCGGTCGGATCAAGCGCCGTTGCGAGACGAGAAAGGTCGAACCTGCCTTGACCTTCCGGCAAAAAGGAGTTGGCGTAGAAACTGGCCGAAAGAGGAGGACGGTCGGGTTGAGAAAGATCGCCGTCGGCATAGCCGTGAACGATGCAACACGCATCGGCACGGTCGCCTGCCCATGCAGTCACGAGGTACCCGTTTGAACGAAGTGGGGTTTCGTCAAAACGACAAATCGCCAAGCGGTCAACGATCGTGGTGTTCGCTGCCACATGTTCCAAAGCACGGGTGCGCTCGGCCACCACCTCGTCCATCCGTTGCCGCACGCGTTCATCGCCGACGATGGCCTCAAACGAGGCACCACTGGTCAACAAGTCGACCAGATGGAGCATGTAGGTGGGGTCGCGAGACGTGCACGTTCTCGACAGTTGCAACAACGGGCCGTCTTCGATGAAGTCCTCCTTCGTGATGCCACCGGAATCCAACGCATCCACCACCGGCATCATCGGAGCGAGATGACGCATGTCGGTGATGTTGGCCAGCAATTCGTAGGCGAGGCGAGCAGCGGAGGGCGTGTCCTCCCAATGTTGCGTGCCCCCGTTTTGTGCAAACGCCGACGCCTCTGCTTCCGAGGGGCGATTGGTCAGGTGATGGTCCACGTACCAGCCGCATTGGGGATGAAACGGGAGGTCCACGAGCGCCGTTGAGCGGTCAATCAATCCGTCCACCAGTCCCGAACGAACGGCTGCGGCGTGGGAAAAGATCACTTCAGCCTCGGGCCGATAGGCTTTGAGCACGGCTGCTCCAAACAGCCCGTCCATGTCGGAATCGGCCACGATGCGGTGGTAGTAGGGAACATCCCCTTCCGCCAGCGGTTCAATGGCCATGGAGGAAGGGCTGAGGTCCGATTCATCAAACTTGGGTGGCGATTCCCCGTTACGACCATGAACAAGAAGCACCGCCGATGCACCATGGAGACCTCGTGCGGCGTGGTGTTGGTCAATTTTGGCACCGTACTCTTGCTCCAATACCCGCAAGGCCATTGGGACCTCCCAAAAGGACACGTCGAAGACGACGATGAGGATCGGCAGAGCACCATGTTGCGAGAACTCGCGGAAGAAACCGGCATCAGTGACGTCAACATCCTCGAAGGGTTTGAAGAGCGAACGGAATACACCTACCGTCACAAGGGAAAGCGCAGGGAAAAGGAGGTCTTCTGGTACGTTGCGGAAACCGAGACCATGGAGGTCTCGCTTTCGCACGAACATCGAGGCTACCTGTGGCTGGATTGGGACCAAGCGCTGGAGACCATCTCACACGACGAAACGAGAACCATCGTTGAACGGGCGCGCTTGTTCGTTGAACTGCACGGTCAGCAGTGATCAAATCGACGACAAATCCTCATCGTTGGAACGCATCTGGGCTACCCGGTGAGCGACCCCCTGTTCTGCGGGACGTTGCCCAAGCGGCACCCACAAGGTTTCCTCTTCGTTGAGCGTTGCACTCATCCATCGGCCCAAGACGAAGAACCAATCCGAAAGCCGGTTGAGGTACACCTTGACCACATGACGGACAGCGTCGTCGCCTTCGCGCTCCGCCAGGAACACCACCGCCCGCTCCAAACGTCGCGTCACGGTTCGGGCGAGGTGGGCGAAGGCCACGGGAGGTGAACCGGTGGGGAGGATGAAACTGGTCAACGCCTCGAGGTGCTCAAGCCAAGCATCCATCTCTTGGACCAGGACATCGGTTTGTGCCTCGGACAGCAGCACCATGTAGTCAGGAAGGTTGTCGGGTGGACAAGCCAACTCTGCACCAAGATCAAACAGTTCGTTTTGAACCCGTGACAGCGCTTCTGAAGCCACGGTTTGGACGCGTTGAACCGTCGTGCGGTCACCGCCATCTTCGTGGGCTGGGAGGCGAGCCAGTTCCATCAGCACCGCACCGACCCAGCTGTTGAGTTCATCGCACAGGCCGACAACGTCGAATCGTGGGTCGGACTTGCGCCGACGCGAACCGTCCACCAAGGAGGATTCTCCGCCATCGCCGCCGCCGGTGTACACGCGATTGATCTTGACCATGCCGTCGTCCTCGGTCGTGCGAGGTCATGCCTCTATGAGGGGTTTGCGGGAAGGGAAACCTTCCTCCATTCGATAGTACCACTCAATATCAGGCTCACCAACCGCCCAAGAAAACAAGGCCATTCGATGGTCCACCACGCCGTACCATTCCAATCGCCCGGGATCCATGGACACAATGCGTGCACCCACCGATTCCAATCGCTCAACGTTGGCTTGCCATTGTGTTACCAACTGCCCCAGATGCTCGGCCACTTCCATAACGTGCGGGTGCGTCATCGGGTAACGGTCCAGCAGCAATTCCAATTCATCGGTCAAATCGTGGGCTTCGTCGCTCATGGCCTGAAGCACCATGAGCACGTTGCTGGCTTCAACGAGCGAAGCACGTGCTTGTTCAATGGTCACCACCATCGCACCTTCGGGGAGCGGATACGGCATATCTGCATCCGGTGAAAGTTCGTCCAACTCCATCGGGAGTCCCGAAAAAGAAGGTTGGTCCGGAGGTATAGTCACGAGTGCGCCTCTACTTGACGCCCTTTCAATTCATCGGAAGAGCGAGATGAGAAAACCTTGTTTTTGAGCCAGAAATGAACACCCGTCTCAACTTGCTTGCGTGGAAGGCGGCGTGGCTCCGCCCGTGCGACGGGTCTTGGAGAGTTTGTAATATCCCATCAGGAGTAAACCGCCCCACATGGCGAGTTCAAAAAGCACAATCAGGTAGTACACCGGGCCCAGCGTCTTGAGCATGGAGATCGAATCGTAAGGCAGGCCATGGATGGCCATGTAGGCGGACTGGGAGAGAAGACTCGATGAGAACCAAATCAACACGGCAAACCAGAGGATGTTCCCCATGGGCCAGTCGTTGATGTTCCGCTTCGTATGTTTCATGGTAATACATCGGCGTCAAGGAATATAAGTCCTCGTTTCAAATGCTCAATACGTCCCCGGAAAAGAGCACTTTCAGCCCTCTTCCGAGTCATCATCGGACACATCTTCGCCTGAAGAATGCTGGTTCATGGAATCCAAAGCCGCATCGATGGCACCCAACCACTCGGGCGCAACCGCAGCCTCACCTCCTGCATCTTCGAAGGCTTCCAGCCACCTTGTTGCTTCAGCGGACTGGCCAAGGAACTGATGGATGCGATGAAGGGCAGCGTAGGCCATCGGATTGAGGTGCTCTTCATCAGCGTCCCATCCTCGCTCAAAGCACGCAAGGGCGCCGTGAGGTCCGTGAAGTTGACCTCGCTGAAGAGCGACCATACCTGCTTGACTCCATGCCAGAGGAAGGCGGCCGATGAGCAGCCCGCGAAACACCAACCAGGTTTGTCCGCCTCCCAAGAGGACCAGCAGAACGAACCCTGCCCAGTGTTCAAACACCGTCAAACTGGACCAGGTCAAGACCATCAATCCACCTGCGCCGATGCAAAAAAAGAAGCCCGACATTGGAGCGATAAACACGTCACGCCGTGTTCGCACCATGTGGTGCACGCCGACCAAGACACCTGCTGAACCAAAACCAAGGGTGACGACCAGCAAGGTGGTCAGCGGCATCGGCCGGGGTGCTTGTTCGCCAATCGCCAACAGGGCGGCCAGAGACAGCAGCAGCCAACCAAACCTTCCTGAAATTTCGGGAAACGGTTGATGGCGGCTCCCCAAGAGCAAGCTTCCCGAGACGATAAACCAAGCCACCAGAACCAAGGTCTTGGCCGTCGCCTCGTCCAGAAACATGGGTGCCCTCCATTCGTCTGTTTCCACGGGATGCTTTCATGCTTTGTGATAACCCGTTCCTCGCACTATTTCCGTGGCGCGATACACCTGTTCGGCCAACATCACCGCTGCAAGTTCGTGGGGAAACGTCATCGACGAGAGCGAACATCGGCCCATGGCCGCAAGTTCGGGGTTCGCTGGCCAACCGGCTGCTGGCCCGATAGCAAGATGAACGGTTTGGGTGGACAATTGCCACTGTTCAACACGTCGAGCAAAGGTGAGCGAGTCCATCTGTTCACCGCCTTCGTCAAGCAGCACCACCGTGCCCCCGAGATCAAGCAAGCGGCGAACATAGGCATCCCCGGGGTCCTTCGATGAATGGTATTCGAGTTTGACGCCACTGGCTTTGAGTCGCTGAGCGTACATTTCGAGCAAGGTTCTCGCCGCTTTTTCCTTGGGCGCGCCGTGCGTGTGAATCACCAGTCGCCCCATGCATCATCCTCGAGGCTGGTCCACTTCAATTCGTTGGAGAATAAACAAGTCCATGAACCACAACAGCGAGGCATTGCCATGGGATGGTGGCCGTTTGGGAGACGCAAAGGCCCCGATTCCAATCCAAACGATCCGATTCTCAAGGACACCCGCACCTGGCTTGCTGAGTTGCGAGATGCATGTGAAATGAATTTCGACCAACCCGAAGAAGCCCGCCGCCAAATTCGCCAAATGCAAGTGGAGTGGATGGACGCTCAACAGCGCGGTGACATGGCGCCGTCCCTTCGTGAAGGGTTGGAGGCTCGTGCCTTTCGTCTCTTGACCTGCAGCGACACGGAATGGTTGGCGTGGTTGGACAACCTCGACTTTTGGAAAGCCGGTTGGCGACCCGATACTGACGAGAACGAGCCTTGAAGAAGGAGGCCTTACAGGCAATTGTATGGCTCAAACGCCTACCCTCCACATCCTCCATTCCTGCCCCTTCTGCTGGAAGGTACGAGGCATGATCGAGCACCTCGGTATGGAGGTGGAGTACGTCCCCGTCAACGGGATGAAGATCAAGAAAGAGGTCGCCTTTGCCGGCGACTGGGGAAAAGTTCCTGTGTTCACCGACGAGCAAGGAGCGCACTTCGTGGATTCCACACCGGTGTTGAAGCATTTGGATGCGACCTACAACGGCGGAAAGATGGCGGCCATGGGTGACAAAGCGAGGCAGGACGAATGGTTGACGTGGGTTGACACGCACCTCTCGAAAGCGACGGTACCCATCCTCTACGGCAGCCTCGGCTCCTCGCTCAAGACCACCACGCGAATCTCAAAAATCGAGAAATTCGGTTTCTTTTCGAAGCGATTGTACGCGTGGGCTGGATTCCCCATCATGTGGGGCATCATCGCACGAAAACGGGTGAAGAACGACGGGCGAAAACCAAAGCAGCTCTGGCACGACCTCCTCACGGAATTCACACAAGCCCACAACGGCCAGCCGTTCTTCGGCGGTGAAGCCCCCTGTCTCGTGGACATGGCGGCCTTCGGTTACATGCGTTCCATCTCACCGTTTCCGCAATTTCACCAACTTGAATCCCACACGAACGGCATCGCATGGTATCGGCGAATGGAAGCGACGCTCAAGTGAGGCGATCGGGTGAACATCAACCTCAACGGGATTGAATTTGTCCCCGTGACCGCCAGCAAGCCGATTCTCGGCAGCACCAAAGGCGGCTGGATGTATGCCAATCAACGACCTGCTTACGAGGCACGGCTTCCGGCGTTTTTTGTCATGGCCCATCCGCTCACCACCGCCGAGGTGACCAACGCCATGGGCTTGAACGCAAAAGAGGACAACGGCGAAGGTCCCATGCAGACCCTCACCTCGGAGGATGTTGATGAACTCGCCACCGCCATCATGGGTGGAAACGTGTTCAAGCAGACGGTTGATGCGCTGGAAGGGGCGTGGGAAGTTCGTCCGCCAACGCAAGCGGAATGGATGGCTGCCGTCCATCAAAACATCCTGAATCTTGAACCAGGAATGACCGAACGGCTGGCCGATGCACCGGCTTCCAATCAGCGTGGTGCGATGATGGATGGCCGTCCACGACCGAGTGAAATTTTGGGGCCTGCAGCCTCCCACATGGCGGCCATTGCCATCCATCCAAAAAACATGGACATCACCGCCATGACCAGTGTCCCTCACGACCGACCGCTTCCCAAGGTCGTG
>JAYQAK010000026.1:0-11480 GCA_038136695.1 Candidatus Poseidonia sp.
GTACGAGAGTCCACGGGAAAGGAAGTCACTGTGCCCCTCTCTTTTCACCTCGGGTATCCTCGACCCGTTAGGGCGCTTAAGGCCGGACCTCCTATGGAGGCCGGCCTTTTTTGCGTTTTTCGGGAACCTCGAAAACACCACGTTTTAGAACAGTCACCATAAGGTCGTGATGAGTACATGCCAATCGACACGGTGGATATTTTCGGCAGCGACCAGGTGGGCATTCATCTTGCCCCGGTTGGAAAGGTGTTGTTCCATCCTCCTGAGCTACCAGAACCGGTGATTCAAACCATTGACGCAACCTTGGGTTTGGAACTTCAACCCCTTTCCATTGGTGGTTCCAACCTCGTTGGCGCACTGGTGTGTGGAAACAGCCGTGGGATTGCTGTTGCGGACATCGCTACGGAAAGCGACATCGATCGCCTCACTTCGTTTGGCGATGTGGTCGTGATGGAAGGTGGCGTGAACACCGCAGGCAACCTTCTGGTGGTGAATGAACGAGGGGCTGTTGTTTCGCCCAGTATTCCCCAAGAAGGTCTGGAGATTCTTGCCGAAGTCCTTGCAGTGGACGTCGCTTCAACCACTGTTGCAGGCCAAGACGTGGTTGGAAGCCTTGCGGTGGCCAACGACCAGGGGGTCCTCCTGCACCCTGATGTAACGCCTGATGAAGCCATGCTGATTGAGGACGTCCTCGGTGTCAAACCCATGGTGGGTACCGTTTCGTTTGGTTCGCCCTACGTCGGCGCTGGTGTATGCGCATCGAACTCCGGTGCTGTCAGCGGCACACAAACAACTGGGCCAGAATTGAATCGAATTGAAGATGCTCTTGGATTCCTTTGACCAAATGTATGGGCTGAAAGGTTCAAAGGCCTTTTTCAGGGGTTGACGCGTCATGGGAGAAATGCTCTACCAAGGCAAAGTGAAGCAAGTGTGGTCAACCGATGACCCAGAGATTTTGGAATTCAGATTTACCAATCAAATTTCAGTGTTTGACCAAATCATTCCGTCGCTCATTCCACGGAAAGGGGAATCCCTTAACCGAACCACAGCACACTGGTTCAAGTTGGTTGAAGAAGCCGGTATTTGCAAAACACACTTGATTGAAGTGAATCACGCTGACCGCTGTCTCGTTCGTAAGGTCAAAGTCATCAAAGAGCCAGGTGCGATTCCTCGAGATATGGAATGGGTGTTCGTACCCCTTGAGGTGATTGTTCGGCACTATCTTTCAGGCTCAGCCTGGCGTCGCTTCCAACGCGGTGAATTGTCGGCTGAAGCCCTTGGTGTCGCACCTGATTGTGAATACGGGGTGAAACTCGCTCAACCCTTTGTCGAAGTCACCACCAAATTCGAAACCTTCGACCGAAACATCGGTCGTGAGGAGGCTTTGGAAATCTCCAACATCACCGATGAGGAGTACGAAGCCATTGTCGCTGCTGCACTTGCAGTTGATGAAATCATTGAGCGAGAGGCGGCCAAGAACGGTTTGATTCACGTTGACGGAAAGAAAGAATTCGCCCTTGGTACCAACAGAGAAGTGGTGTTGGTTGACACGTTTGGAACCCTTGACGAAGATCGATGGTGGGACGCAGCGGCCTACGCCAACGGAGAGTGCATTGAACTCTCCAAGGAATTCGTTCGTGCGCACTACATTGAAACAGGGCATCAAGCGGCTCTCAAAGTTGCGAGGGATGCAGGTACGGAGGAACCACCGATTCCTGCCCTTCCGCAATCGGTGATCGATGAAACCGCAGCGCTCTACGCGTCGATGTACGAGCGTTTGACGTCGCAGACGTTCTGATGCCTCATTGGTGCGTCCGGAAGGCGAGGCCTACTCGCCTTCGTTCAGCGGCCTTGAGCAACGTTGTGAAGTGCTTCGCCACATCGGCGACGCCTCCATCAAGCGGTTCATCGTACGAGACCGTCCATGCTCTGCTGGCGAGATGCCGCCGGAGAAGTTGAACATCTTCTGCAGAAAGGTAGCCGCATATCCGCATCCCGCCAAAGCCGTTTTCGAACATGTCATGCCCTCTGTGCGGTTCAGTACAACCTTCAGCAAGTTGCTTCAGCAGTTCAATCAGGTCGTCATAGATGCTTTGACCGTCGTGTTCAGTTACACTTCTGTTTGGGCGGATGTATTCCAACAAGTAGGCCAAGGCTGAACCGTTTCCGTGCGGGAACCGTCCGAACCGCTCCTTGGTGAGTGTCTCACCGATGGGAAGCGGGCGACCATCGGAGGCAAGTTCAACACACATGGTAAAGAGCAACGTTGCAGCATCCCACTGAATGGTTGCGAACTGTTCTGGCTCAGCGATTCCCTGGTCGACCAAACGTTGTCTCAGTTCTGGATCTTGTTCCATGAGCCTTGTCCACGGTTCACATTCGCTGTTGATGGCATGTTCAATGGCACGCATCGTTTCCGCGGCGAGACGCCCATCAAAGGCATCCAGGGTGTAAAACGGGGTGGTTGTCGATGCCGACAATTCATCCATGCACCTTGGGGAACGCCTTTCGGGTTAAGGGCTTGCATGAGGCTTTGTTCACGAATCTCCGAAGAACCGCTTCATTCGATCCTCGATATCCCCTTGACGATCAGGTGTTTGGTTCTCCCCCATCTCTTGTCGGATAGAGGCGAGTCGTCCGCTTGCGTCTATTGAATCAGGTTCCTCGTTTGGTGTTTCAATGACCTCGATCAAATCCACATGCGCCTGTTCATTCAATGCCTCAACCTCGACCTCGTTTTCTGCCAGTTCATGTTCTTGCTCAACACTGATATCCTCGATGATTTCAGGCTCGGTTTCGCCAGCATTGGGTTCTGTCTTTTCTGGGTTCTTGGTTGATGGCTTGGCTGCAGCACCCGTTCCTGAACTACGGGGTTGGTCAGCAGTGCGCTTGGCCGAAGGAGATTGAACGACCCCGCCAAACCACGCAAGCGCAAACATGACCGCAGCAATGCCGACGATCCATCCCACATCGTTGGAGGATACCGTGAGAATGCTTTCAGGTTTGTAGTAAGCGCTCATGGTGTCGTCCTCTGGGTTGTCATCAATGTCAAAGGGTACGCTGCATGCAAGGCTCACGGTGACTTTCTCATCCTTTTCGACATGTTGAGGGACTTCAATGGACACGACAGGAGCAAATTCAGCATAGGCCACATCGACGATGTAGGTGGTGGTCCAACCCCCGGATGCCTCAACCGTCAGTTCACAGACAGCATCGGCCAGGACGCTGTAACCCGTACGTTTGATGCCCACTCGGATGTCTCCGTCGGTGGAGAGTGAATTGATACCGATGTTCCATCCACTCTCTCGTGCAACGGCATCGGTTTGCTCCGCCTCCAAGGTACGTCCGAACTGGTCGTATCCACTCAATTCAATCGTCAGTAAACCAGCATCAGGGTCCCAACCATCGACGGTGACGTTGACGCGTTGGGTCGTTCCTTCCGGGACAGTCCATCGGTCTTCGGCGAGCGGGATGCGTTCGCCGTTTGTGGTGACCAAGGTCAACACAGCACGCAGGTCGCCTCCAGTGCCAGCTTCGAGGTCACACGTTCCAATCACGCCGCTCAAGCTTGTTCGGCCGAGTTGGTCAAAGGCGTTCGGCAGGAAGGAACACGTCATAGCAGCGTTGGGATAGGTGCGGGAAACGGTGTAAAGCGATAGGTTTCCTTGGCCCTGGGACGAGGCGAATCCAAGGACATGCTCACCGGTGGTACTCGGTTGTGCAAACCCTAAGGTGGCGTCGCCGACGTTGACGTCTAAGTCGCCCGTGAAGGTCGTGTTTCCATCAGCGAGGTCGTTGACGGCAACGGACTGCATGGTTCCTGCGTAGCCATCCCGGACGGGAGATTGTGCAAAGGAGACCGATGAATGCTCGACCTCGATGGTGTGTGCTAGTGTGCCTAAAAGTGGATGATGAATGTTGATGGTCACCAAAAATCGTTGTTGATTCCAATCCGCTGCGGGTGTGAGGTCCAAGGGAATACCTGCGAACGAGCCAGGTGCCAACACCATCTGCGCCCCTTGCTGCGTTGACCATCCCTCTGGCAGGGAGGCAACATCCAATGTAAGGATGGCCACATCGTTCCCTTGGTTTTCGACCCATGCCGTTGGATAGCCTCCGAATTCGTTCACCTTCCATGTGCTGCGGTGGTCGATGCTGAGTTGTGGATGAGCTCCAACCTTGACCGGTATTTCTTCTTCGATCATCCCACTTGTATCGTTGCCCGTAATACGGATGCGCAACACACCAATTTCACCGGCAATGGCATCTTCAGGGGGCTGGACATGCACCACGAATGTCGTGGTCGCAAAAGGTGCAACCTGCGTCGAATTGGTTGGCAACGTGATGTTCCATCCTGCTCCTGCTTTGGTGAAATAGGGCGTCTCGTAACTGTTGCCCGTGTGTTCAAGTTGGAGCGTGATGTTTTCACCGGACGGTTCGATTTCCAAATCGGCTCCTGTGAGGTTCAATCGCCAACTCGCGACAGGGAGGACCTCAAGCTGCAAGGAAGTATCCCCGATGGTGTACCCACTTGTTTGATGAAGCAACAGGATGTCTACGCTGCTTCCTGCCCAGGATGACGCCGGTACGGTGATGCTGAACAGCAGGCTGGCACTCCCGTTGACCGGAATATCGGATGTTTGCACGGATTGCGCCGTCCACGACGAAGTGTCTTCACCAAAGAGCATGGGCGAAAGGACTGGTGTGAGTGTCAGCGTGTCCACGGCGTTGCCCAAGTTGGTCAGATTCAATTCGACCACGACGGTCTCGCTGGGCTTCCCGGACAGTGTCGTTCCATTGACGACAGTCACCGACCATTCGTGGCTCGGGGCAGCTTGAATCTCGGTGGTGACGGTGTCAACAACACCTGCGTCGCCAGAGGATGTCCACGTGAACGTGAGCGAGAACGGCTGCATGGCGGGAATATCTTCAGACAGTGTAATGTCCACCGTTCCAATGCCTGTAGCCAAAGCGCCGAGTGTTTTCACAGGGTCGTAGTAAGTGAAGGTGACTTGGGGGTCAAATGCAAGGTCGTCGGAAGTAACGGTTGCCTCAAGGGTGAAGGTGTCGGCACCGTTTCCGGGATTGCTCAATGCCAACAAAAACCGGTGGGGTTCACTCACGTTCAACGACAACGCAGTTTCGCCGGGAGCCAATGTCGGTTCGAGGATGGCAACGTTGGCTCGATAAATTTGGAGCACCTGCAACGATGCGTTGAACACAGCGTCATCGTCGTTGACATCCATGCCAACAAATGCGTGTCGTTTTGGGACGGCATTGGGTGGAAGGGTCAATCTGAGTTCACCCGTTACGGCGTCGCCACCGGTTCCTTGACTTTCCAAAGAGGAACCGTTTATGATCCAATCACCGGTCGCACTCCATGCCCAATTGGTTTGAAGCATGCCCATCTCAAGCATGTTCCATTGAACCATGCCGGATGCTGGCAAGACGCCGGTAATGGTCCACGAAAGGTTGTTGTCGGGCAACGAACGGTGGTGGGTGGGGTTGACAACAAACTTACTCGATGTGAAGGTAAACGGCATGGATTCGCACAAGGTGTCGTCGCCACTGCCCATGCAAAGCGTGAGGGTGGACTGTGTTGCACTTCCATAGACCGCCGAGCCGGGCGTTGGGAGGTGAGCAAACAGTTCTACGATTTCTCCAGGTTGCAAAGTGATGCTAAACAATTCGTTGCCCTGAGCATCGTGGATTGAAGGAGAACCCCCCCATGAGGGAGCTGTCCATGTGATGGAGGTGGTGGTTTCGGCAGCGTTTCCAAGATTTTCCACCATGAACCATGCCGTAGCCGTTTGACCCGGTTGACCTTGTCCGTAGGATGCGTTTAGGCCCGTTGCACCCGCAAGGTCCAAGCCCCGCGTCCGGAACACTTCGACGGGCACAACAAGCGTCGTGTTGACCGATGCATCGCTATCCAACGTCAGCAGGAATTCAATTTGTCCTGTTTCATCCCCGAGCGCCGAGGATGGAACGGATGCCTCAAACGAAACGGTCAGAGGTGTGTTGGGAACCAGTTCCACGTTCATGGAGGTGCCCACCATGGGTGCGAAGCCCCAGTTCTCAGGAAGACCCGATGTGTCGTAACTCAGCGTCCAGTCAGCTGTTCGAGAACCCGTTGAGGTGAGCAACACATCGACTTGACTGGTTTGCCCGGGCAGGATGCGTGGTGTGTCAAGCGGGCCAGCGAGTTCAGCGACGTAAGGTTCCACGACCGTGAACATCGCTGATGCTCGGTTGTTGTCCTCGCGCAACTCGGTGATGTTGTTGTTGACGTCCAGCACCAGTTCAAACGAGTGGGTTCCCAATTGCGCAGTGAACTCAGCCGTGAAGGTCATCGGGCCCCCCTCTGCGGTGGGGGCGACGGGTTCACTTGATGTGAAGCGTTCTCGCTTGATTTCCACACCGTTCATGATGATGGCAGCGTCGATGTCATCGTCCGCTTCACCGGTGCCGATGTTGGAAAACTGGGCGGTGACCGTAACGGTGTCTCCGGGATCGGCCTGTGCTGGATTGAACGAAAGCCCTCGGTTGTCAAAGGATGGTGCAAGGTCGGCCCCTCTTGTCGACACCAAGGTGTCACCGAACAAGATGTCGATGTGACCGTCCCCATCAACATCGGCAAGCGCAGGTGCTGTCCAAACACGATGGGGTGTGCTCAAGGGGGTTGACCATTCGTTGTTAATGTCGGCCGATGCACCGGTGTCCCCGTCAAAAGCCCATACGCGTCGTCCGAAACCGACCAGCACTTCTGGTGTTCCTTGCCCGTCGATATCGAGCCAGAACGGGGGCGATGCTGCGATTTCATCGTTGTCGTTTCCACTGCCTCGTTGGAGGTCTCGAACCCATTCGTTAACCGGCGTACTGTCACTGATGTCGGTGCACCCCAGCATACCTTTGCGGTTGAAATTGAACGCTGATTCTGAGTACCATGTGACCCAGCAGAGGCGATCGTCAATGCCGTCCTCATCGGTGTCGAGGGCAAGCGGTTGCGCATCAGCGTAACCGTTGGGTGCTCTGAAATTGAAAATTTCCGTCGTTGACGTGATTTCCATGCCAATAAACCGAGCACCTGTTCCGGATGTGCGACCGTTTGGGTCGGTGGGCACGGTAAGGATCATTTCTGGCGCATCGTCGCCATCAAGTTGGGTGATGATAGGGCCCGGCAAGCGAAGCCTTGGCGCATCGCTGTTGCCCGAATCCGTTCCTTGGACGGCAACACGCTCCCAATCCAGCGAACCGGTGGAGCCGTCAATTTGCCAAATCCACATGTTGCCAGAATTGGTGTCAATGGTGGTCAACAAAACCGAGGTCGTCGTGCTGTCGAGTTGGGCCCAAACCGGGTCAGATGGGTGAGTTCCACGGTCGAGGTTCACGCTCCAATCAGCACTGGACGGTTGTGCCGGGGTCAGCGAGTAGGATTGAACATAGATGGCAGGATTGTTCTCGGGGTCATCGACCACAGCCAACACCAATTCCGGTGTGCCGTCCAGTTCAAGGTCGGCAAGCAACGGTTGCGTGACCGCCTTGTGGCCGCTGTTTTCCGTTTGGAGGTGAGGCGATGGTGAGGCGATACGGACGTTCGAATCGGAATAGGACCAAACCAGTTCGTTGCTGTGGCCTGATGTCTGCCAGTTGGATTCCGTGCACGTGAGTCGTGGCGACCACACGTCGATGTTCAGGGCACTTGACGTATCGTACACGACGATGATTTCTTGGAAACCATCATGATCAATATCGTGGATGATGGGTGTTGAGCGAATCGAATCGGTAATGCCCAGCGAAACCCTCCAAGCGATTTTCGCATCGTTGCCAGTCACGATGTTGAGGAAACTCTCTCGAGACCCATCGGCGACGATGCTGGAGATCATCACGGGAAACAGCGTGCCCTCCCCACAACGTTCAACGGCGGCTTCAGAAGCCGAAATGCTTTGAGAGAAGTCGCCGATCACCGAGCCATAGGCATCACTTCCATCTCCAGTTTCAAAAACCTGCCAGTTGATGACCGGATGTTCAACCGTTGCCAACACCGTCACTTCGCTGACGTTTCCACTCCCGGGTCCTCCATCAGGCCCGTGAGGTGGTACGGTTTGGTTGTGTGTGGGGGTTCGTGCATACTGACTCCAAGGCTGCTGATAAACATCCCAGGGTTCACCATCTGACGTCCGTGAAACAACCGATGAATCGAGCACGTTCTGCGGTTGGACCAGCGGTGCAAGCAGCATCAAGAAAAGGAGCGAAACGAGGAATCCCGCATGGAGAGCTGCGCCTCGAGTAGGGAACGGCTCCGCTGACATCATGACTCACCGCCTTCGGGGGGTTGTTATGGATTATGGCTCTTCCAAGGCATTAAACCTCTTTTCTTCTGTGCATCATCGTCGCCAAACACGATGACGCCTCTCTTTCAATGCTTGAAATGGCCGCTTGAATTAAATAGGGGTCGTCGGTGGGAAGAAACGACTTCGGTCGCATTCTCTCCAGAGGTAACCCCGGTGAAGGACGGAACCGCTTGACAGCCTCCGTGTTTCACCTTGCCTTTGAAGAGCGCAAAGAGGTGAAAAAATGTACAAGGTCGTAACCAAGGAAGACACCATCCGTATCCCTGCGGAATACATGCGGAAAGGCCAATCGTTGGATCAACACATTGACCGCCTCTCGATGGACGCCTTCGAGGGTAAATTCGACTCTGAGAATCGTTTTGTCTTGGTGACAAACAACCACAAGACCATCGGTCGTGGAAGAATCATCCACGGTGATGGCGCCATCTACCAGAAGGTTCAATTCGACGCCGTCTTGTTCTGCATGGACGACCAAGAAGTGGTCGAAGGGGCCGTCTCCGAGGTCAATGAATTCGGCGCCTTTGTCCGAATCGGCCCCATGGAAGCGTTGCTTCACAAGTCGCAAATCATGGACGAACCCGTTGACATCAACATTGGTGCGAACAAAATCACCGGCCGTCAGTCAGGTCGTGAACTCGCCATTGGTTCGTTTGTACGAGCCCGCATCGTGTCGTTGTCACCGGACACGTCCGATCCACGACGCTCCAAGATTGGGTTGACCAGCAAGCAAGACGGTCTTGGTTCACCCGGCTGGGAAAAGAAAAACAACGACGGTGGTGAGTGAAGATGGCCAAGATGCCCTTTGCCTGCGGCGAGTGCCATCTGGTGCTCAACGACGGTGTGGACCAGTGTCCACGTCACCCTTCGGCCCAAGTCTCGACCGACTGGACCGGCTACGTCATCATCATGCAACCTGAGCGCTCTGAAATTGCAAAGCGCTTGCAGTTGGATCAGCCAGGCCGGTATGCGCTCAAGGTCAACATTCGATGAGGTGAAATCATGGAAATCAAAGAACGAACTGAAAACAAAGTTTTGAACAGAGTTGAAATTTCCTTTAGTTGGAAGCATGACAAGAAAGCCACGCCTTCTCGAAAAGAGGTCATGGATTTGGTGAAAACCCTTGAGCCAGGTTCCAACCCAGACTGGATCGTAGTGAAGGACTGCATCACCCGATTCGGCCAGCCCCTTACCACGGGGCTTGCGTACATTTACGGTTCGGCAGAGGCCATGGCCGTTGAGCCAGAATACATTCACAAGCGTCACGAAGGCATGCGCAGTGCTTCACAAGCCCCCGAGGCTGCAGAGGAACCTGCAGAAGAAGTTGCAGAGGAACCATCCGAAGACGAAGCCAGCGAAGAAGGAGGCGATGAGTGATGGGAGACGGTCCAAACGCCAAAGCCAAGTGGTCAAAGTACAAGGTCGAAGACGGAAAACTCGTCCGTGCAGAGAGTTGTCCAGATTGTGGGCCTGGAGTGTTCCTTGCCCACCACAACAACCGCAAATCCTGTGGACGGTGTGGTTACACCAGCATGAACGAGTGATCACTCCTCTTCTCGAGGAGTCGACGATTCAAACGGACTGTTTTCCCACGAACCATCGTTGTACAGAATGAGTGCGCCAGCACCTCTCGGATGAACGTGGACCGGAATCTCCCGGGTCTCTCGGCGTTCCGTCCGCCCAGTGGCCACCACCACCTCTTCTCTCCACCCAGCGATTCTCCATCCCTCGAGCCGTGCATCCCAAACGGCGTGCTGAATTGGACCGCTAAGTTGGACTTGTTGGCAAATGGTTTGATCCTTCAACCACACCACTTCTCCGGTTGTTGAACAAACCAACGCATTGTTTTCGTGTCGAACGTGATGCTCAACAGGGCCGTCAACACCGAGCAGAAGGTATTCTTCGATCAGATTCCCCGTTGAGAGAGAGCGACGTTGGACACGACCTCCCCGAGAGGTCACCAGCAAGTCATCGGCCTCGATGTGAACACAGATCGTTTCTGCTCCTCTTGGCCGCTTTTTTGGGTAAGACCAGGTTGGAGGGGGGCGACGCCAACACTCATCAGCAGAGGTGGTGATGCTGTAGAGGCCACGGTTGTAAAGCATGAACACCAGTACATCCTCGTTGGCCACCAAAGCCATGGGCTCCGCATCCAAGGCGTGTGCCCAAACCGTTCCAGCAGGCGAATACACGGTGGTGGTGTTGATGGCTGTTCGTAATTCTTCGCGACGAGGCCCGTTTTCTGAGGAGCCGATGGGCATGGAACCCATCTGGGCGAGAAGCAGTTCCCGGTCGAGCCACGTTGCGTGGAGGTGACCGTTCGAAACCACGGCTTGCTGAATACGCATAGGGTAAGGTATGGAGACCTCGGAGAGAGGATTCATCTGACCATCAAGCCACAACACTTCCCCTTCCATTCCCGTGACCACCGCACCGTCGGTATGGTGAACCACCTTATCGGGAATGAAGGGGATGTTCTCCGGAAGCCCCTCGTCCATGCCGTTGTGTAAGGAACGAAGTATGTCAAGCCTCGTCTGGGTCAGGTCAAAAAGGACGACAGCTTCCACGGGTCATGGCGGAAGGGTCGGTGGTGTTGATCGCTGTCAACGCCAAGGACATCGCCAGTACGAATCAAGCAGATATCCTCCGAACCCTCGATGATTGGAATGCAGCACCTTCGTTTGAAGGATGTCCCACGTTTCAATTCGAACATCTTCGGATGGTCTATCTCCCTAACGGATTGCTGTTCGAAGATCATCTCGATCGTCGATGGCACGCCCATGCAGGCGAGCATGTACGTGAAGTGATCTTCCCATCTCGACATGTAGCAGCCAGCGGCCAACCATCGTTGACCCTCCATCCCATCGGCGTGCCTCATCTGCCGCTTGATGAAATCGGTCCGTTCGGTGGTTGGGGGGGCCGGGCACCACCTCCTTCAACACGTCTATCGCCGTGGTGGAAAATGCTGCAGGCTCTTGCACCGGTTGAACCCGATTTAAACCAGTTTGACCTCTCCCTCGAAGTGACGCACCATGGGCCCTACCTCGAATCGCCTTGCCTGTTCATTGAAGTTGGTTCCACCGAAGCAACATGGGGCCATGAAGGTGCAGCCCGTCTTCTCGCCAACAT
>JAYQAK010000026.1:11490-12487 GCA_038136695.1 Candidatus Poseidonia sp.
CGCCAACATCATGCGAGAGGGCTTGGTGATGCAAGACAAACAAACGTGCTGGAACGAAGAGGAGCACCAAGGCCAAACCGTCGTGGTGACGCTTGGGGGCGGTCATTATGCCCCACGTGCGAATCTTCTTGGTTCGATGGAACGGGTTTGGCTCGGGCATATGTTGGCAACCTATGCTCTGCCCTTTGAGCAAACAGAACAGGGCGTCGCAGGCCCGTGGCGACAAGCGATTTCCGCCGCCATTGAGACAACCAAGCAAGCATTCCCCGGTGGGGACTTGGTCTGTTCAATGGACAAAAAGGCGTTTCGCGGCTGGCAACGTCAAGCGGTTCGCGATTTTCTTGAGGAAGCGGGCATTCCGCTCTTGACCAGTCGTCAAATTGCTGAGCGTGTGGCTTGACGACCTACACAAAGGGTCAAAGAGCGCCTTGGCAGAGGTTTGCTCATGGTGGGATGGTTCTCACGGATGGTGGTTGCCACCACCGTGCGGATGCCCAAGTGGTTTGTCCGTTGGGTCAGTCGGCGCTACGTTGCAGGGCCCTCGCTTGAAGACGCTGTTCAAGTGATGAAACGGTTGTCATCCGAGGGGGCTTGTTTTACCGTGGACGTCCTCGGAGAGGAAATTTCAACTCTTGAGGAAGCGACGTTTTTCTTGGAGGAATACATACGCGTCATGCACAGTATCGAAGAGCATGGACTTGATGCCAACTTGAGCATCAAACCCACGGCTTTTGGCCTCCTCATCGACCCAGAGCAAGGGTTGCAAAACATCCGACAACTTGTGCAGATGGCCGCTGAGCGCGATATGTTTGTTCGCCTCGACATGGAAGACCACCGCGTGACGACGGACACGATCAAGGCCGTGTTGACCCTCCACCAAGAAGGATTAACCAACGTAGGGACCGTTCTTCAAGGACGCCTTTTCCGAACGCTGGGTGACATTGATCGACTGGAAACCGAACTTGGCCCACAAGCCGACTACAGGATTTGCAAAGGG
>JAYQAK010000026.1:12497-18700 GCA_038136695.1 Candidatus Poseidonia sp.
GATCTATCTGGAGCCGTCCGAAATCGCGTTTGAATCGTATCGTGACATCGTTGACGCAACGAACGCTGCTGTTGATCGCATGCTCGATGCTGGGGCTTATGTTGGGATTGCATCCCATGACCACCCTGTGATCAACCATGCGCTTTCAGCCCTGAAGGCGCACGGTATGGGTCCTGGTATCGACGACCCTCGGTCCAACGCTGGAGGTCCACGAACCAACAAAGGACCCGGTTATGAATTCCAAATGTTGCTTGGCGTACGGGGTCCTCTTCGGCGAAAATTGCTGAACGATGGTCATCGAACTCGGGTGTACATTCCTTATGGGGAAAAATGGTACGAATACAGCATTCGACGTTTGAAAGAGAATCCTACGATTGGGACTCAGGTGGCCAAAGCCTTCCTGATGCCGTGGACAAACCGTCCGTGATCACTTTCGCTTTTTCTTCTGCGAGCGCTTCTTTGAGGCATTTGGGTGAACGCCTTTTTTCACTTGCTCGCGAGGTCGCTCAGGGTTTGGGTTGAAGCCCAATCGACCTTCTTTCCAAGCCTGACGCCGTTCTCTTGGTGTTCGTGGTGCAAAATGCTCACCCTTTGGCGGTTCATGGAGATACATGCGCTTGATGTCGGGGGCATTGACGGTTCCCCGAAGGGTGCGACCTGCGCCTGTGTGAATGGCGCGAATTCGCCATGTCTCTCCCTCGTATTCCATCAAATGCGAGGCCGTGAAGGTGGATTCTTGGGGGACGACGAGGACATCTGACCGTGAATCCTCTCCTCGGGTGAGGGTGAGTTTCACACGAACCATGTCCGTTCGCAAGGCCGTAATCCGTGCGATATAGGTGGCGATGGAGGATGACGGATGCTGCTCATCATTGGTCTCGATTTGATGGATTCTCCACAATTTTTCATCTTCTTCAAACACATCACCAAGAACAAACTCTTCATCCGCATCAACCACCAACACCACGCGCTCTGAGCGAGGTCCCTCGGTCAAAATAAACGGGATGTTGACGGGTGGTGGCGGTCGAAATTCAACCGTGTGAACCCCTTTGCATGTCTCGCATCGGACCATGAAGTCGGCTCCAGTCCCAACCTTCTTTTCTCGCAAAACGGTATGAGCGGTCATGTCTTCGCATACGGGACAATGGGTGGCGTTGTCGAGGATTTCTTCGTCCTCTTCCCACACCTCGTCTTCCGTCATGCCCTCGCCTCTGTGATGAGCGCTGAACCACCTGTGTTTGAACCCTCCGTCACATGGGCGGGTGCAAGGCTTGATGTTGGAAGCCCCTGAGGCAGGGGCATGACCGAGAAACCCACGGAGCAAGACCGCTCCGCTGTCTTGGGTTACTTGTTGGGGAAAGACGATGCTCAACCAAGAGACGAACCTCTCATTGCGGCCAATATCCACGAACAACTCCGGCACATGGGACTCTCGACATGGTCCATCTCCATCCACCGACGCCTGCGTGATGCACTGGCTCGACAACACCCCTCAACGGTTCTTGAAATCGGTGCTGGCATCGGCCACCGTTCTGCATGGTTGTTGGATCTATGGGAACGTTCGCAGCATTCGTTAAGTCATTACACGTTGATAGAACAAGGAGGATAATTCGGCGTCTTTCTTCTACGGCTCCTCAACCGGTACTACGCCCTGCCTTGGGCCAACGTTGTGGTCGGGGAACCGCTGCAACTCGCTGCAGAACATCAAGCGTGGTCCTTGGCTGCTGCGACGAATGCAGAGCATGCACGCTCTCCTCTTGAGCCATCCTACGATGCCGTCGTCGTCGACGGTCCGTCGACCCAGCGTGCACAACTGGTCAAAACGTATCTTCCGTTCTTGAGCAGCAACGGGGTACTCTACACCGTTGAGCCTGACATGCCATCGGGTGATGTCGCAGAGGATGATGAGGAAGGTATGGCACTGGTGAACGGATTTAACGCTTGGATTGAACTGGTGAGCGAAACACAGACGACGCACCACATAGCGTTCATGCCCCTGTTCGGTGGCACCTTGGTCGCATGGATGCCTCAAGAATCTTGAGGGGCGGCCAGGAGGCCTTGGATGTTCAGCAAACCGTATCCGTAGTCATCATCGTGACCCACCTGTCCTTCGTCGGGCACAGCGCTTTCCATGATCCAGCGCTTGACGGCGTCAACATTGTCTGCACCGCCATCGGATTGGTCATGTCTGAGTTCGGGCTTGCTCTCCAACAACAGGCAAATCGCCCCAGTAACATACACCGTCGCCGCACTTGTACCGTCAGCGAGGCCCCA
This sequence comes from Candidatus Poseidonia sp., assembly GCA_038136695.1. GTDB lineage: Archaea > Thermoplasmatota > Poseidoniia > Poseidoniales > Poseidoniaceae > Poseidonia. The sequence continues at coordinate 14,772 of JAYQAK010000026.1, forward strand.
AGAACCGTCTTCCAAGAGAATGGGCACGCCTTGCGCAGGGGCGACCACTTCGGGTTTTTTGTCGGGGTCACCTCGCGGCAAAAGCACGGGAAGAGGGAGCAATCGTCCGTTGTTGTCACCGGTTGAAGAACCCGACCAATGCGTACCCTGCTCGGTAACACCACCAACTGATATCACGCCACGTTCGCTCGATGGATGGGCCACGTCTCCATCGTCATTTTCACCACCGTCGTTTCCTGCTGCGGCTACGACATACACTCCGGCATCGATGGCGTCGTTGGCGGCATCACCTGAGTTGCGATCAGAACCAATCGAAAAAGGCAAAATTCCGGGAGCCCCACCCAAGGAAAGCGATATCACATGGGCGCCTTCTGAAACACACCAATCGACGGCCAAAGCGACGGTTTCATCGTTGCCGCTTCCGTCACTGGCAAGGGCTTTGGCAACCAGCAGATCGACATCTTTTGCTATACCTTTGAGCCACCCGTTGGCCACCAAGATTCCAGCCATGGATGTCCCGTGTCCGTGGTCATCGTAAGGTGTCACCTTTCCGTTGATGAAATCCTTCCAACCTTTGAGCTGTAGGTCGGCGAGGTCGCTATGTTCCAACTCAATCCCCGAATCGACGATGCATGCCGTTATGCCTGCACCGGTGAACGATTCTCCTGGATGTTGGACCAACGAGGTGTAGGTGGCGTGGCGCTCAAGTGCGACTTCGCTGGGTCGGAGAAGAATTGCACCATCACTCATCACCACCGCCGCAATGTACCCTGTGGCCAGCACGAGGGTGATGCCCAAGGTCACGCTGACAAGGATTTTGATGGCCCTCAATTCTTGGTCATCTTGACTTGGAACGTGCATGTGCTTTTGTTCAATTCCTGCCCATGGTGGAGGTTCTTCACTCGCTCCTCCAATCGGTATTGGTGGGATCACCTCATCCATGCCATCACCCAAGTGTGTGAACTATTTCAGTAAGTGTGTCAACAAATCGGCGAACGTCTTCTTCGGTGTTGTACAGATAGGCTGATGCGCGAAGTGAACCTTCGGGGTGACCCTTTGCTTCAAACCATGAATGGACACAGTGTTGACCACTGCGGACCATTACTCCGGCGGCTTCGTCCAAGAGGAGCGCTACTTCGTGGGCCGGCAGTTGTTCCATCAGAATTGAACAGATGCCACCTCGTTGACGAGGGTCCTCGGGACCGATGATGGTCAGCCCGGGTAAATCCTTGACCCCGTCGGTCATGATGCGGTTGAGATTGATCTCATGCTCATGGACGGCATCCATATCAAGTTGAGAGAGGTAGTCAATAGCGGCTCCTGTCGCCATCATCCCGGAAAAATTCCCCAATCCTCCTTCAAATCGCGCGGGCGGTTTTGCCCATTCGACGGTGGTGTAGGTGGAGTGGGCGACGGTTTGTCCCCCGGATTGGATGGTTCGAAGCGAATCGAGCAATTCGTACCTTCCCCAAAGACCACCCATGCCGGAAGGGCCGCACATCTTGTGAATGGAAAACGACAGGAAATCAATGTCCAAGTCTTGTACGTCAACGTTCATGTGTGGGGTTGATTGAGCACCATCAACGGCCACAAGAGCACCGTGATCGTGGGCGATTTTTGTCACCTCGGCAATGGGTATCTCAACGCCATCAAGGTTTCCAACATGACTCATGGCCACCATGCGTAGACGTCCGTTGGCCTCATCACAAGCGGTTTCAAAGGCTTCGATATCAAACGAATTGTCATCTCGACTTTCGACCACTCTGTGGTCCACGCCCTGCTCTTGGCCAAGTTGAATCCATGGAACGAGGTTCGAATTGTGCTCTCGGTCTGAGGTAAGCACGACATCACCACGATCCCACTTCAAGCCGTGAGCAATTTGGTTGATGGAGTGCGTTGCATTTCGTGTAAACACGATTTCCTTGGCGCTCGAAGCATTGAGGAAGTTGGCAACCTTTGCCCTCGCATCAGCAACGCTTCGTGAAACAGCCGTGCTGTATCGATGAACCGAGCGACCACCGCAACCGGGGGTTTCGGTGTAATACCGGTTGATGCTGTCGATGACGGTTTGTGGTTTCAACGTTACACACGCATTGTCAAGATAGGCAGGGGCATGGTCGCCACTGAGTGTTGGGAAATCTTCACGGCAGCGTTCAATCAACTTCACCAAGCCTCCTGGTCGGGTAAAAAGTCCATCGCAGGCGCATTGACGCCGCAAGAGGGGCAATCAATTCTCGTCGGCATCGCTGTTTTGCACGAAGCACAGGTGGTTCCAACGACAACGGACGCTGAACACCCGCTCGCAATGCAAGGGTGGATAAGTTCGCCGTTGCTGTTTCGGGTGATGCTTGACGCCGCACCGCAATCAGGACATGCCGCTCGTTTGCTGGCCACGGCACCTGCGCCCTCCATTTCCAGAGCAGCGTCAACGGCGGCTCGTGTACGAACACGAGCTTCGTTACCGAGCATGCGTTGTGGATACCAGAGAACAACCAGGAAGATGGGGATGGCCGAAAGTCCGGTTGCCAAATGGAGGAAAAGGAATCCATAATTGCCCTCACCGTATTCTGCGACATGGTGCAGGCCTGACCACGAAGAGAGGGTGATCAGCAACACCCAAGTTCCAAACAATCCGCTCCAACCTTTCAAGGAATGTTCTGCTAATTCGGCCTCCATCACCCTCACGTCTTCGTGAACATGGTTGACTTCAACGTGCAAATCGCGGGTTTCGACCACGGCTTTCCAGAAGAAGAACAGGAAGAAAAACACGATGAGGACAATCAATGTCCCTTCCATCATATCAGCGAGCCGGAACCCCATAGGAAACGTGGCGTTGTTCCGGTGGAAGAAAATTTGAGCCCCCATCATGGCGTTCCACATGACCAGCAAGGACATGGCATGCACCCGCATGACCGGGAAAAGCATCCATGCTTGATAGGCAAACCAAGCCCAACAGAGCAACGAAACCAGTACTTGGAAAAATTGGAACCCGTTGATGGCCAAGATGCCGTCGAGGCCGCTGACCTTTGCATTTCCACCGTTCCAAAGTTCTGTTGATACAGAACCGAGCGCAAGGGCAACCATCCCAAACAACATGGTCATGTAGTGTTCACGCTTCCATTCAGAGCGAAGCAAAAGATACTGGAATTTCCATTCCTTTCGTAGCGTGTTTAATTGATTGGACAGCGGAAAGTTGGCTGGAAAAGGATTGAGCAGTTCAATCTCAGCCATGCGGAACGGGAGGTCCTTGTGATTGAGGACGGCATGGTCCTCACCCACTGCCCCTTCGCCCATGTTCATCGCTTGTGGTGTCACCTTTGAGTCCTTTCGCTTCTCAAGGATGACTTGTGTCCCTTCAAGCGTGATGGTTAAACGAGGATTGGGTTTCGCCGGAACAAGAGCCGAGATCGCATAGCCTGGTAGTGCGCGCGACTGGAAATCGCGTGGGCCCGTTCCCTCGGGAGTTCAAATCTCTCTCTCGGCGCCAAACAGCAGTTGCCAAGATGTGATGAGCTAGAACAAAGGACAGCCAACTGTCCGAGAGTTCATATCTCTCTCGGCACCGTTCATCGGTCCCTTGACCACAACCTCCATGTTGGAGTCGCTATAGCAATCAACGTGGAAGAAGCCAACAAGCGTCGTCAGCGTTGGTTCGTCCTGGTCGTCTTGGGTCTCGTTTTGCATGGACTGGCTATGGCCAACAGCGACCTTGGTCTCGATGCCCATGTTCGGCTCAATGTTGCGATGGATGAACAACACGCTGGCCAAGATTTGTCGTGGGGAAAACTTCGACTCGGTGAGAGTACCGTTCAGCAACCATCGTCGGACCATGTCTATGACGGTTATGTTCCGCCATGGTTCCAATCTGAACTGGCCGTGAAAACAACCGCCTTTGTTGGCGTTCTTCTGGTTGCCCTCTTGGCTGGATT
>JAYQAK010000027.1:0-18679 GCA_038136695.1 Candidatus Poseidonia sp.
GATGGTTTGGTCAATCCCTTGTTGAACGGCCTCAAAGTCTTCTGCGGGGAGGTTCATCGGTGGACTTGGCATGGTCGTTCAACTCGGCTGAGATGCCAAGACTACTTGATTTCTTTTCCACACTTTGCTATCGCGAAGACGCAGGAACCGTCCCTGCGTCCTGCACCGAGGTGATTGCTTCAAGAGGAGGCCCATCCTCCCACAACCATGGCACCAACGGCAGGGTCATCCGATGCAAGCCGTGTGTTGCTGGTGCGGGGTGGGGTGTTGACGCCGTACTCAGGCTTGGGCGGTGCCTTCCATGACCTCCGAACAGCCCTTGACGATGGCCAATTCAACGGATGGACTTCTGCAGGGGTCGAGGAATACGATTTGGGGCAACGTCCTTCAGGCCTTGCTCGATTGCTGATGCGATGGTTTCGACACCCCAAGCGGGTGAAAAAGACCGTTCGAAGGCTCCATCAAGACGGGAAGGTTCAGCTCGTTCACGTCAGCGATCAGGAACAGGCTCACTTGATTCCGAGCAACTCACCCGTACCTGTCGTGGTCTATGTCCACGATTTTTTCCACCTCATGCCCACGACCATGACCCTATCCGGTGCAACCATCGAAATTGGTGAACAACGCCCTTCGAGGATACGTCGTCGAGACTTGCGCAACCTGATGCGTGGACTTCGCCGAGCCGACGCCTTCATCTGCAACACGGACGCAACGGCGGCGATGTGTCGAACGCATTTCCCGGACATGCCGCTCTACCAAATTCCCTACGCGCTGGTCGTTGACAACTACGCTCCACCGACCGTACTTCCAGAACCACCTGCCGACCTTTCCAACGAACGTTGCCATTTGCTTGTCGTCGGCAGTCACGATCCTCGAAAACGCCTTGCCTTCCTCGCAGAAATGTTGGGTGGGTTGCCCGATGATGTTGCAGCGGAGGTCGTCGTCCACCACATCGGAGGCGATACCTGTCCGGTGGGTGGGCCAAACGCGAGCACGTTGGCTGCTCAACACGGTGTTCAGTGGCACCACGTTGGCGCCAACATCAGCGACGAGGTGCTCAACGTCTACCGCTGGACGTGTGAGGTCTTGCTGTTCCCTTCAGCGGCGGAAGGCTTTGGCTACCCTCCCGTTGAATCCATGGCTGCTGGACAACCCGTGCTGGCCTCTGACCGACCCGCCCACAACGAATTGATGCCGGACGGTGGGTGCCTGCCCCCCGAAGACTTCGAGGCATGGCGAGAGGCCGTTGTTGAGGTTCATGCTCGGTGGAAACAGCGAAACGGAGCCCCGAGAGCACCGGATGCTTCCCTGATGGCCCACGTGGCGTTTCTTTCGCCCGAACGTTTCTACCGAGATATCTCGCAGGCGTGGTCTGAAATTTCCTCATCTTGACCATCCAAATGCTTCATGAGCAGCCTTTGATTCGGCTGATTCATGTCACAACCCATTCAACGCGTCGCGGTTGTCGGTGCCGGCAACATGGGCTCGGGAATTGCTCAGAAGAGCGCACAAGAAGAGTTCGATGTCCAGATGGTTGACCGAGAATCCCAATGGGTGGAGCGAGGTCAATCCATCATCGCCAACTTCCTCGAGGAAGCGGTGGAACGCCGGATTTTCTCACCCGCTCAAGTTGAAGCCATCCAAGGCCGTATTGCCGGGGTGGTGGGGGTAGAGAATACCGCCGCCGATACCGACTTGGTGATCGAGGCCGTGTTCGAAGACTTCGATGTCAAAACAGCGGTGTTCACGGCGCTGGACGAAGCCTGTGACGAAGGCACCATTCTGGCTTCCAACACCTCCTCGCTGTCGGTCAATGCGTTGGCCGAAGCCACCGGTCGACCCGACCGTTTCGTTGGCCTGCACTTCTTCTACCACCCCGCCAAGAACCGCTTGGTGGAGGTCATTCCCGCTCAAGCCTCCAGTCGAGAGACCGTGGACAAGGTGGTGCAGTACTGCAAGATGCTCGGAAAGGTGGTCATTGTTTGCGCTGACCGACCCGGCTTTGTCGTGAACCGATTCTTCGTACCTTGGCTCAACGAGGCCTGCTTGTTGCTTGAGGAGGGTGTCGCCAACGCTGCACAAATTGACGCCATTGCCTGCAAGGCCTTCCGCATCGGCTTGGGTCCCTTCGGTTTGATGAACTTGACCGGACCCCCCATCGCCCTCCATTCCACCGACTACCTCGCTGAACAACTCGCCACCCCTCGGTACACCGGTGCTGCCAACCTTCGTACGTTGGTTGAAGCCAACGAACAGTGGGATGTTTCCGATGATGCCGCCTACACCGACGAGCAATACACCATCGTTTCCGAGCGATTGCTCGGCGTGGTCTTCGGTGTCGCCGCACAGATTGTCGAAGAGGACATCTGCAGCATGGAAGACGTGGACCGAGGCGCAAAGGTTGGCCTTCGTTGGGCGCGTGGACCCTTTGAAATGATGAATCGAATCGGCGTTGGTGAAGCCTGCCGCATGGCGCAAGCCTACGCCAAAACTGCGGGTGAAGGCTGGAAGGTTCCCGCTTTCTTTGCCCAACAAGGCAACACGTCCTGGGACTTCTCCTACGTTGACACGACGGTGAGCGACGGGGTTGCCACCATCACCATCAACCGACCCGAAGCAATGAACGCACTCAACGTGACGGTGGTTCAACAATTGACCGCCGCTGTGGAAGCAGCCAACGCCAACGATGCTGTTCACACCGTGGTGTTGGATGGAGCCGGCAAGGCCTTCGTGGCCGGTGCAGACGTCAAGTTCTTCGTTGACAAGATTCGAGCCGATGCCATTCCAGACATTTACGATTTCACAGCTGAAGGCCACGAATTGTTGAACATGCTGGAGACATCGCCCAAAACCACGGTGGCGTTGACCACCGGTCTGGCCTTGGGCGGAGGTCTGGAGTTGGCGTTGGCGTGCGACTACCGTATCGGTACCCGACGCACGCAATTCCGCTTCCCTGAAACATCCATCGGCATTTACCCTGGTCTGGGTGGTTCGCAACGTCCCGCTCGAATTTGCGGCATCCCGATCGCTCGATGGGCGGTGCTTGCAGGGAATTTCATGGATGCTCAAACGGCTGCCGATGTTGGACTGGTCACCCATTTGGTCGATGTTGCAGGCGTTGAGTCGTGCATCGCCGACCTCGCTTCAGCAGGGAAACCGGACAACAAGTATCCGGGTGCTCCGGCCAACCCGTCCTCACCGGTGGTGAAGTTTGCTTCCACCTTCTTTGATGATGCCAACATGGGCGTGCTGATGGAAGGTGGTTGCCCTGAGGGATTCAATCCGGATGACAAAGGGGTCGCTCGCCAAATCAAGAGCCTCTCGTTCACCGCACCGATCGGCCTTCGAATGGCCAGTGATTTGATTGACGCTACGGCGACGACGTCCCTCAGCGACGGGTTGCAGATGGAGCTTGACGGTCTTCACACCATCTTTGCGACCAAGGATGCGCTCGAGGGGCTCTCCGCCCTGATTGAGAACCGTCGGCCCACGTACGAAAACCAGTGATCAGGCCCACTGGTCGGCAAGGTCGTTGAGCGACGCAATGATTTGGGCGATGTCCACGGTCTCACCGTTTTCTTGAGCCAAACGCAAGCAGTTTGTCACCACCTCAACCGTGTCCTCACTCGGTGGCGTGCCCGTCAATTCTTCAATGACATCGGCAACGGTTCGACCGTGACCGTTCATGATGGCGAGGATGGCCTTGATGTGCTCTTCGTTGTCAATGGGTGCTCGTGCGCTCATTGTTCCACCTCCAAGGTGATGTTGTTTTGTTCGTACCATTCTGGCCACGGCACAGGTTCCTCTTCGGTCCACTGACTCAGTGGACCAGAAGCACCGATGAAGGATGTGTTGTTCACCTCGATGAGGGAACGGTTGCTGCTGTGCTTTGGACCGGGTTGTCCCAGCACCATGGCGGATTGCAAAATCCCCGTGCCGAGACTGAGGCTGTTGGTGTCGGTGCTGCTCCAGTACGCAGCAAAGCGAGGGTGGGTGTGGACCCAGAGTTTGAACGGAAGGCGTCCCCCGACAGGAGGCTGCAAGGTGACTTGGCCTGCCGTGCCCCAGTCGATGAAGACCTTGTCCTCGGCATCAATGAGCACCGAGGTCTCCAAGCCGGCCATCACGGACAACAGGTACACGCCGTCCCAACGTCCTGCTTCGGACAGTTGACGTTGGGCGTCCAGCAGAACAGGATCGTCGGTTCGTCGTTCACTCGCTGCCTGGCAGGCGAGCATCCAATCCTCGTCGTTGAGGGAAAGCTCCGCAGCGTCAGGAAGGCTGTTCATGCCTTCACCTCCGGAAACGAGAGTGCACCGTAGGTGATGCTGCCCATGGATTGCACGGGTGCGGGCCGTCCACGCCAGAGTTGCGTGGCCCACTGGGCTCCGAAAGCAGCGGCAGAAGCAAAGCCGTATTCGAGGTTGCCAGCGTCGAGCGCACCGGGAACTTGACAGCTCGCCGGCTCGTGGTCGGGGGTCATGCGCTCGACCAAAGCAGGAAGGGATTGGGAGGACAAGGCCACGTGACCGTCACCGCTGCAGCGGAGGTCCAACCAAGGCATGCTGCGTTGATGCACAAGGCGACGCGGCTCGGGACGGTCAACGCACACCACGATGAAATCGTAACCGTCCAGTTGCTCGGCCGTTCGCAAATTTTCAACGATGGCGTTCACGCGCAAGGATGAGGTTTCGTCGTCCAATCGCTTGGCGATGGCGCTGACCTTGGCCTGACCGATGTCGTCGTGCGTGTAGCGTTGATGGCCCAAATTGGTGGCTTCAACCACATCGGCGTCCATCAGGGTGATGGTGCCTTGGAGGTTGACCCTTCGAAGGGCAGGCACCAGCAATTCAGTCAGTTGGGTGCCGATGCCTCCAGCACCGACCAAAAGCAGTTTCCGTGGGGTTCGCTCCTCGTTCATAGGAGCGTTAACCTTCGAGGTTTCATAAAGAATCCAACAGACCGGTGATTTCGCCATCAAGGTTGGTTCAAGAACGGCGCCATGATTCGCTCGATGGCTTCGAGCTGGCTCTCCGGAGGATAGTTGTTGGCGACGTGTTTTCGACCTGCGTTCGCCCACGCCTTCCGAGTTTCTGGATTGCCCGCCGCTTCGTACGCCGCCATCCACCCCTCGTGATCGCCACGCTCGACGAGCACACCGGCCCCGGCACCCTTCATCGTGTAGTGGAACCCCCCCTCGTTGACCATGATGGGAGGAACACCCACGGCCATCGCTTCCAACGGCGTGAACCCGAACGGCTCATGATGCGCATGGCTCACCATGGCGTGCGCGCCACGAACCACGCCGACCAGCGCCGCTTGGGAAAGGCGAGGCATGCACACCACTTCAACGCCCAAACGCTGTCCTTCTGCGACCAGCGCCGCTTTTTCCTCGGCCGAACCGCCACCGGCCTGCACGAGCGCATACGGTGTGTTCACTAGCGAGCGGAGGGTTTCGTAGGTTCCTTTGACGTGGGACACCGTGCCGATGGTGACGACATAGGGTCCGGAAGGAAGGACCACATCACCTCGTTCGGTGATCTCTTCGGGCGTGGCTTCTGCAGGCCAATGGCTGAGGTCAACGGTTGGGAGCACGTGGGAGCCTTCGAGTGGCCGACCTGCTGCATTCCGTCGAGGTGGATGGCCGTTGGTGGTGGTCGGGTATGAGGGCAGGCCGTAGGTGCGTTCGAGCAGAATTTGACTCCACGGCGAGTTGCCGAAGATGGCGCTTTTCGGGCGCCTGAGCAGTCTTCGCACAAAGTGCCGGTCCCGCCGCCGTTGCCGCGTAAACACCAATTTGGTGAGCCAGAGCGGGCGCTTTGGTCGACCGTTCGGGTGGCGGTGAAGCACGTCTTCGTAGAGCCAGCGCGGTGGCTCAAGGCAGTGATAGTTGACGGGGAGATGGGGAGGAATGAGCGGGAGAATCTCGAGCGTGCCGCGACACACCGAAAGGTGGACCACATCGAATTGCTCCCAAGGAATATCCAACGCAGCCCACGCCTTTTCGGCTGCTTTACTCGCTGCTGCCGTCACCTCGGCGACCGCACCTTCGGGCCATGCCAGGGAGGTTGAGGGCTTGATGAGCACGGGTTTGGCAGGGAGCATCAGTTCGATGGCTTCCTGTGAGATGTCGAGCGTGGCCAGATGAACATCCCAACGTCCATGGGCCATGCGGATGAGTTGGAGCAATTCACGTTCAGCGCCGCCCATGGTGGCAAAGGAACCTCGCACGATGAGAAGACGAGGGCGTACCCCTTCCCTCTCAAGTGCCATGGCCAAACGCTGGTCATGGCGTCTTTAAAATCCAAGGGGTCGTTTTGGCCTTTGTCGGAAGGCCATCGGTGAGGCGACCGTTTGAAAAGGGAAACCATCTGCCATACAACATGGGCAGCAAGACCGCCATGATCACGGGCATCACGGGGCAGGACGGTTCCTACCTTGCCGAATTGCTCCTCGATAAGGGCTACACCGTCTACGGATTGGTGCGTCGCGTCTCTCAGCCCACCTCCGGTCGCAGCCTCATCAACCACCTGATGAGCAACGACAACTTCCACCTCCTCAACGGCGACCTGGCCGACCAGAACTCCATTGACAACGCCGTCAACCAAACGCAACCCGACGAGTTCTACCACCTCGGGGCCATGTCCTTTGTCCCTGAATCGTGGCGCTCGCCCATGATGACCGCCGACATCACCGGGTTGGGAGCCCTTCGCTGCCTCGAAGCCATCCGAAAGCACGCTCCTCACTGCCGATTCTACCAGGCCGGCTCCTCCGAACAGTACGGCAAAGTGCGGGATGTTCCACAAACCGAATTGACGCCCTTCCATCCTCGCTCTCCCTACGGTTGCGCCAAGGTCTTCGCCTTCGAAATCACCCGCAATTACCGAGAATCCTACGACATGTTCGCCTGCACGGGCATTCTCTTCAACCACGAAAGCCCACGCCGCGGCCTTGAATTCGTCACCCGAAAGGTCACCATGACCGCTGCTCGCATCGCTCACGGCTTTGATGAGTGCTTGTGGATCGGCAACGTCGATGCCAAGCGGGACTGGGGTTTTGCCGGCGACTACGTCGAGATGCAGTGGCGCATGCTCCAGCAGGACAAGCCGGGCGATTACGTCGTGGCCACCGGACGCACGCACAGCGTGCGCGACATGATCACGCTGGCCTTTTCTCATGTTGGCATGGACTTGACCTGGTCGGGTGAGGGTGTTGACACCATCGCCACCGACCAGAACGGCGTGGTGCGCGTTCGCACCAATCCCAAGTTCTTCCGTCCCGCTGAGGTGGATTTGCTCATCGGCGACCCGGCCTTGGCCGAGAAGGAACTCGGTTGGGTACCAAGCACCTCGTTTGAGGAACTCGTTCAGATGATGGTGGATGCGGACATGTCCATTGTGCAGGAAGCGGTTGACGGCGGATATGCGCCGCCCACGCCCCCCGAGTGACTTGTGCATGGCGGTGCCGGTTGTGGTGAAGACATCGACGCTCTCCAACGAACAAGTGGAGGCCATGATGGAACGCATTCATGCCGTTCCGATGATGCACACTCTCGAACTCGAAGTCTTGCGGCTTGATGAAGGCGAGTGCGAGGCGAAAGTCAAGCGAAAGAAGGAATGGGACGGCATCTACGAAACGTTTCACGGCGGGATGCTCGGTGTCATCGCCGATTCCATCACTTGCTTTGCTATTCTCACGACCATCGGTGCCGACCAAAACGTGGCGACGACAGATTTCAACATCCGATTTTTGCGACCCTGCAACACCGATGTCACCTGCGTGGGTCGCGTGATCAAGGCTGGACGCACGTTGTGTGTGTCGGAGGCTGAAGTCAAGGACACCAACGGAAAGGTCGTGGCGATTGCTCAAGTGACCTATGCCCGCCTTTGAGGGACCGCCATGTCGCTGCCCATCCTGTACTCCTTTCGCCGGTGCCCCTACGCCATGCGGGCGCGCATGACCCTCGTGCGCACGGGATTTCGGGTCGAACTTCGTGAAGTCGTCCTTCGTGACCGTCCCGATCACATGATGGAAATTTCACCCAAGGGCACGGTGCCCGTGCTCTTGCTGCCCGACGGCACGGTGATTGAGGAGAGTCTCGAGATCATGCAGCACGTGCTGGATTGGGAACTCAGCGAGGAGGAAGCGCACTGGGTGGAGCGCAACGACGAGGAATTCAAGTTCCATTTGGACCGCTACAAGTACCCGAACCGTTACGACGACGTGGACGAAGTTGAACAGCGAACGCTCGCCTCAGCCTACCTGAGCGACCTCAATGCCCGTTTGGGCGAGGGCTCGGGCTTTGCGCCCCAACTCAACGACGCGCTGTTCCCCTTCGTGCGACAGTTTGCCAACCACGACCGGGACTGGTTTGACGGCCAGCCTTGGCCCCATCTTCTCACCTGGTTGGCAGAGCACCTCGAGTCGGACGAATTCAAGCGGTGCATGCAGAAAGAGAAGCCGTGGGTTGAGGGGCAAGTACGGGTGTCCTATCCGTAACATGGACTCAAGGTGCTGTCAGGGTTGCTGAGGCTCCGTAGCGGTTTCCGAGATCGGCGCAGATGGTCTCCAAGAGCCGAACATCGTCGGCGGAAAACGCAGCCGGGATATCGGAATCCACGTCCAACACGGCGACGACATCTCCGCTTGGAGCGATCACCGGAACGACCACTTCGCTGTTGGTGCTGCTGCTGCAGGCGATGTGCTCGGGGCGTGCGTGCACGTCCGGGACGTCTTGTGTTTGTGCCGTTCTCGCCGCAGCGCCACAGATGCCGTTGTCAAAGGGAATGTCCAGACAACCGTGCCCCCCTTGGTACGGCCCGATTTTCAAATGCTGAGGCCGGACCGTCCGGTAGAAACCGGTCCAATGAAAGTGGTCGAAGGCGTGATGCAATTCGCAAACAACGGTGGCCATGGCAGCGACCCAATCGTCCTCGTCGCTCAGGAGGCCACCGATTCGGGCAAGAACTTCCTCGTGGTGCTCGCTGGTCATGGCGCTGGGTTTGAGGCGTCTTTTTTCACCCTTTGGCTCGCGGGTTTCACGACGCCATTGCAATGCCCCCACCCATCAGGAAGCATAATACACATGCACCCTCAGAAGAGAATCATGTTCATTCTACGCCCCTATTATCTCGATGCGCTCCCTCCCGTCGTTTCGGAGGATGAAATGAGTATGCATCTCCAATTTGAAGAGCATGGGTTCTTGAAGATTCAATCGGTTTCGAAACTTGTTGACCTCCTGTTTGAAGACATGCGCTTTGTCAACTATGCCGCTTTGGGCACCGATCCGGAAGACACGATGGAGTTGCCCTTCGTCGCCTTTGAAATCCTTCTCGAATCGTATCCCGACGGCATGCTGAAACCGAATCAAAACGGCGTCGTTTCGGCGAAAGACGCCGCCCTGCAACTGATGTTTAATGAGCAAAATCCCAATCCAATCCCAGACCACGACTATACTTTGGCTTATCCCGATACCAACATTTCAAGTTCGGGCGATATTGTGATTCTTTACGACGCCGAGAAAGCGAGGATTGCGTTTGAGGCCTGGCTCGAAGGACTCCCCTTCGTTGACGATTTGGAAACCAAGACCTATCGATTAAATGAAGAAACCGGCGAGTACGAATTGCAGCCAGCCTTCGACAACGACATGGCTTGAATTCGAGGAGATTTCTAACTACTACCCCAACCTAAGACGCCATGGGCAAGTGCTTGACCGGCGGGGCAATCCCCAGATCTTCGGGGAAGAACATCGTGGGTTCGGGAATCGGGATCGGCGTGATTTCACGTCCAACCAAGGCCACTCGGCTGGGGCGCGAATCTGAAAGGACTTCGCGGTTGGTGAGGGGGGCAATCTTGGCGGAGAAGTCCATGATGTCGTCGTGGGTCGGCATGTTCTCCATCGACAGGTTTTCTCGGCTATGACCAACGTACACATAGCCCTTGTTTTCGATGAAATCAGGGTCGGCACGGTTGTCCAATGCGGCAAATTCCTTGATGTGGGCGTCGCTCATGTTGACGCCTTTCATCAGCGTGTGGCGGCACACGATGCGCGTGTCCAACGAGGGCAAGAGGTCAATCGTTTTCTCAAACTGGTCCCAAGCTCCGCTGTTCCACTTTGGCCGACAAACCTCGTCGAACACCTGCTTGTTGGGAGCGTCCACCGAGACGTAGAGTTGCGTGGGCAGGGTGTCCAACTTCTCCAGCACTTTGGGCAACGTTCCGTTGGTCACGAGCATCGTCGTCATGCCGTGCTTGTGGCACAGGTCCATGTATTCGCCCAAGCGGGTGTAGAGGGTCGGCTCACCGTTGAGTGAAATCGCCACGTGCTTCGGGTTCTGTGCGTCCAGCCACTTCTCCCGAGGCACCTTGGGGTTGCCCCCGAAGCCCGAGAGCAGACGGCGTTGGGCGCGAACGGATTCATACAGCAGGTCGAGCGGGTCTTGGTCGGTCAATTCAAGCGTGTCCATGTGCGGTTCACGCCAGCAATACGTACACGCCAGGTTGCACTGGTCAACCACGGGCGACATCTGCATGCAGTTGTGGCTGGCGACGCCGTAGAACTTGCCTTTGTAGCACTGGCGGTCGCGCAACAGCGATTCCTTGGTCCAGTGGCACGTTTTGACGCCACCGTGCTCGCCCACGATGTGGTAGCGTTGCTTCTGCAGTTTGGCTTTCAGTTGCGGGTCCATGCCTGCCATGCGGCTCACTCCTGGAGCCGGATTCCACGGTCGGCGTTCGCCTGTTGGGAGCGGCTCGGATGAACCGCCCTGCCCTCAACTCGCTATCAAGGGCTCGGCTCAGCGCTTGATGATGGGCAGGAAGGCGTTGGCCGCTTTCTCACACGCATTGGCCACGTCATCGAGACGCTGGAGCACTCGGTACATGTGCATGGCCGCCAGGGCTTGGTCGTCTCCGTTCGAGAAGACGTACTTTGCAGCCTCGGCTTCCATCGTATCGGCCTTGTGTTCCTTGAGGTTGACCTCACGAATCTTTTCGGCGAGGGCGTCACGGGCCGCCTTCGTCTCGCCGGAGATCGCAAATTCTCGAAGCGCATTCACCGTGTCCTCGTAGGTGGCGACGGTTGCAGCCACCGCAGCGGCCATTTCCTTGAGTTTGGTTTTCGCTTCGTCATCGTCGTACAGCTCTCGGAAGGCCAACTGCTCAGCCACGTTCTGGGCATAGTCAGCGATGCGGTCTTGGCGAGTCAGCATGTGCAGGAAGTGGTCAATGCCAACCTGATACCCCAAACGCATGTCGTCCGAGAGCATGTCGCGAAGTTCCGTCTTGAGGTTGTCCGCTTCCAATTCAGCATCGATGGTGGCCTGGATGGCCTCGCTGGCGTCCTCACCGTCGCAGGCCGCGTTGACGGCCGTCAGCATGTGGTTGGCCGTTACTTCAACCGCTTGAGCGTGCTCGTGGAACTTTTCGAAGGGTGAATTCTGCAAGCGCTCTTGGCTGGCGTCGGAGAGGGCGTCTTCGATGTGAATTTCGCCGCCGCTCTTCCAGATGGCGACGCCCACTGCGATGAACGACAGTGGCAGAAGCACGATCATGTTGAGCATATCACCGCCGGAGGCGACGAAGAGAACGATGGCCCCAAAGGCGGCCACGGGAACCGAAGCGACCCAAGAGGCGGCGATTTTCCCAAACACTCGGAAGTCAACGCCTTTGGCACCGCCTGCTAAGCCAACACCGACCACAGCGCCCACCAGGGTGTGGGTGGTTGATACAGGGACGGCCAGGAACGGCATCGAGAAGACGAGGATGGTGGTGGCTGCACCGAACTCTGCAGCAAAACCACGCGTGGGAGTGATGTCGGTGATTTTCTTTCCGATCGTCTCCATCACTCGCCAGCCCCACGTCATGACACCAATGGCAATACCTGCCGATCCCAAAAGCACCAACCACAGAGGGATGGGCGCTTGCTCGGCCAGTACCAAGTCAGGGTTTGAGAACACGTCCCACACGGCCGCCATGGGTCCGATGGCGTTGGACCGGTCGTTGGCCCCGTGAGCGAAGGCAACATAGGCAGCCGTAATGATTTGGAGCCAGACAAAGATGCGTTCGACCCCCTTGAAGCCGCGAACTTCTTCTTCAATGTCCACGCGTCGGAGGACGAAGTAGAGAGCAACACTGGCGATGGCTCCGATGGCGGCGGCGAGGAGCAGCGCATTGAGCGGGAGCCAAGCGTTGTCAGCGAAGGGGTTGAACACACCGTCTTCCTTTGCCGGAAGCCAATTTGATTTGTCGATCCATCCGTTCGAGTCTGCCCGCGAAATGAAGCCTTTCAGAGCCTTGAACTGGAGGGCGAGACCAAGCACAAAGAACGTGGGAAACGCAAGGATGGGTGCCAACCACTTGGAACGGGACACGGGGTCGTCGTTTTCGAGGATGGTCTTCTGAATGATGACGTAGGAGAAGAAGGCGATGAGCGCCCCCATCAACGGACTGGCTACCCAGGACATGACGACCTTCTGGACCACTTCCCAATCGATGAGCGTCGTGTTGTGCTTGACTTCCAGCACCAGACCGACACCGACAATTCCGCCGATGATGGAGTGCGTGGTCGAGACGGGCAACCCCAAGCGCGTGGCGATGGTGAGCCACGTAGCAGCCGCCATCATGGCCGCAATGAAACCCATGGCAATGTCTTGGGAAAGAATGGTGTCGGCAACAACGCCCGCTTCGTTAAACGGTACGGTGAGAATGCCTTTTCGGACCGTTTTGGTCACGGCGTCACCGGCAAAGAACGCTCCTGCAAACTCGAAGATGGCGGCGATGACCACCGCCTGTTTGAGGGTCAGGGCGCGAGAACCTACGGAGGTTCCCATGGCATTCGCCACATCGTTCGCACCGATGTTCCACGCCATGTAGGCGCACACAATGAGGGCAAGGGCAATCAGGAGCATGGTCAGGGGTTCCATGAAAAAACCCATGAAAATACACTACATATACTGGATGATGTATATTCTATATAGTCCTCCATATACGGACGCTCATGGGCTTTGGACCAGGTGAGCATGAGGTGCGAAAGTTGCAGGCCACGGGTGGCAGTACGTTCACACTCAGCCTTCCAAAACCCTGGGTTGTTGAATTTGGTCTTGAGCCGAGGGATTCCTTACGGGTGGATTGGCGACCCAGCGGCGCCCTTCGAATCACACCTCTCAACGTTTCAAACACGCAAGAACTGCATGCGTTCTTTGATTACAATCGGCTGCCGGAAAACAGCCTCCATGACCATTTGATGGGTGCTTACATCTCTGGTGCAGACGTGATAAAAATCGTGTTCAGTGAGACGAACCACTCCGTATTGGCTCGTTCTGTCCGGCGTTTTTTGAAGTCCACTCGTGGTTTTGAAATCGTCGATGAAACCTCAACCCTCATGCTCTTGCGGTGCCTGTTGAATGCAAGCGATATGCCGTTGCATGCGAGCTTGAATCGAATGTACCTGATGGTGACATCCCTCATGCGCGACGTGGTGAGCGTGTTTGAGGGGCAGGACTTGGATTTCTTGGCTGACGCAGCGGAACGGGAATCTGAAGTGGACGCGCTTCTGTACCTGATCGAGCGCCAAACCCGCCTGCTCTTGGATTCCCATGCCGTCGCCTCAAAGCTCAATTTGACTCGGTCTCAGGCACTCGAGTACGCCAATTTAGCTCGAAGTCTCGAACGCATGATGGACCACATCAACAACATCACGTTGCTGTTGCACGACCATCCGGAATTTGTTGGCCAATCCAAGGCCTTCGCCCCCATGGACCACGTTCCTGGATGGATGGAGGCGTTGAAGGAATTGATGATCAACATCCGTACCCGTGACTCCGAGCGTATCGAACAGGCTCGTCACGCTTTGAAGGAGATCCAACAAGCGTTGCGCACCTACGAGCGCACCATGCTGTCCTCATCGGCCGAGCGAGCGGAACTTGCATGGAGCCTCAGCATCGCAGAATCCATACGTCGACTGTGTGCCTATTCCCGTGATTTTGGCGAGGTTTTGCTCAACATGAAAATTTCAACGGAGATGAAGGTGGTGCGATAGTGTTCATAGTAACACTTGCTTTTATTTCTACATCTATGTGTTGGCAATTTCACCACGGCTTGAAATAGGGTGGAGTGTAAAAAATACACTGAAGGAAGCACCCCTTCAGGGATCGACATGGACAACGAATTGGACACCTACACGCAGCAGGCCGTTGACGGCTTTGTTTACCGAAACGGCATCTTTCGAAGTTTCTGGGACCGATGGATGACCGCCGTGGCGTTTTACCGCAGCGGTGTCGATCGACGTGGGGCGCTGATGGCAAAAAGGAGGACGATTTGAATGGACGTATATTTGGAACGCTTTGTTGACGAAACGATGGATGCACAGGTGACACGAAACGGCATCTTTGCCAGCGACACCTTTGGTGCACGTGTTCGTCGATGGCTGCGCATGAAGTGAAGCGATTCTTTACAAGGCAGCGCACTCACCTTGGTGCATGGTCAACCGTTGGTTGCCGCACCTGTGGGGTCTCGTGACGCCGGCGTTTACCCTGACCTGTTTGGTTCTTGGTGGTTGGTGGATGGCCGCTCCCTTGGCGCTGCTGTTGCTCGTGTATCCTTTGCTCGAGGTGCTCATTGGGCAATCCTCTGAGACCGACCCGCTTCAGGAAGGCCGGGCCCACGACGTCATTGTTCACTTGCATGCGCTGTTTGTACCCGTTGTTTTGGTGGCCTTGCTTTGGCGGGTGTCCATCGACGGCCTCACCCTTCCGTTAGCGCTCGGTGTGGTGTCGGCGGGTCTGAGCAACGGGGCGTCGGGCATCGTTTCGGCCCACGAACTCGGTCATCGTCGTCCAAAGTCCAAGAGCTGGTGGACGGCCCGACTGTCCCTGTTTTCGGTGCTCTACTTGCATTTCACGACCGAACACAACCACACCCACCACCGGCACTGGGCTCGAGATGTTGATCCCACTTCTTCGCCATGGGGGCGAAGCGTCTACGCCCACGTCCTGCAAACCATCCCCCGACAAGTGAAGGGGGCCTACCGTGCTCGACCGGTGGACACCCGTCGGTCGTTGATGCTCGAAGCGGGCTTCCTTATCGGGCTCGGCGTGCTTGGTTGGTCGTACTTGGTGGTCTACCTCGGTCAGGCCGCCGTGGCGATTTACCTGCTCGAGTTCGTGAATTACCTGCAGCACCACGGTTTGCGTCGTGGCGAGGACGAGCGTCCCAACGCCACCCACGCATGGGAGAGCCGTCACCGCCTCTCTCGATGGACGCTCATGGAATTGCCTCTCCACCCTTCGCACCATCTCAAGTCGAGCACGCCCTACGAACGCTTGGACGTGCACGACGAAGCCCCGCAGTTGCCGTTTGGGTACTACGGTATGTTCTGGATTGCGCTGGTGCCGCCGCTCTTCTCCAAACTCATGAAGCGGCAACATGCTTTGATGTTGGGCTCTTGACGGTGCGTTATTCGTCCTTCGAGATATCCCAAAACATCCCATCGCCAGAATCGGTTGGATGGCTGACCACGGCTTCGCTGTTCTGGGCGTCGCTTTCGGCGGCCGTCCCGTGGATTTCTGCCAGCAGCTCCTCTCGGTTGGTGTAGGCGAAGGCCGTGGTGATGGTTTCGCCATCTTCAAGGTGGTCCTCTTGAGGTTCGGTGGAATAGGTGGGGAGGTTGTTGCCCGTGATCCCGGAAACGAGAACGTACAACCCCCCCAACATGAGCGCTCCACCGACCACAAGAAAGACGCTAAAGAAGGCCACGAACAACACGATTTCTCCCAGCGAGGTGGCGCTGCTGAGGGCGGCGATTAGACCGAACAACGGGAAGAAAAAGAACACGCTTCCAAACAGCGTGAGAAACCCTCCCATCGCTAAGGCAACGCCTCGAGGGACGGGTTGATGTCCGGGCGGGACTTCGTTCTCCTCCTCGCTATCCTGTTCTTTCGTTTCGGTGGTGGAGGCTGAGAGAACCATGGAGTGGCGAGGTCAGCAGTTGGTTTGAAATCTTCTTCAGGAACGATGCACTGGATGGGTGTTTCAAACATGAGTTGATATAGCAAGTCCCAATGATATGATATGAAAAGGTGCCGAGATGTTATCAGTTAACGGACTTACCAAGGCCTTTGGTTCGGGCGCCAACAAATTGCAGGTCCTCAAGGGCGTGGACATGAACATCAAGCAGGGCGAAATGGTCGCCTTGATGGGTCCCTCCGGTTCAGGAAAATCCACCCTGCTCAACATCATCGGTGGTTTGTTGGCCGGCGACGGTGGAAGCATCACCCTTGGCAAGCGAATGTACGGCCTCAAGGGACCGTCGAACGTGGTCGACGTCCGTCGGGAACTTGTGGGTTGGATTTTCCAAGATTTCCACCTGCTCGACAACCTCTCGGCCCTTGACAACGTCGCCATGGCGCTTGAACTCTCCGGCATGTCGGCGGCAGAAGCCGAAAAAGCGGCTGAAGTGGCGCTTGAGAAGGTGGGTTTGGGCGATCGGAAGAATTTCATTCCCGACCAGCTTTCTGGTGGTCAGCAGCAACGCGTGGCCATTGCCCGTGCTATTGCAGGAAACCGTCCTGTGTTGCTCGCCGATGAGCCGACCGGAAACCTCGACATCGCCAGCGGCAAGGAAGTCATGGCGCTGTTCAAGGAACTCTGCCACGACGAGGACAACCCGATTTCCATTCTGATGGTGACCCACGACCCCGATTTGGCGTCGAACGCTGACCGCATGTTGCTGCTCAACAACGGGAAAACCGAAGCCTCTGACATCCGTTCAGCATGGGGCCTGGAAGACGAACCCGCCATGGCTGACACGGCAGGGGAGGGTGAGGAAGAATGAGTGAGCGTCATGACGGCTTGAACGATGCCGATTTTGCCCTCGGTCGCTCTCGGGTTGCGCGGTTCAAACACCGGATGATGGAACTTCCAAGTCGAATGCGCCTGGCCGGTCAAGGTGCTTGGCGGGGGCGAGAGCGCGGCTTGGCCGTGATTGCGGGTGTCTTTCTCGCCTCGTTGGTCATCACCACCGTGCTGGCCTACGGGGTTGGTTTGTCCCAACTGTTCTTCGAAGAATCGCTGAAGTCCGAACCCTTCGATGCCAAGATCGAATACGCCCGCACGCCGGTGGAAAACGCCAGCGGCTGGTCCAACAACACGACCACGATGCTCGAGGTTTGCGACGAGTTGATGGACGAATTCTCCCAGTTCAACGACTGCACGCTCGTGCTCGGTCGGCAAGGCATTCACAGTGGCGGGTTGTTCAATTTCGAATTCGTGGTGGCGCAACCGCTCGAAATGCGAGCCATCACCGACGATGAGAACCCGTACTGGAGCAACGTGACGTTCGACTATCCTGAAGCAGCCGAAGCAGGCCCTCCCATCTCCGACCAGCGCGCCGTGCGCTTCTACGGCCCCGAGGCCTTCGACGGGGAACTTGCCAGCCGCTATGGCGAACAAATCATCGCCGGTGCGGGTGAATGGCCCACGCCGGAAAACATGAGCGCCAACCGCGGCATCATTCTTCCTTCAACCATCGCCAGCGAAGCACAGGCCAACGTTGGCGATGTCCTCGATTCACTCACCTTTGCCTACGTGGTTGACGAATCCACCCTTCTGGAAGGCACGGTGAACGACGACAATTGTGGGGGTGAAATCACGCCCGAGAACAACGAGATGATCTACTGCCGCATGTGGATGACGGTGGAGAACCTCACGGTGATGGGCATCTACGAGCCGTGGCCGTTTGGCAACCCCACCCTGCCCTTCAACCCCATTTTCTCCACCTGGGAAGTGCTGACCGAGGAGCAGCGTGGCATCTTGATGGACCACGACCACATGTACCTCGGCGTCACCATCGACCGCGGTCAATTGCCCACGTCCTCAACGGCAGATGCTGCGGACTGGCTCGAAGCCTTGGGCACGGAGGTTCAGGACGGTTCCTACACCGACGAAGGGGTGGAATTGTACTACACCGACATCATCAGCGGCACCATCCTCTTCCTCAACATCTTCCTCGGTCTGATTCAGATTTTCGATTACATCATCATGATTCCCATCGTGGTTCTCTCGATTTCCGTGCTGATTTACGGCCTCGTGCTTTCGCTTGAACAACGCCGGCGTGAAATCAGCATTCACCGGGTCATTGGAGCCGACGGGCAAAGCCTGCAGGGCATGGTCTTGCTCGAACTCTTCGTGATGTCCTCGGTGGCTTGGCTCGTCGGTTACCTTTTGGCGATGGTCGCCGTACCCGTCGTCTTGTCTGCGGTTGGATTCATGGAATTCAGAACCGGTGATTTTGACGTGAACCCGACCCTGTCGTTGAGTTCAACCCTCTTCACGGCGGTCACCACGCTCGGTCTTGCCCTCCTCTTCGGACGAAGCCGAGCGCGTCAGTTCATCGAACTCGAAATCGAAGAAGGCGTTCGCAAGACCTCCCAAGCCGCTGAACCAAAGCGATGGCTGCACTGGCTCGCTTTTTTGTTTGGCATGTTGGCCGTCGCCGATACCTGGCTGGAAGCCAACGGCAGCGAGGACGGCATCATCTCGAACTTCTTCTTTGAGGGCCTCATCAGCATCTTCGGACCCTTTGCGTTGTGGATTGGCGGCGCGCTTCTGCTGGGGCGCATTGGCGCTAAGGGGCCTCAAATCATGCAGGTCATCTTCGGCCGCACCCCGTTGCTCAACGACG
>JAYQAK010000028.1:0-18511 GCA_038136695.1 Candidatus Poseidonia sp.
GTACCCCATGGTCTGCGGCATGCTGTTGACGGCGCTCCTGTACGCCTCCCATCGCGCTGGAATCGTGATGCACTGGTTCCAAACGGAACAAAACCAGAACGATGTCAAATTTGGGTTGATGTGGTGGATGTCCATCTCGCTCATCTGGTGGTTGGTGGATGACCCTTGGTTGGCCATCGTGCCCTCTTTGTTCATGGCCTTTGGTGACGGCGTGACCGGCGTGGTACGCAACGCCGTTGTTCGTCAACGCTCGAAGAGCCCCATTGGCAATGTCTTCATGTTCATCGTCAGCGCCCCGCTCGGATGGTTTGCAGCCAAGGCTGGCGACCCGAGCATTCCGGTGTGGGGATTGCTCTCAGCAACCGTTGCGACCATCGTCGAACGTTACGAGTTTGGCCCCGTTGACGACAACATTCTGATCACGGTGTGTGCCACGGTGGTTCTTCTCATCGGCGTTCAGGTTGGACCTCTTGTGTGACAAGCGGCCGAAGGGCCCTTGCCCCCAGTGATCCTGTTGAGAAAACCGTGAGGGGGCTCACTGCCCGATGAGTTGGTAGTCATCGCTGAGCGGGGTAGCGCCGGTTTCCACGTGGATGATTTTTCCATCTTGGAAGCGGTAGAACGCAAGCACGGCCTCGGATGTTGAACCGTTGGCAAAATGGGCAATGGAATGGCCAACGCCGACTTCGTCGTTCTCAAACAAGACGCGATGGGACTCGGTGCGGACGGCGCCGGTACCGGCAAAGGCCATGATGTCGCCCTTGGTCATCACGGCTCCACCGACATGCGGGTAGAACTTGCAGTCATCGTGAATGACGGCGTCGAGTTGTTCGGTGTCTCCAGATTCAAAGGCTGCTTCGTATTTCGCAAGAATGCTCATGCGCCAACGTGTGGCCACCACCACATAATGACTTCCACCAGCGGCCATGGAACATCGGAGCGAGCAGGAACCTTTGAGACATGGAGCAGGAAGGTTGCTCCATGAGGATTCACTGCTTGGGCGGGGGTTTGGTTGGTTCGTTCGTCACCCGAAAACTCCACGAGGCTGGACACAACGTGCATCTCTACGATGTCGTCCCTCGAACCACAGCGGCTACATTCCACCTCGAGGACGCGTTGACCGCCGATCACAGCGAAGCGGACTTCATGGTCAACATGGTACCGGGTTCCATCGGGCATCAAGTGCTCAAAGGGTTGTATGCTGCTGGCCACCGCATCGTGGACCTCTCGTTTAGCGAAACCACGCCCGACGCACTCGGCCCAGGACCTGGGACGGTGCTGTGGGACGTGGGCATTGCCCCAGGGTTGTCCAACATGCTGGTGGCGTTGGCCTCGAGGGAGTTCGGCCATCTCGATAACGTCACCATCAAAGTCGGTGGAAACCCTGCAGAACCGGACAACGAGTGGTCCTACATGGCCCCGTTTTCTCCTCACGATGTGATTGCAGAATACACGCGCCCGGCCCGCGTCATCCGCAACGGTGCCCCCACCGTGGTTCCTGCCATGAGCGACCTTCACGAAATCGATGCGAATGGACGAAACATGGAGGCCTTTCTCACCGACGGTCTTCGTTCACTCATCCACCTCCCCGCTTCGTCCATGGGGGAATACACGGTTCGATGGCCCGGCCATATTCAACGCTACCAGCAAAGCAGCAAGACGCCAGATGAATTGGTTGAAGCATGGCGCTTTGACGCCACTCGTGCCGAATTCACGTGGATGGAAGTGCGTGTTCGAACAGGAGACCTCGAGGTGGTGTGGACCGTTGAAGACCACGGTCGCGATGGAGACTCCAGCATGGCCCGCACCACCGGTTTGGTCACCTATGCATGCGTTGAGGCATGGTGCAAACAGGCCTTGTTTAGCGAAGGCATTCATCCACCAGAGGCCTTGCCAACCAACACGATTCAGGATGTTGTTGAGGTCCTCCAAAACGAAGGCGTGTCCATTTCCAGGCAGGAAAACGTGGCGATGTAGCTTGTGAATCCCTACTTGACTTCCCAATCGGGGTAGTACATCTTCGTGTGCTTCATCGCCGTGTCCACATCATAACCTTGGTGCAGGAGGTTCTGATAGTAATCCAGGGCTTCGGGACGTAAACCGGAGGCTTGACCGCCATGTCCGCCTTGCTGCACGGTTTGAGGAGGAGTGAAAAATTGGTTCTGGGGTTGTCCGGGTTGTTGCATGCCCATGGGTTGCTGCACCAACATGATCTGGCTTGGTCCGCCTGACGGACCCATGACCAAGCCAACGATGAGCAACACGAGGCCGCCAAAACAGCAAACGCCGCCAAAAATCATCACGAGGCCGTCGGTGCCAATATCGTCTTCGTTGACCAAAACGATAGCGGAAGCGGACTCGACTCGGTAGGTACCCTCGGCAGAAATCAACGCCTCTCCGAGGTAGGTGTAGGCATCCGTGTTCCAAGTTGAATCGCAATCGCGTTCAAAGTACTCGTAGGTTTCATCGTGAATACTGACATCAACGCTGGCACAGTCCACAACCCCTTTGGCGTATACGCCAATCAGCGTTGCTGAGCCGTCGTAGACGAATTCGGTTGATTCGGTGTTGTCGTGAATGATCGAGTCCGAAGGATCAAAACTTAGCCCGTTTGCTAAACCAACCAAGCCACCAAAGACGCCCAACACCATGACGATGCATCCAGCAATCACGAGTTCTTTCTTCATGAGCCTCAATCCTCCACATTGAAGATTGCACTTAATTCAATCGGAGTTTCCGTAATCCAACACGGCACGCATGGCGGCCCGCGCATGTGGCTCAAGCCTCGGTTCGATGTGATGAGGTTCTGCACCGGGGCCAATAATACCGAGACCAACCGGCTTGTCGTGCTTGAGTTGCAGATCGACGATGGACTTGATGACAGCTTGTCCCATGGCCAATCCATGTTGGGTTTCTCCCTTTTCGATGATACCAAGACAGGCTGCTGCATCGTGGGAGGGCAACAAACGATCGAGCGCCAACGGGACTTCCATTGACCCGGGAACCCAGACAACATCACCGACGGTGAGCCCGTGTTGAGCGGCTTCATCGGTTGCAAAAGCGAGCATGCGCTCAACCTCATCCTTGTGAAAGGAACCACAAACCAACGCTACCCGTTTCGCCATGCAACGCCACCTCCGTTCTCCTGTTTCATCATTCGCTCAACCGTCGCGACGATCGTTTGCGTCATTGAATCGATCTCGATATTGACGCAATCATCCACCTGAAGGCTGGAGAAGGTCGTCAAACGAAGCGTCTCGGGAATCAGATGGATACCGAACCGTGTATCGGTCACCTGCCCAACCGTAAGGGAAGCCCCGTTCAAGCCGATGTAGCCTTTCTCGTGAATGAATTTCATCATCTCGGCAGGAGCGTCGACCATCAAATCAACGCCTTCGCCGACCTCGGTTCGCTCAACAACGGTACCCTGGCCCATGATGTGACCGGAAAGCAGGTGGCCACCAAGTTCGTCGCCCAGCTGAAGCGAACGTTCAACGTTTACTTCGCTTCCTTCAGCCAGAGAGGAGAGGTTCGTTCGTCCGAGGGTTTCGGGAATCACGTCAAATTTCACCCGAGGTCCGTTGATGTCGGTGGCGGTTAGACAAACGCCGTTGATGGCGACGCTTGCTCCTCGTTGCAGGTCGGTGGTGTCCGGAAGTTCGACATCAAAGGTTGATACCTGGGCTCCTTTTTCTATAGAATGAATGAAACCCCTACCTTGAACGATGCCAGTGAACACCTTCACACCCCCTTCTTTTCAGCACGCTCAAGAATTCGAGCGATGATTTTTCGCGTACCGTCGAGGTCATCGCTGAGTCCTTCAACGCGCACGACGGCAATCGAATCAAAACCCCGCTCGGCGAGCGCTTTCCGAATGTTGTCCTCTGCATGTTCTTGGTCGTAGCCCAGGGCGATCACATCGGGTTGAATGACGGGGAGAATATCGAAAATAGGGACGTCCGGCGGGTTCCCAATCACCACCTCATCAACGGGTTTGAGACCGGCAACCATGCGTCGGCGAAGGTCTTGATTGGTCACAGGTTCATGCTTTCGCTGCCGTACCGTGTCGTCGTGAGCGACCACCACCGTCAAGTGGGTGCCGAGCGCTTTGGCCTGTTCCAAGTAGTGGAGGTGCCCAGCGTGAAGCAGGTCGAACACGCCCACGGCCATGATTCGTTTCATGCAGTCACCTGTTCACGGGTTTGGGCGTTGATTCAAGAGGATGACGGTCCATCAGCAACACCCAGAGCCGCCACAACATCGGCTCCTTCAAGGAAGGGAATACCGCGTGCCTCGGCCCAAGCCTTCGCATCCTTGACCGGTAGGGCATGGTCGCCATCGGGTTGCAGCATCTCCGCACCGATGACCACAGGCGGGGCGCCCGCAAGTCGAGCGAGGCCGACCGCCAATTCGGTGTGTCCTTGCCGAACCGCCAAACCTCCCTTGGCTTCCCTGCAAACGGGAATATGGCCGGGTGTTCGAAATTCTTCACCAAGTCGGCGTCCAGCCTCTTCAGAGGACACGCCCTCATCCAAACACGTGCTCGTCAACTCTGCGAAGCGGCGCGTGGTGAGGGCTCGATCATGGTCGGTGATACCGGTGTACGTGTTGCGATGGTTAAGCGAGAGCGTGAAGGCTGAACGGGCATCGTAGCGCAAATCGTTGGTGATAAGGTGGTTCAAGACAGGGTATTGGCCCGTTGCTTCTTTGGAGGTGTGAAGATCTTGCAAAAAGGGCAAACCGAAGCATTCGCCGACCTCATCGCCGATGGCGAGGAAAAGCAACCCACCGCAGTCTTGGCGGAGTTGTCGCATGGTGGCGGGCTCAGCCGTGGCTGCTGGGAACAGAAGGTCGGTCTCACCTTCTCGCTTTTCGGAATCGAACAGGCACACAGGATGACCTTGCCTGAAGGCATCAACGGCCTGTTGGACCCGAGGCTCCATGGTGACGGCTGAGGGCTCACCTTCATGAAGAGTCGTATGTGTTCACTCTTGCAAATCAACCCGTTGGTGCTCGAAAAGCGGACAGCCAACAGAAAGGGATTATCATGTGGTGCCCCTTGGGTTGGTTTCGGGGGAGGGAACGAATGTCAGTCAAACTCGGTCCAGCAGGTGTTCCACTTTCCTGCAAAGGTCGAACCATCGTTGAAGGAATGGACGACATTATCTCCTTGGGGTTGGAAACCATGGAGGTTCAAACCGTGCGCATGGTGGCACCTCAGCACTTCGAACAGTATTGGCAAGCCGGTGTGCTGGCCAACAAAACCGAGTTTGAGATGAACATCCATGGACCCTATTATTCCGAACTGCTCGGCAACAAAGTGGAACGAGGACGCTCGCTTGCAAAGATTGAGGCAACGCTCCAAGCAGCTCGAACCATCAATGCTCGACACATCACGCTTCACACCGGCCACTACGGCGAATTTGGACGAGGACAAGCGGCGAACGAACAAGTTGCCAACGTCTTCTCAGGTATCGTTGACCGAATCCACGAAATCTGGCACGACGACGAAGATGAATTCCCTGTCTTCCCTTGGATCAAAGACGGAACCCCGTCGAAGATTGGCGTCGAAACTTCCGGTCGTCAAGAGCTCTGGGGCAGCCTCGAAGAGGTGTTGGAAGTCGTCAATCACGTCGAAGGCACCGTACCGGTGCTCAACATCGCCCACATCCACGCCCGCGGTCACGGCCAGATGCGAACATCAGAGGATTACGGGGAACTGTTTGATTTGGTACGAGAAAGCATCGGCACCAAAGAATTCTACTGCCACTTTTCGGGAGTCGAACACCGAACCGGGAACGCCATGCACTACACGCAAATCAAAAAATCCGACCTCAACTTTGAGCCACTTGCAGAATTCATTGTTGAAGACGGCGGTTGGCTGGACATCACCCTCATCTCGGATTCACCTTTGTTGGAGCACGATGCCATGTACATGATGCAAAACATCGAAAAATCTCGCCACAAGCAACTGGAGCGCAAGGCCCGAGAAGACCGACGACGAGCCCTGGCACTTCAAACCGGCAAATCAGAGGAGGAATTGCGCTCAAAGGAAACCCAAATCGCCAATGAGCGAGTTGCGCCTGAAGCGAGTCCCACTCCTGCAGCACCTGAACCGGTTGAGGCGAAGGAGGCCCCATCGGCCAAAGAAAAAGCCGCTGAAGCGCCCAAGGCTGAACCTGTCAAGGAAGACAGCGATGACGTGTTCGACTTCGAGGAAGACGACGACGACTTGTTCTGATGGCAGGAGAGGTGACGGCTTCAAACCGTTGCCTTCGTGCAGAAAATACCCCGAAATGGTATAAACCAATGAAGGAGCGAAGCGAACGATTGAGATGGCGAACATTGCGGTCTTGGGATTGGGAAATTGGGGGACGGCAATTGCTCGATTGTGGTTGCTGGAAGGTCACAAAGTGAAAGGTTGGACCATTGAGCAAGAGGTCTACGAATCCATCATGATGAACGACGTGAACGAAAAGTATCTGCCAGATCATCCCGTCAAGGGGCTCGACGTGACCATGAGACTCGAGGATGCCTTGGAAGGCAGCGAAATCGTTGTCCTTGCCGTGCCCTCCTCAGTGATTCTCGACGTCATGGAGGATGTTCTGCCCCACCTTCAACCGCGCCACGTTTTGCTCGATTTGGCCAAAGGATTAGCACCAGGAAACCGGTTGATTTCGGAAGCCATCCACCAACGCCTCAAGGAAGAGGGGAAGACCAATTCCTTGGCGGTCTTGACGGGCCCCACCATCGCTCCAGAGGCAGCGGGCGGCGTCATGACAACGGCCTTGGTGGCCAGCGAAGACAACGCCATCGCCCAGCGTTTGGCGAAGACCTTGAGCACCCAGACGTTCATCCTTCACCCTGCAAGCGATCCCGTGGGTGCAGAGTTGTGGGGCGCGTACAAGAACGTCGTTGCCCTTGCATGCGGACTTGTTGACGGATTAAAGCAGGTGGGTGACCTTGGTGGTGACAACTTGAAGGCGGCCATTTTCATGTCGGGATTCAAAGAAGGGTGCTTGCTTCTGGACAACTTGGGTGCTCGCCAATCCGTGGCGTTTGGCCCTGCAGGTTTAGGCGACATGTACGTCACGGCCACATCGCCGCACGGTCGAAACCGAACCATGGGCGAAAAGTTGGGAACGGGACTCACCCTTGAAGAAGCGCTCAGCGAAATGCACATGGTGGCCGAAGGGGTTCGAGCCACCCGGATGTTCTTTGATCGAGCCGAGGATGCCAACCTCAACATTCCCTTCACGAAAGCCCTGAACACCCTGCTCAACGGCGACATTGACGCCGAGGAATGCTGTCGACGAATGGTCGCTCTTGGATGAGCCTCCATCGGTGCTATTTTGAGGTTGGTGCCCGTGTCACCACCATGGCCGATGAGTTGACGCCCTTCGAAGCAAAGGTGCTGAAGTGGCTTGTGAAGAGTGACTTCCACGTCCAACCTTGGTCCACC
The DNA here is from genome assembly GCA_038136695.1 of Candidatus Poseidonia sp. Taxonomy (GTDB): domain Archaea; phylum Thermoplasmatota; class Poseidoniia; order Poseidoniales; family Poseidoniaceae; genus Poseidonia. The sequence goes on from JAYQAK010000028.1 coordinate 7,463, forward strand.
AAGGATGCTGCAAAGGCCTTCAAGGTCAGCGAAGACGAAATCTACGAGGCAGTGGCTGCACTCTCAAAGAAGGCAGCCGATCAAATTCAAATCTTCTACAAAGACGGCGCCGTTCACATCGCTGCTGATTGAATCACTCCGATTCGTCGACATCTTCGCCTTTCTTCATCGGCGTGGGGTGCAACGCCGAAGAGATGGCGGCAGGCAGGAACAAGGACGACCATGCGGGGCGGTCAACATCGCCTTCTTCTGTGACCACCGAACGAATGGTCATGGAGATGAAATCGATGACCACCACGACAAGGAACACCACCAACAACAACGCAAGGACCTTGTCGTACTGGGCGAGTTTGAGGTAGGTGTTGATGTACAAACCGATGCCTCCTGCACCGACCAAACCAATCACGGTGCCGTGGCGGACATTGTATTCGAACATGAACAACGCATGACTCACGAGGTTGTTTGCGGATTCCGGAATGGCAACCAACCAGGCTGTTTCAGCACGCGAAAGGCCCATCGCCTTCGCAGCCTCAAGCGGGGCGTTTTTGATGCCCTCCATCGACTCGAATTGCAACTTACCGAGGTAGCCAACCGTGTAAAACGACATGGCGAAGATGCCAGCGAGCGAACCAACATCGAACACGATGACGAACAACACCGCCCAAATGATCGACGGCAGGCTACGCATGCCAGCCAGAAGGATACGGGTGGGAATGGCGAATTCGATGGGCGAGAGGTTGCTCGCTGCCAACACCGAAAGCGGCAAGGAAACAAGAAACCCAATCACCGTGGCAACGAAGGCAATTTTGATGGTCTCAACGATGCCAATCCAAGCCACAGAACAGGTGAACGCGAACGTGGCTTCGCAGACCGGGTAGGATTGTGCTTCGAGAACCGACCAGTCGGGTGGCCACAGACTTTCTTGGAAGAATTGCTTCAGGTTGCTCCATCCACCACTCAAGCGACCCCAATCACCGGCGAGGTCCAAGAACAACAAAAAGGTCAAACCGAGGAGAGAAAGACCGGCGATGACGAGACGACGGTTCATGCCACATCCTCCTCAATGAGACGACCGTCGAGGATACGCCAAACCCTGTTGGCGACTTGCTTGGCCAGTTCCTCATGATGCTCCACCATCACCATCGCTGAATTTTGAGCGTTAATGGCCGCTTGCACGGTTTTCATGACTATTCCCACGTTGTCATCGTCCAATTCACCCAAAAATTCGTCTGCCAACACCAGTTTAGGTCGCTGAGCAAGCGTTCGCGCCGTTGCCACACGTCGCTGCTGGCCTCCCGAAAGGATACGAACCGGTTGCTCGGCAAGATGGGCAATGTCAAGGTCCTCCATCGCCCGCTCAGCGTAACGCTTCTGTGCGGTCGGGACAGGAAGGAACGGAGGATGCCAGCGAGACAGGCCGACCCTCGTACCCATCTCCACGTTGGAGCGCACCGTACTGTTTCCGACCAATCCGAGGCGTTGGGGGATGTAGCCCACGCCACCTCGGGGAGGGACACCAAGTTCGATTTCGCCCTCCAAAGGCCGCACCAAGCCAGCGATGGTCCTCAAAAGCGTGGTTTTGCCGATACCAGAAGGCCCCAAAACGGCGATCACATCCCCCGCCATGATTTCGATGTTGATGTCAGAAATCAGCGGCTCGTCGTATCCGACGCTCACATCGTGAAGATGAACAAGGATTTCCTCCAACGCCATCACTCCGAGGAATACTTCTCGCCGAGGTACGCATTGATTCCTGGCACGTGTTCAATGAGGCCACCGTAGGAGCCCAAATGCTCGGCTGAGGTGACCTCAACGATGCCCGGGGTGTTGAGAATGTTGTCCAGGATGGATTGTCCGTCTTCCGTTGTGTTCAAGGCAAGCAAGGCCTCGAGGATGAGGTCGCGAGTTTCGTCATCAACCGAGTTCGGCTGGTACATCAGCGGGTGGGAAGGAGCTTGCCCAAATGCAGGCAACGCAACATAGCGGCTCGGGTCCAAACACCATGTCGCTCGCTCTCCATCCACAGGGCAATACGTTTCCACCGAACTGTCCTTTGCAAACGCCACGGCACCCTCCCCTTCCGAAAGGCATCGCAGAGCCCCGCCGTAGCCGTAATACAACGTTCCCGATTCGGGAATGACCGCATCGGGAGAAAAGTGATTGAAAATGGTTGAGCGAAGAGATTCAATGTCCTCCTCATCGCCCACGACCTCAGCATAGCCCTCACCAATGAAATAGCCCATTGGAATCAACATGCCGGCTGACTTGAGCCAACCCGTGTGGCATGTGACACTCCCTGCGAGGGTTTCGAACGGGTCGGTCGTTTCGTCGTCGTCCGTGGCTGCTTGACCGGCCTCGCTGTCGTTGAGGACCCAAGCATGGGCGCTGTACGAGGGACGGCCATCGCTGTTGAGACTGGCAGCCATGGCCTCCAATCCGTACTGCTGCCAGCCCATCCAAGCAGCACCTCCGTCCAAAAACGCCATATCGGCTCCACCAAATCGGAGGGCTTCGAGAGCCAGTGAATCCGAGGTGATGGGGTAAATCTCCACCTCTCTGCCGGTTGCCTCGCTCAGGTAGTCGGCAAGTTTCTGCGGGTTTTCGTCAAACGAGGCGTAGTCGTCCTTGATCGAGAATGCAATTCTGAGGACGTCGTCGTCTTCTCCGCCAAGGCAACCCGACAGACCTGCACTGACCATCACGAGGGTCAGGAAGGTTGCAAAAAGACGGTTGGACAGCACACGATTCACCCCTACAACCAACGAGTTTAGGTCGCCCGAAAAATCACCGGGTTATAATATTTAGGTCGCCCTAAACCTACACCCGCCATGCGATTCATCGGGTGACATACGGCAGAAGGTAGTCCCTCCCGGATTCGAACCGAGGTCGGAGGAACCAGAATCCTCCATGATGGACCGCTACACTAAGGGACTGTGGTCGGGCGAAGGCCGTCGCCTTCTTCAATTCAGCGGTATGGTCTGAACCATCAAACGGTGGCGAAGCGGAACAGCACCTTGGAGACCCAAGAGAGCATCATGATGATCATGAACGAGGCAAGCGCATACTTCGCCCACGGTCGGGCTGGTTTGGTTTCTGGCCACAAGTCGATGCCCATCGCCTCTGCCTGCGTAACCAATTCCGCCAGTTCGGCAAGATGTTCCTCAACCGAATCATGGGTCATGGTGTGAGGTGAATGCTGCGTTATTTCAATGCCACGCCAAGGTGAAGGGTGCCCCAACACGAACAGGAACTGAAAGCCACTTACAAGCCTTTGAAAGTGCAAGCAACGACGGGGGTTCATGAGTGAGGTCCCACAAGGCGTCAGCCTTTCAACACCGGTAAGGGGCCCTCCTCGTCCAACCGCCACGATGACCCTGACCCGTGACGGCCCTGATGGCGTTGAAGTGTTGCTCGGTCTTCGTGCCACCACGATGCGGGCTTTCCCCAACTACTGGGCCTTCCCCGGAGGTGGTGTTTCATCGGTGGACAGGATGGCGGTGGACAATTTGGCTTCGCTTGATGGACCGGAAGCAGGTGCCATTGCGTGCATTCTCAGGGAAATGAGCGAAGAATTGGGCCTCGCTCCTGCCGGCGATACGGTGGTGGCCTTGGACGAGGCAGACCGGCAAGCCATTGTTGAAGACAAAAACCAATGGCTACCATTGGCTCAAAGCGGAGCGTTTGCTGTCAGTCGGGAAGGCATACGGGTCTTGAGTCACCGAATCACACCTCCGTTTGGCCCTGTTCAATTCGACAATGCCTTCCTTCATTTCCATGCTGGAAATTGGACCAGCGTCCCTGAAGTCGACCTTGAACCTCAAACCGAATTCACCGAAGTCATGTGGGCGAAGCCGACCGATATCCTGCGTCGTTGGAAGGCGCACGAAATCAAGGTCGCACCTCCGGTCGTGACATTGCTGATGGAGATTGAGCGGACGCTTGAACGATGCAACCGAGATATGGTTAAGGCTGCTGATGACATCGCTCAACGGCTTCCCGGACGGCGCTCCATCTTGTTCGCTCACGGCGTGGAGGTCATACCCATCAAAACGGCCACGTTACCGCCCGCAGACCACACCAACTGCTACCTCGTGGGTGACCCCCAAGGCGACTACGTCATGGTCGACCCTGCTATTCGCATGCGAGAGGACATGGAAGCGCTCGCCACGGCGGTTGACCGGCACCAAGGCAAGCTCATTGCGGTGGTGTTCACCCACAGCCACAGCGACCATTTGCCTGACATGTCCTTGCTTCGAGAAGCCTTTGACGTTCCTCTTTGGGGCAGCGAACACACCTCGAAAAGCGTTCCATGCGATCGCATCCTCGCCGATGGCGAAGTGTTGCAGTTGGGCGAGCAAGCGTGGGAGGTTCTGATTACACCCGGCCACCATCCCGGGCATGTCTGTCTCTTCAGTCCAGCTGGGTTGGTCGCAGGCGACATGTTAGCCGGTATCGGTACCATCCTGATTCCACCTCACACAGGCGACATGAACGAATACCTTCGTCAGCTCGAACGGTTGAAGGCGCTTCAACCTCATCTCGTCTTTCCCAGCCACGGCCCCGTGGTCGCCATCCCTGATCGATTGATTCAACATTACATCACGCATCGACTTGCACGGCATGAACGGGTGCTTGATGCCGTTCGAAGCGGTAAACACCACCTCGAAGACATCGCCACCCACGCGTATGCTGACTCTCCTGACGCACATCCTGGGCTGGCGGTTGACCAAACCCTTTCCCATCTTCATGCGCATTTGGCAGACGGCAAGGTTGCACACACATCGGAAGGATGGGTACTGGAGGGATTGTAATGGGGAAAAAAGTGGTGATCAAAAAGGCGGGTGGCGTACACTGCATCACCACCGTACCGATGGAACCACCAACGCCGAACGAAGGTGAAGTGCGGGTCCGTGTGGCCTATGCAGGTATCAATTTCGCCGATTTATTGATGCGGATGGGGTTCTATCAGCCTCGCCCACCCTTCCCGTTTACTCCCGGCTACGAAGTCAGCGGCACCGTTGATGCTGTTGGCCCAGGAGTCGAGGGTTTGGACCTTGGGCAACGGGTCGTGGCTGCCATGAGGAACGGCGGCCAAGCCAGCTACGTTCTCTCAACGGTTGACCGGGTGATTCCCATCCCCGACGGCATCTCTCTGGAAACAGCAGCAGCGACGCCAGTGACCTACCTGACCGCTCATCACATGCTTCACCATCTCGGTCATCTCACACCGGATGAATCCGTGCTCATCCACGGCGGCGCTGGAGGGGTTGGTACCGCTGCCTTGCAACTTTGCAAATGGGCCGGTGTTCGCAAGGTATGGGCAACGTCCTCAAAGGCAAAGCACGGCATCATCGAGTCTTACGGTGCCCGTGCTATCGACCGGCATAACGAGGATTTTGCCTCCATCATTCGCCAAGAGACCGAAGGACGTGGAGTTGACCATATCCTTGACCCCATCGGGGGTGACCATCTTCGCAGAAGCCTCTCCTCACTGGCAGAGGGAGGGCGCCTCTACACCTACGGGATGTCGTCCGCAGCCCCCTCGGGCAAACGGTCCCTGCTCAAAGCCATCGTTGCTTTGCGACGAACCCCCAAGTTCGACGCTCTGCGATTGATGACACGAAACAGAGCCGTCTTTGGCGTCCACATGGGCACATGGTCCGACGAAGCGGTGATGCACCAACAATTGCAGCGAATCATCGAGGGCATTCAAACCGGTCATCTCGAGCCGGTGATCGACCGTGTCTTTGATGCAGAAGATGTTCGAGCAGCGCATCAACACATCCACAATGCCAAAAACATCGGCAAGGTGCTGCTGAAATTTGAATCCTAGTGGCCACGAATCCGTTGGCCCTCCATCGTCCTGGCTTCGTGAAACCTTCTTCACATCTCACGGGTTGGAATCGGTTGGGTGAGACGGTGAAGAAAGCCATGTCAGGGTTTGATCTTCGTGCCATGGCGCGAGAATTGGACGACCTGAAAGGGGCCTACGTCAAGAAAGCCTACATGCCGCACTACGAACAAATCGTGTTGCGCATCAACCCCAAGGAAGCGGACCAGCGCGATCTCGTGTTCGTCCGTGGCGAGCGCATCTACACCTCGCAGCGGGACCGCCCGATGCCGATGACGCCTCCACCCTTTGCGATGGTCCTGAGGAAGCACCTGCGGAACGCCCGACTGACGGGAGTTGAACAGGTCGGTTTTGACCGAGTCCTCGCTTTTTCGTTTGACACAAAGGGTGGACAACGAACGCTCTATGTTGAGGTGTTTCGAGATGGAAACATCATCCTCGTGGACCAAGACGGCGTCATCATCCAGCCCCTCACCCACGCCTCATACGCAGGAAGGACCCTGAAGAAAGGCGTAGCCTACACGCCGCCTCCCCCCGCCACGGATCCGTACGAACTCACCCAGACCTCACTTTCCGAAATCCTTCTCACCTCGGACAGGGATCTCGTCTCCACCCTTGGAGGGAAAATCAACCTCGGTGCAACCCACGCCAACGCCGTGTGCGCTCTGGCCGAGCATGACCCGAATTCACCGCCGAGCGAAGCGGATGCAAACAGGGTCTTTGCAGCCCTTTCCCAATTGCTTCATGACCTCGAAACGCAACGGCAAGGACACCTCTTGCTCACCTTGAATGACGACGACACCGAAGATTGGGAGGACGCACTCGAGGCCATGGACCTCCAGGAGCGGCACCAATGGTTGGCGAATCGAGGTCAAGAAGCAACCCCTATTCTTCTACCTCAACACGAAGGTATGCCTCGAGTAAGTATGCATTCACTATGCGAGGTTATCGACATCTGGAAAGGATCGCACGACGCTCACGCCCTTCAACGGCGGGAAGAGGAAAAAATGGACCAGGCCGGACCCGGTCGGGGCCAATCCACCGAGGTGGAACGGCTGGAACGTCGCCAACTTCAACAAGAACGAGCCTTGGAGGGTTTTTCCGAAAAAATCGAGAAACAACAACGCCTTGGTCATTTGATTCAGGAACATTGGAGTCACGTGGAGGGCTTGCTGAAACAGACCTCAGAGGCGGTCGAACATGACGGTTGGGATTCGGTCAAGAAGGCCATCAAATCCATTCCTTGGATTGTGAACGTCGCCCCTGCTGACCGGACCATCACCGCCATCCTCCCCGACGAGAATGGAGAGCCGAACGGGCCTCAAATTCTTCTTGAATTGGACGCCAGCGTTCACCAAAACGCGCAGCGTTATTTCGAAGCAGCTCGTAAGCAGAAAAACAAGACCTCGGGGGCTGTTCACGCCTTGGAAGAAACGGAACGAAAACTCAAGCGGGCTCGAAAAAACGAGGAGAAACAAAAAGCGAGTGGAAAACTCAACCGCCTCAAGCGAAGCAAACGCATGTGGTTTGAGCAACATCGCTGGGGAATGGTGGAAGGCGGCCATTTGCTGGTGGGAGGAAAGGATGCGAAAGGCAACGATGCGATCGTAAAAAAGCACCTTTCGGGCGACGATTTGTACTTCCACGCCGACCTTCACGGAGCGCCTTCCTGCAGCCTTCGGTCAAGCCAAGGCTTCGTTCTTGAAGAGCGAAGACCAGCACATCTTCCCGAAGACATTCCCGCCTATCGGCTGGTGGATAAATTACCCAGCACCACCCTCTCAGATAACCAATTTGAGCAAGCCGCCGTCTTAGCCCTGTGTTGGAGTCGGGCATGGAACGGTGGAGGAGCACATGGCACGGTCTATAGCGTGAAACCGGCCCAAGTTTCCAAATCGGCCCAAACCGGTGAATTCGTTGGAAAGGGGGCATTTGTCATCCGTGGCCAGCGAACGTGGTACAAGGACATGGACGTCCGCCTCGGCCTTGGCATCGTCGCGATCAACGGTGTTCCACTGATCGTCACCGGAACCCCACAATTCATTCAAGACACCTGTCCGAGGTACGCCGTCCTTTCCCCAGGAATGACAAAGAAGGAACACCTCGCTAACGCCATTTACAAGAACACCGGGCTGTCGACTGATGACCTGTTGGCCGTGTTGCCGGGTGCGTGTGATGTTTTGGACGAGCACGGTATGCTCACTCCACCATCGACGGAGGAAGAATGATGGACGCTGACCAACCCTCTGATGGCTCCATGTGGGATGTCCGCTTTGGCGAGGAACATTACGCCTATGGAAAGGAAGCAAACGTGTGGCTGCGAACCGTGATTGAACAACTCTCGCCTGAACCAAATCCGTTCGCTTTGTTTCCCGCTGATGGTGAAGGGCGCAACGCAGTATGGGCGGCGAGCGAGGGATGGAACGCCACCGTGTTTGATCTCTCCAGAGAAGGCGAGAAAAAATGCAACCAGCTCGCTGCTGAACACGGGGTCAAGGTGGCCTACGAAGTGGATGATTTGGTGCTACGAGACTTCCCCGACCAACACTACGCCCTCATCGCATGCTCTTGGTTCCATACGCCGCCTGCCGTCCGGGCGAAACACATGCCACGCATGCTCCACGCCCTTGCGCCCGGCGGTCATTTTGTCATGGAAGGCTACCATACCTCCCAACTCCAATTCACCAGCGGCGGGCCAAAATCCCTCGATCTCTTGTTCGATCTTGACGAGGTGCTTGGTGAATTGACCGGCCATGAAGCCCCAGCCATGGCGGTGATTCATGCTGCCGTCGAAGAAACGGTACTCGATGAGTCCGATTTGCACAGGGGTAGGGCCGCCGTTGTTCGCTTCCACCTCAAGCGCCTCGGTTGAAAGCCATCGGGCATGACTTGATGTGGGTCATCCTCCTGCGTGAAGCATGCGGCTGTATCACAACCCCCGCTGCTCAAAATCCCGTCAGGCTCTTGCGCTCTTGCACGACCGAGGCATCGAGGTTGAAGTGCATCGCTACCTTGAGGAAGGCATCCTTGCCGATGACCTCAACGTGTTGTCCGAACTCGAAGGCATCGTTCGAGCAAAGGATGCTGGCAAGGCCATCATGGCGGAACTCACCTCGCCGAAGGCTGTGAAAAACCTCCTTCAGACGCAACCCAAATTGCTCGAACGCCCGGTCTTGATTCACAACGGAACGGCGATCATTGGTCGTCCACCCGAAGACATTCTCGCCCTTCTCGAGTGAACCAACCGACTCAAGGTCGCTTGACATACATGGCCACAGCATTGCCACCGCCCAAGCAAAGGGTGACGATGCCTGAGTTGGCCTCCAGACGTCGCATCACACCAAGCATGGTGATGAGGCAGCGGGTGCCACTTGCGCCCAAAGGATGACCCAAACTGACCGCCCCGCCGTGGAGGTTGAACCGGTCGTCGGGAATGCCCACCTCTTGGGCGACGGCGCAAGAAGCGGAAGCAAAGGCTTCGTTGTGTTCGTAGACGTCAACATCGAGGACATCGAGCTGATTGCGCTCAAGCAGCGTCTTCACTGCCGGAATAGGAGCGCTCATCACGCGAGCGGGCTCCACGCCCGAGGTGCAGTAATCTTCGATGGTGGCGATGATGTCCCAGCCCTGAGCCCGAGCAAACGCTGCTTCAGCCACCAGCACCGCACTCGCCCCGTCGTTGAGGGTGCTGGCGTTACCAGCCGTTACGGCACCCTCGCGGTCAAACACGGGCCGTAGTCCTGCCAGCGAGTCGGCGGTGGTCCCACCACGAACGCCTTCATCGGTGGTCAGCACCAAAGGGTCGCCTCGGCGTTGAGGAATTTCAACCGGGAAGGTTTCCCAATCAAACCAACCGTTTGACCAGGCCTCGGCCGCACGCTGTTGGCTGCGGGCCGCAAAAGCATCCATCGCTTCTCGACTGATGTTGCACTCGTTGGCCACCGTCTCACCGGTGGTGCCCATGTGAACATCGTTGTAGACGTCCCACAAGCCGTCGTGAATCATGGAGTCGACCAGTTTGGAATCGCCCATTTTCGTGCCCGTACGCTGGCCCATCAGCAACTGAGGTGCGTTGCTCATGCTTTCCATTCCACCGGCCACGATGACCTTGTATTCCCCTGCCCGAATGCTGTTGGCAGCCATCATCGCCGCCTTGAGTGAAGACCCACACACCTTGTTGACGGTGACGCACGGTGTCGAGACGGGCATCCCTGCACCAAGCGCCACTTGTCGAGCAGGGTTTTGCCCTGCACCCGCCTGGAGCACTTGGCCAAAGATGACCTCGTCCACCACGCCTGAGGCGGGGTCAACACCGGCTCTTGTCAACAATTCTCTGACGGTAAGAACGCCCAAATCAACGGCCTTGAGGGAAGAGAGACTGCCCATGAACTTCCCGATGGGGGTGCGGGCAACGGCACAAATCACGGCTTGAGGTTGGCTCATGCACTGCCCACTGCCGCGCATGACTTGAACATGCCCACGGGCATAGAAAGCGGTTGAGAAGCCTTGATGAGGCGCACGCACTGGGCGGGGCATGGCGAAATTCAAAACCGAACTCAACCTTACTCGCGCAGCTGATGAAATGCGAACGCCCGAAGTGACACTCGATTTCACGCCCAACGCCCTCGCATCGGTGTTGTACAAGCAAGGTGACACGGTCGTCTTGGCGTGTTGTACCAAAGAAGCCTCCCTTCCTCGCTGGTTCCCAAGGGACGCAACGAAAGGATGGGTTCACGCTGAATACTCGCTGTTGCCCGGTTCAACCGATTCTCGATTCCGACGGGAGCGAAACGGCGCCAAGGGACGCACCCAGGAAATTGAGCGTCTGATCGCCCGCTCGCTCAGGGCCGCCGTGGATCTTGAAGCACTCGGCCCGATCGCCTTGAACGTGGATTGCGACGTGCTCAACGCTGACGGAGGCACGCGATGCGCCTCCATCACAGCCGCCAACATCGCCCTTAGATTGGCCGTTCGACGCCTCATCGCATCAGGGGACTGCCTCCCGCTCGATTTGCGCCCAACCTTTGAGCAGCGCAAAGACGGCTGGACGCCCCCCGTTCTTTCGGAGATTGAACGGTCCCACCACGAAAAGGCTGTCCTGCCCCATGATTTGGCGGCAGTATCGGTTGGGTTGGTCGACGGAAAGGTGTACCTCGACCTTGATTATGTGCTTGATTCCAACGCTGATGTGGACATGA
>JAYQAK010000029.1:0-17587 GCA_038136695.1 Candidatus Poseidonia sp.
AACCCGATTCCAATTGCCGAGTTCGTTGGCGCCGGTTCAATTCCGGCCGAGCCCATATCACAACCTGACAAGGCTGAATTGAACCAGCCACGAACAACCCGATTCCAATTGCCGAGTTCGTTGGCGCCGGTTCAATTCCGGCCGAGCCCACCAATCCCGACTTGGGCTACATTCTTCAAGGACCCGCGCCCAGTGATATCCATGGGACTGCTTGAGCAAGCCGATTTCGGTGTGTTCAAGCAGAAGGCCACGTGGCAAGCCTTTGGCATTGCCGTGGTGATGTTTTCCACCATTTCCTTTGCAGCCTTATCCATGTTTGACAGCATGGACGAGTTGTTTCAGTCGGACGCTGAACCCGCCCCGATACCCTCAATTGTGTTCGAATCGTTGAACCGAGAAGGCATTGAGACCGACCTTGCCAACGAGACGGGTTGGTTCAACCTTACCGAACACCGTGGTAGTGTCATCATTCTCGATTTGATGGCCAGGGACTGCAGCAACTGCCACCTCGTTCAAGCCCACATCGAAGCAAACATGGAAGAGTGGCATAAAACGGCCAATGACTCCGGGAAATCGCTCAAGATTTTCGCCTACGGTGCCTGGTACGGTGAGTCCGTCGAATACCTGAGCGAAAGCGGCGGTGAGTACACCGTCCCCCTCTATCCCACCGGCTTTGGGTCGGTGAACGCTGCCGTCCTCGAAGACGGAACCACCACCGACCCCGTACGTTTGTTCACCACGGGTGGCACAGGGCAAATTCCGGTGGTCCTCATCATTGACGAAGAGGGTTACATCATCGCTCAGCAAGCCACCGGTTCACCGGCCGACGGCTGGAACAAGTTCGACGGGATGTTGAACACGGCGTTGACCGAGGATGTCGCTGAAACATTTGGCTCCCGCATTGGTTGGGAGGAGCCCGAAACATCGTTCACGGCCGTCTTTGTCCTCGGCTTGATCCTCTCCATTCTCGTCTACTTCTCGCCGTGTGCCTTCCCCGTGTTGCCGGGTTTCATCTCCTATTACCTCTCTTTGGGCGCTCGTGAGGATGAACTCATTGAACAAGGCAAGCTGAAAACCCGTATGCCAAGCTCGTTCAACATCGGCATCCTCTCGGGTCTCGGCATGTGGACGTTCTTCGGCATCATCGGTGTCGTTGCGCTGTTGATGGGCGAGGCGTTCGCCAAATCAGGCATCATCCATTACATTGCCATCTTCATCGCTCTTTTGCTGATCGTGCTCGGGAGCATGATGCTGCTCGGTATCACATCCCACGTGATGGGCTTTGTCCAGAATTTGGTGGACAAATACAGCACGACTGAAGCCGATGAAACCTTCACGCCGCGACGCAACATGTACCTCTACGGCATCGGCTATGCAGCAGCGTCCATTGATTGCACCGCTGCCGCCGTCCTTCCCTTCGTGGTCTTCCTCAGCACACTCGGAACGTCGGCCATTGGCTTCGGCATCGCCGGATTGATGGTAGGGCTGCTCATTCTGATGGTGGCCGTGACGATGCTTGTCGGCATGGGCCGTCAAGTGATGATCAATTTCCTACGAAGGGCAACCGGTCACATCAAGATGATCGGTTCATGGATGATGATCATGGCCGGTGTTGGTCTGACCATCTACCTGACCAGTCCCGAAGCGGTCAACGCCTTTTTCAGTTGAATTCGGGTTTGAACCAAACCTTCCATGCGGTTGCTCCGATAATGATCGCCGTGGTGACATCGAACAGGTAATGTTGCTTGACCAAAACGGTTGACATGCACAACAGGATCCATGCGGCCCACATCAACCCGTACATCAGTGCACCAACGCTCGCCTCCTCTTGCAGCCAAGCACGGACGGTCAACACCACCAGCAGGCTCTGGAGGACGTGAAGGGACGGCCATGCGTTGTACGGCGAGTCCCACGCATGCAAGGTCTCAAACGCAACTCCCAGAACGCCTCCGACCTCCGTGATTTGGTGGCGCAAATCCACTTCCACCGGGAACACAAGGAACAGAGCGAAGGCGATCCACGTTGCTTGGATGAGGCGCTGTGTTAGGCGTTCAGCCTGTTGCCTTCGGTCAGACCGAGCCCCCATCCAAAACATCAGGGGGAAGTAGGCGTAAAACGACACGTAGGGAGCCATCATCCACGGGACAAAGGGAAGCATCGTGTCGAACGAGGTTTCCACCTCGAACACCGAGGTGTTGCGGTACGCAGCGATGTGATTGATGGCGGTGTAGGGTAAACCTCCCAAAAGCACGAAGATGGACAGCAGCCAACCGGCGTGAACGGGACGCGACCACGCCATGCGGTGAGGGAACCATCGTTCGACAAGCGACCGCGGTCTTGGTTGTTGGAGGCTCACTCCTGTTCACCTGCCCCGGTTGGAGGTTGCAGGTCCATCCATCGAATGACGCGGTCGGCCATGAGGGCTGCTTCCTCCTCGTCGTGCGTCACGTGAACGGCGGTGATTCCTCGCTCTTTGAGGTGGTTTCGCGTCATGCGGGCCAATTCAAGGCGACGGGCAACATCAACCGAAGCGAACGGCTCGTCGAGAAGCATCACTTTGGGCTCCTGCATCAGCGCCCTACCAAACGCTACCCGCTGGGCTTCTCCACCGGAGAGACTGGCAACGCCACGGTTTCCAAATCCTTCCATTCCGATGGAGATGAGAACTTCATCAATTCTTGCTGTCTTCTCCTTTTTACTCCATTCGCTGGGTGCTCCCAAACCGATGTTTTGCGCCACGTTCAGGTGGGGGTAGAGCACGGGTTGTTGGAACAACATGGTGATGTCCGGCACGATGGCTTGGTTGTCGAGCAAGCCTCCATCGAGACGACGTTCTCCACATGTCAGGGCGGTGAGTCCACAACTCACTCGCAACAACGTGGTTTTCCCGCATCCACTGGGGCCGAGGATTGATACGATTTCACCAGACGCTACCGAGAGGTTCAGGTTCTGGAAAATGGGATGGTCGTTCGCATAAACGTCGCAGTTGTTGAGTTCAAACTTCATGGCGTAACCTCCACGCTCGGGCACGTTCGTTGATCGAGAGCATCAGCAAGGTCACCAGCATCAGCATGGTTGCCAGCGCCATGGCTGTTGGAAACATGAGGGGGTCAAATTTGGGCCGAGAGGCGACCTGGTCCACCATGATGGAAAGCGAATTCCACGAACCCACTCTCACGACGAGGGAGGTCGCTCCAAACTCGCCGAGAGAAAAGGCCAAGCACAACGAAGCCGCCATCGTGGCGGGGACCACCAAAAACGAACCTCGTGCATGCCACCAGAAGGCGAACCGCCCCATCGGTAGAAGGGATGCTTGCTCGGCGTACATCGGTTCGATGCGTTCGATGGCTGGAACGAGGAGGCGAATCACGAACGGCAGAACCAGCATGATGTGAGGCACGACCGGGAAGTAGGGGAACGTGAACATCTCTGGAAACCAACGTAAGATGCCGGCCACCATCCCCAGCCCGACCATGACGGCGGACATGGAGAGTGGCAACATGCACAAGGAATCCAACATTCCGGCAGCTTTGGTGTGACCTCGTTCCCGCAAGGTCACCAAACTCGAGGCCACAGCATAGCCCAAGGGCAGCGCAATGAGCAAGGTCAACACGGCGTAAGTCAGCGAATTGGCGAGCGCATCGGTCAACGGCACCGTGGAAAAATCTCCCGACCACGCTCGTCTCCAACCCTCCAACGTCCACTCGAATCCGCCTTGAGGCGAAGTGGTTGACCGAACCCGGAACGAAGCGAGGACCACCGATGCCAACGGGGCGAGCAGCAACACCAACATCCCGTTGACGAACAACCTCCATCCTGCCGGGGCAGCACCGTGGCGTTTTCGATTCGCAGATTCATGGTGCAGCGACAAGACTTGGCTGTGTTTTCTTTCAAATCGTCCTGCCAGGGCGAGCATCACCAGCATCAACAACATCTGGAAGGTCGCGATGCCCAGCACGGCCAGACTGGTTTCAAGGCGGTATCCTTCAATGCCAGCGGTGCCGCCAAGTTCCCCAAGCAACGATTCGAGGGTGTTGGAACTTGGTGCAAGCCACTTCACAAGGGCGAAGGATGTGAAGCTGAAGAAGAACGTGTAGGCAGAGGCAACCAAGGTTGCCGGACCCAAGACGGGAACCCAGAGATGCTGGATACGCCCCCACCGGGTTTGACCGGCGGGCAACAGGGCCAACTGCTCCTCCCATGACGGGTCAAGCTGGGCGACAACAGGCTCAACAAAGCGGATCATCAGGGAGAGGTTGAACCACACGTGGGCCACCACGAGAGCGATGAAATGACCGGGATGTTCCCACCCTGTCACGGATGATAACCAACCGATGAATCCGGTTTCGCCACGGAAATCAAAGCCCAATCGATGGACCATGCCATCCGGCGAGTAGAGCGCCAGGAAACCGACGGCGGCGACGATGGGGGGTGTCACAAACGGCAGGAACAACAGGGCGCGCTTCAAGCGGAGTTGTCTCCACTTGTACCGGCCAAACGCCCAGGCCAACGGGAGGCCGATCACGACGGTAAGCAGGGTTGAGAACGAGGCTTCAAGCAGTGAAAACCGGAGCGCTTCAACGGCACCGGGTTGTTGATGGAACAGCGAAAGTGCGCCCCAAGGCGTGATGCCGGTCACCGCCCAGAGGCGGGCGAACGCCATCCCCATGGGGATGACACCCAGTCCAATCACCACGGCAAGGGCCATCCATTGCACACCATGAACGCCCCAAAACCGCAGCGGCGTTGAAGAACCCATGGCCAGTACACTCCACCTCATCGTGTTGCTTCGCTCCAAGCGACCAACCATGCTGCCATTTCTTCACCGATGCGTTCGGTGGACATGTTGGCACCGAGCACCGGCTCGTCGGTGTGGTATCGGTATCCATCTTGTTCAGGCCAGGTGGCGTTGTTCAACACCGATTTCATGAGGTTGTTTTCCGGCATGTTGCTGTTGACCTCCTCGCTTAACAAGTAGGTGAGGAAAGCATTGGCAGCGTCGGCGTTCCCGCCACCGTTGATGAGCCCGCCGTACTCAACCTGATGGAAGGTGGCTCTTGGCAGTACCAACGACGTGGACGATGTGGCGTTTCCACCGTAGTAGGCTTCCACACCGGGCGAGTGGCAGTAGGATACGGTCAGCGCTGCATCACCCAAGTGCCCCTCCACCCAGGCACCGTAACCTCCGCTGTAGTGGATTTCGTAGGCTTCCGTCCAACCGGTGGTGAACGTTGCACCGTTCTGTGCCATGGCCTTCCACCAATCAAAGGCGTTCGTGGAGGTGTCCTCGTCGTTTTCGAAATAATCGACCGTCGCCACCATGAAGGCACGACCCGGCGATGACGTCAACGGAGAAGGAAAGACGGTCCTGTCGGTCCAGTCCGGTTCGGTGAGGTTCCAGAGGCTCGAGGGTGATGTGAGGTTCTCTCCGTCGACCACGGCCTCATCGTAGTTCAAGCACACGTGACCTTGGTCAAAGGGAACGGCCTGTGGTCCGCTGTAGAGATCCATCACCCTTTGGTCGACCATGGACGTGTTCACGGCATGAGAAGTGAGGAGGCAAAACTCCAGCGCTGTTTGCAAGTAGGTGTTGTCCAAACCAACCGCTAGGTCTGCTTGCGGTGCTGCCTGTGTTTGGAGCATGAGTTCGAGGATGCCGCCAGCGTCATCAGCATAGATGAGTTCGATAGCAACTCCGCTTTGCTCGGTGAACTCGCTGAGCATTTCATCCGAAAACGCTGCGATGTCGTAGGTAACAATTCGCAATGTTCCGTCGTCGCCTCGTGACATGCGTTCAATGCAAACACCGTCTTCGGTGATGACCAATTCTTCTGAAAGGCAACCGCTCAACGGCCCGACCAACAGGAGCAACACAATCCATAACGCACGCATCGAATCACTCCGTGTCCATGGCGTCGATGATGGCATGGGCCCGATCGATCAGATCCATTGGGTTCGGTCCAAGGATGTACAGCGAAGGTTCCCAACCGAAGGCCCCTTCGTCGAGGATGATGTCCAACCGGCCTTCGTGATGTTGAAGATCACCTTTTGGTGCCAGTCCCAGTTTGTAGTCGAGTTCGTCGGAGATGTAGTTGATGTCCCCCTGGTCAACCATCCCGTCAAGGGTCGGGGGTCTGAGGTTGAGGATGGCACATTTTTCCGAATCGATGGCTCTTGCTTGCAGCAGCACCTTGGCGAGGTGGTTTGAGGCTCCCAACTCAGGGGTTTCATGGCGTCGCAGGACATTGTCAACCAGCGTCATTCTTCCGGGGTAAGCGGCGACTTGCGAGGGATCCTCTGCATCCGGCAGGCAGGCTGCGATGTTCATCCCAACGGCAGGCATGTAGTTGGCCAAGCGCCGCAGGTCCAAACGACCGGTGGCCCATTCCAGTCTTCGAAGAAGGGCCCGGCCTGCCTGATCGTCGTCGAGGTTCATGCCGGTCAGTGTCTTGTCGTATCGGAGCGTTTGGTTTCCACCGAACTGAAATTCAAACACCAAACGTTGCCGGAGCACGTTCGCTTCTGGCCCAAACTGGGCGAGCGACTGGGCCAGTTCCTTGGCCCAGCCGTCCACGGTGGTTTCGTCTGCAGAGGCGCCGAGGGAAACAACGGGTTTCATGATTTGTCGAGAAACGGTGCTCTGTGTGGAACCGGTTGCCTTTGCGATGTCCATTTGCGACCAACCGTTCACACGCAGTTCTTTGGCGAGTTGTTGATGGAGGCGGTCCAACCACTTGCTTCCAACTTGTCCGAGCATGGCCCTTGCTTGAGCCGGAACTATTCAATGTTGCTTGTGAGATATGCATGATGAATAAGGAAAACAACGGATTTTCGATGAATCCGCATCTGTTCATGTTGAATTCAAAGATTCCCGAAGAACGATCGTTCAATTTGTCAACAGCATGTCCAAGGTTCAATTTTTCCACGAACGAAGATGCCCAATGAGCGAGTAGAAGAAGAATAATGAGCGCTCTATGCGACTTTTATGCATATTCAATATCCAATATGCAGGTTCGATGATTTGGGGTGATGGAAGGGAAACGAGACCGAAATCAGGTTGCACGTTTGATGGAACACGCCTAGAATTGGGCGAGCATGTTCGGCATGATTCACCAGCATACACACACTCATAAGCGGGCCGCGATGCCCTCCAACCGATGAACCTTGACACGGCGGCCTTCCTCGACGAAGTCACCGCCCGCATCTTGGATCATATCGAGGCTAAAGACCGACCAGGACGGGTGAATCCGGCCTCGTCGTCGACCAGCCTCCGTCGAACATTGGACCTGGCGTTGCCCTTGGAAGGCCACGGGATGGATTCCGTGTTGGACGATTTGGATGCCTACATCACCAACACCGTGAAAACAAACCGTTCGGAATTCATGAACCCCCTTTGGGGTGGATTGTCTCTACCTGCACTCGCAGGTGAACTCATTGCTGCGGCTACCAACAACTCGATGTACACCTACGAATTATCGCCAATGGGGACGCTGATTGAGCAAACCGTGCTCAAACGCATGAACGAACTTGTCGGTTTTCCCGATGGTTTTGGGACCTTTACCACCGGTGGTTCCAACGGCAACATGCTCGGCATGTTGTGTGCCCGTGAGCAACTGTTGCCGGGTTCGACGAACCTGGGCTTCGACGGGCGCACCATGGCGGTTTTTGTTTCTGCGGAAGCTCATTACTCGGTGTTGATGTCTGCGAATGTCATCGGTATCGGCCATCAAAACATCATCAAGGTGAAGTGTGATGCAGACGGTCGCATGCGCCCTGAAAGTCTAGCTGAAGAAATCGCTTTTGCTCGCCAAGAGGGTTTGACGCCGTTTTGTGTCGTCGCCACGTCTGGTACCACCGTCCGTGGTGCCTACGATCCCTTGGATGCACTCGCAGAAGTGGCTCACCGCGAAGGCCTTTGGCTCCATGTCGACGCGGCCTGGGGTGGCGCCTGTTTGTTTTCCAACACCCATGCGTCGCTGATGCAGGGCGTTGAAAAAGCCGACAGCGTGTGCTGGGATGCTCACAAAATGATGAGCGTCCCGCTGATGTGCAGCGTGTTTTTGATCAAAAACCCGGACATCCTTCGACGTTTGTGCGCTCACACCAACGTTGCTCACTACCTGTTTCACAGCGAAGCGGCTCATGACGACCTTGGCCGTTATTCGCTGCAGTGCGCTCGCCGCAACGATGCGCTCAAGCTGTGGGTTGAATGGCGTGTGCGAGGTGATGCCGGCTGGGCTGCTATGGTTGACGATCACATGAGCGACGCCGATTACCTCGAGGAAGCCATCGTGGCCCATCCCTCGTTGGAAATGATGTCGTCCCGAATGTGGACCAATGTCTGCTTTCGATTCACCCATGACAGCGTTGTTGACCTGAACGAGGTCAATGCAGAAATCCGACAACGACTGCATCACGAAGGGTCGTTTATGGTCAGCCGTTCGAACATTGGTGATGATGTCATCCTTCGGATGGTGCTGGCGAACCAAAACGTAACCAGAGCATCGCTCGACCGATTCTTGGAACGTGTTGTGCATCACGGCGAAGAAATCTGTCGAGGAATACCCGCCCAAGGGTGAACGGTCGCCAAACCGATGTTTATGTGGCGAACACCTGTCCAAGGTCCATGAGCGACCACCCCCCGGTTCGTACCGCCCTCTTCGAAGAACACCTGGCACTCGATGCCAACATGGTTGATTTCCACGGTTTTGAGTTGCCGATTTGGTACAGCAACATCCGCGATGAACACCTCGCCACACGAAGCGGCGCGGGTTTGTTTGACGTTTCGCACATGGGCTCTTTTCGCTTTTCAGGCGATGGTGTTGCTGCATGGCTGGAAGGGCTGGCCACCCAACGGGTGACCAGCATCGCTGCAGGCCGATGTGCTTACACGCACTTCCTCGACAGGGACGGATTTCTGATCGACGACATGATCTTCGCTGTGGTGAGCGAAACAGAAATCCTCGGTGTACCCAACGCATCGATGATCGACGTCATGTGGGCTTGGTTCTCTCAATTTCTGCCAGAGGACGGCTCCATTCAACTCGAAAACCTCTCGGAAGCCACCTCAATTTTGGCCCTGCAGGGTCCCGATGCTCAACGCATTCTCGATGCGGCTGTTGGCAACGGCCAACATGTCGGTCGTTTCCGGTGGCGTTCGCTTTCCGAAAACGAACTCGGTTTGACCGGTTGGATTCAAGGAACGGGCTACACGGGCGAGGCAGGCTACGAGATTTTTGTTCCCAACCAGCAAGCACCGGCCCTCTGGAGTGCCCTGATTGCGAACGGAGCAACACCGGTCGGTTTGGGGGCCAGAGACACCCTTCGCCTCGAGAAGGGGTACCTCTTGTCCGGCGTTGATTTCTGTTCTCCTTCGCTGGCCCCGGATGGTGATGACGGGTTCCTCAGCCGAGATTCGTGGGAAACCAACGTGCCGTTTGGCCTTGACATTGACCACGAGTTCATCGGCCGTGACCGTGTGGTGGGCCATCAACCGAGTGACGCTCGTTGGTGGGGTATTCGCTACGTGGAAAAAGGCCCACTGCCGCGTCCGGGCAAAGACGTTCAGTCGCTTGATGGAACGCCCATTGGACGATTGACCTCGGGCGCTCCGGCCCCCAGTCTTGACAACACGGGCATCGGTCTTGGTTACTTGAACGGCGTCACTGAGGGTGACGAGGTGTTGGTCGTTGCGAGTCCTCGCAAATCCGTTCGTGCCGTCGTTGTACGACCACCGTTTTACTGAAGTTCCTCGAGCACAGCGCTCATCGCGTCGTTCCAGCGAGCGTGTTCGCGATCACCGGTCGCCGTCAAATCCACCACGATGTCTTTGAGCGCCATCAGGGCCTCCGCCACGGATTCAACGTCCCCCCATGGCGCTGCTTGACCAAGGCCCTCGGCCTCAGCCACATCGGCCATCAAGCATGCATCGTTGACCACCGAGGGAATACCACGCGAGGCAGCATCAAACATTTTCACGGGCAGGGCGCCCTGCATGATGTTGCCGCGTTGCGGTGCGTACATGGCAAACATGACGTCGATGTTGTCCAGCAATTCCGCATGTTCTTCTTGGCTGTACGCTCCGCTGACCTCGGCCTCAAGTTCACCGTTTTCAACGGCCTGCGCCATCATCTTGCGAACCCCTTCGGCCGCCACACCGTCGCCAGCGATGCGAAGTCTCGGACGATCTTCGGTCGGGAGATGGCGCACGGCGGACAGCAACAACTCGAAGGCTGCAAGGTCGCGGACGCGCCCCACGTAGCCGACCGTCCATTCATCCTTCGGCTTCTTTTTTGACGCACCAAACGGTGGCAAAGGGCGGTTTTCCACGGCGTGTGCGGTCAACCCATGGGCGGCCAGCCATTCAACAAATCCTTGGGCAGAAGATTGGCCAACCGCAGCACTGGAGGTGAGGATGGCGGCCGCCTTCTTGGCCCGACCGAGCATCCGCTGTTTCATTCGCCCGCTCACCCAGGTCCGCCATGCGGACGATGGTGCAGCAAACCGAACCCAGGTGTGCTGCAGGTCGTGCATGTCGAAAACAAACGGGATTCCGTGATGTGCTTTGAGCGCAACACCCACGCGGAGGGTATCGGCGTCGTGGCAGTACACCATGGCCGGTGGCTGCAGGCGGAGCGTTTGGATCACCTTTCGTTGGAATCGACGGATGCCACGGTAGGTACTGAGCGTGCCTCCGTAAGGGACCGGTCCCATTCGATAACGCATGACTCGAACACCGCTGATGTTTTCGCTCAACGGGTGTGTTTCTTTGCGGTCAAAGGCATGGACGGTGACCTCGTACCCCGCTTGCTTCATCCACACCGCATGGCGCAAAACACGCGGGTCCGGTGAGCAGGCGTTGGTCACCACCATCGCCACTCGCACCATGGCCCTCCCACGGCGTTTCGTGTGATAGGCTGTTCCCTTCCTGCAGGTGGATTGAAGCAATTCATTATGAGCGTCACGCGGGTGGTTTTTACCAGTCCGAGGAGTCTGTGCATCATGGTGGACCAGTTACCCAATCGCGGCCGAGAAACAGAGATGCTCAAGGAGATGGGATTCTCGAGCATTGAAGACCTGTTCGCTGACATTCCAAACGATGTGAGGTTCAAGGGCGACTTGCCGCTTCCACCCCCTCAATCCGAGGAAGAAATCCTCTCCGATGCTCGACGCCTCCTCGGCTCAAACACGGACTTGGGCAGCCGCCCGTCGTTTTTGGGAGCGGGGCTTTACCGAAATTACGTGCCAGCCTCGGTGTTCCAACTGGTGACTCGAGGAGAATTTCTGACGGCCTACACGCCCTACCAACCCGAAGTCAGCCAAGGAATGCTTCAGGCGATGTGGGAGTTCCAAACCCTTGTCTCGGAACTGGTTGGCCTTCCCGTTGCCAACCTCTCGCTCTACGACGGTTCAACCGCTGCAGCAGAGGCCTTGACGTGCGCCGTGCGTGTCCACAACCGCAAAGCAAGCCAGCCGAACACCGTCTACGTCTCTGCACTCACGCCCCCTGACAAACTCTCGGTGATGCACAATTACTGCCAGGGTGCTGAAATCGACATTCGAATGTTGAACCACAACGATGACGGGACCCTTGACCTCAAACAGCTGGCTGATGCGGCTGGTTCGTGCGGTGTGTACCTTGAACAGCCCAATCCTCTGGGTGTGCTCGATGAGGGTTTGGTTTCCGTGAAAGAGATCGTCGGTGAGCACACGGCCCTGATTGTCGGTGTCCAACCCATCTCGCTGGGCGTCGTGGAAGCCCCCGGGCATTACGGTGCTGACATCGTTGTTGGAGAAGGCCAGCCATTGGGCAGCCCCGTCACCGGAGGCGGGCCGCTGTACGGCATTTTTGCGTGCACCCAACCCTACCTGCGATTGATGCCGGGTCGAATCGTCGGTCGCTCCATCGACGTTGATGGTAAGGAAGCCTACTGCCTCACGCTCTCCACCCGTGAACAACACATTCGTCGGCATCGCGCCACCTCGAACATTTGCACCAACGAGACCCTCATTGCGCTGATGGGGGCAATGCACATGGCTTTGCTCGGCCCGGATGGGTTGCGGGATTTGGCGCACCGAAACATGCTGGCTTGTCAGCGTGCAAAGGAAGCCCTGCAGGCCACACCCGGCGTTCGTGTGGTGCACGACAGTGCCCATTTCAACGAATTTGCCATTGAAGTCCAAGGAACGGCAGAGGCGTGCTTGGCCTATCTCGACGCCAACGGCATCACCGGTGGCTTTGACCTCACTCGGTGGTATCCGGACACCTCCAACCAGGTGCTGGTGACCACCACGGACCAAACATCGGCTTCTGACATCGATGCGCTTTGCGCTCAACTCGCGTTGTGGTCGACCCATTTGGAGGTGGCAGCATGAGTCACCTGTTCAACCATCACGGAGCTGAGAACACGGGCTACAGCCAACCATCCGGACTCGATGTGGCCACAACCCCCGTCGTGCCCAAAGGGCTGGTTCGAAAACAGGCAGCACGCTGGCCGCGTCTTTCCGAACCGGAAATGGTGCGCCATTACACCTGGCTCTCAAAGCGAAATTTTGGAATTGACACCGGTTTCTATCCACTTGGTTCGTGCACCATGAAGCACAACCCCCGCGTGAACGAAGTGATCGCTCAGTTGCCGGGAATCGCCGACATTCACCCGCACCAACCCGAACATCATCTTCAGGGCTTGCTGTCCATCTTCTACGAGATGCAGCACATGCTCGAAGTCTGTGCCGGAATGGACCAGGTCACGCTCCAGCCCGTTGCAGGAGCGCAAGGTGAATTCACCGCCGTCCGCTGCATCCAGGAGTATTTCCGCCACCGTGGAGAATCGCAACGCACCAAGGTCATCGTTCCCGATTCAGCTCACGGTACCAACCCCGCCAGCGCAGCCATGGCCGGCTTTGAAATCGTAGAGATTCCCAGTTTGGCCGATGGCAGAATGGATTTGGAGGCCTTGGCAGCCGTGGCTGACGAGACCACCGCAGCGATGATGATCACCAACCCCAACACGTTGGGGTTGTTTGAAGCCGATATTTCGGCGGCAAGCGACATCGTCCACCAGGCCGGTGGCCAGATGTATTACGACGGCGCGAATTTCAACGCCATTCTCGGCATCACGTCGCCCGGCTTGATGGGCTTTGATGCGGTTCACTTCAACCTGCACAAGACCTTCTCCCAGCCTCACGGCGGTGGCGGCCCTGGTTCAGGCCCCATTGGGGTCAAGGCCCACTTGGCGCCGTTTCTGCCCGGCCCCTTGGCAGCCCGACGCGAACCCACCGTCGAGGAACGCTCCATGGCGGTGGACGAGCACTGGTACCACTGGCACCAACCCGAACACAGCATCGGAAAGGTGCAACAATGGCACGGCAACGCAGGCGCCGTTATTCGATGCTGGGCCTACTACCGGCGTTACGGTTCGGGCTTGACCACCATGTCCCAACATGCCGTGCTCAACGCCAACTACCTTCGTCACGCCATTCATCGGGAAGCGAAGAAGGCCGGTGTGGACCATCTCTTCGTTGATGGCGCTGAGACCGATGTGGCCAAGCACGAGTTTACGCTGTCCATGCAACCCGCCAAGGACGCCATTGGCGTGTCCGCCATGGACGTGGCCAAAGGCCTGCTCGACCGCGGCTACATGGCCCCAACCGTGTATTTCCCTCTGGTTGTACCGGAGTGCATGATGATCGAACCGACGGAAACGGAGTCCAAGGACACGCTGGACACGTTTGCAGAGCACTTCGCACAAGTGCTTCGCACGGATGCAGAAACCTTGCACGAAGCACCGGTGACCACGCCCGTCCGCCGGGTTGACGAAGTGTACGCTGCGCGAAACCTTTGCCTGCGACATCCCTTCGAAGACGCTTGAAGTGGGATAGGCTTATTCTGCCGAGTCCAAACCCGATGGCATGGATGTCCAGCGGGGATTGCCCAAGCATTGGACCTCCTATCAACCGTCAGCAGAGTACACCATCACGCTGTTGGTGTTCGCCTGGGCTCTTCTTCCCGCCGGATTCATGGTCATGCTGCTGGCGTTTGACCGCTACCCCTCGGTGCGAACACCGTTGGCGTTGGCCACCTACGGCATGTTGCTGTTTGCCTTGTTCACGGGTGTGAGTCAACGCCACCTTGCGTGGAGAGAGCCTCGAATGTCCATGGCCGTGGGGAGTTTTGCGTTTACCGGCGTCATGTGGATGCTGCTCGGTTGGTTAGGGCTGTCCGCTTGGTGGTGGGTCACCTATGGATTGATTCTTGGATGCATTCCTTTGCTCTTTGTGGCCATGAATCATCTTGCGTCATGCACCTCCCCGGGCATGCGTCGTTCCTGGCCTTCGGACGCCGTGTTGAATCCCAACGCTCTGCCGGGCTGGACCGTTGTTCAAGCTACATGGGCCCCGTCCTTGCTGGCTTGGAAGTCAACGACAAAGGGTGAGGTGGCGACGCTGTTTGGCGCCATCAATGAGGAGCAAACCATGCTGTGTGTTGAGGTGCTGGCCACCGGCAATGACGTGCCCATGGGTCTCTTGAGCGAGGTCATTTGGTCTGAAATGAAAACAGGCGAAGGTCTCGAATCAGCGGAAGAGTGAATCGTGACGCCCGTTGAGGTCATCAGTCATCTAAAAGAACCACCCGCGTTGGCCAACGCTCATGGATGTAACCATATTGTTGGGGTCTTCTTCAGACCTGCCCATTGCCCAAAAGTGCACGAAAATTCTGGAACACTTTGAGGTTCCCTACCAACTTCGAGTCGCCTCCGCCCACCGTTCGCCTCGTTTTGTGGAGCAAATTGTCGGTGACGCCATCGACGACGGTTGTTCTGTCTTCGTTGCCATGGCCGGTCTGGCCGCAGCCCTTCCCGGTGCTGTAGCTGCGTTGACCACAAAGCCGGTCATCGGTGTTCCATGCGGTGGCAAAGTACCGTTTGACTCGCTGCTTTCGATCGCTCAACTACCCCCCGGTGTTCCCGCAGCAACCGTTGGCGTTGACCGTGGTGACAACGCCGGCTATCTTGCTGTGCAGATGTTGGCGTTGGCCAACCCCAAGTATGCTGCGGCTCTTGAACAGAACAAGTTGGACCAAATTGAGCGCGTGAAGGCCCAAGACCGAGAAGTCAACGGCGGTGCGTGAGATGTTCGACGCCGAGGAATTCATTGCTGAAAGCATTGAATCCCTCAAGGCAACCATTGACGACATTGCGATCATCGCCTGCTCAGGGGGCGTTGATTCAACGGTCGCTGCGGTCATCGCCAACAAAGCCGTTGGCGACCTTCTCCACTGCGTCTATGTTGATACTGGATTCATGCGGAAGGACGAGACCGAGCAAATTGAGGCACTGCTCGAGGAGCAAGGCATCAACCTGATCACGGTCAAGGCAGCCGACCGCTATTTTGAAGCGCTCAAAGGCGTGACTGAACCGGAACAAAAGCGGAAGGTCATCGGTGAATTGTTCATCCGAATCTTTGAGGACGAACAGGCCAAATGCGGTGCGAAATATCTGGTGCAGGGCACGATTGCTCCCGACTGGATTGAATCGGGCGGTGGCGTTCGTGACACCATCAAATCCCACCACAATGTCGGTGGCCTGCCCGAAGACATGACGCTCACCGTGGTCGAACCGCTTCGGGAATTGTACAAAGACGAGGTCCGTGACCTCGCTCGTCACCTCGACATCAACGTGGCAGAACGCCAACCGTTCCCCGGCCCCGGCTTGGCCGTGCGAACGCTCGGTGAACTCACGCCTGAGCGTGTGGCTGTCGTTCGTGAAGCCTGTGCCATTGTGGAGGAAGAATTTGAAGCCGCCGCTGAGCGAGGCGAAATGGAATTGCCCTGGCAGTACTTCGCTGCGCTCCTGCCCGTCCGCAGTGTCGGTGTTCACGGGGACGTCCGAGCCTACGGTGAGACCGTGGTGGTGCGTGCCGTCCAGTCCATGGACGGCATGTCAGCTCGCTATTCTGAGATTCCTCACAAGATTCTGCAGAAAATCAGCACTCGCATCACCAACACGGTGAAGGGAGCGGTGAACAGGGTGGTGTACGACATCACGCACAAGCCGCCTGGCACCATCGAGTGGGAGTGAGGGTTTCCTCTCAAGCATACCTTTCTTTGGGAGGACCGTGAGGGCTTGTCATGGACGCAAGCGATACCGTTGATGTTCTCGAGTCGGTGATACGCACTCGAGGCCCGATGGCCGCCTTGGTGGCCACGCTCCTTGTGGCGAGCCTGTTCGTCACGTTTGCGATGCTCAACGACAGCGATGAAGTCGACAGGGCCTCCGACAACGGTCAACCTCCATCTGCCGACTGGCGACCCTACTCCGTCGTGGCGCCCATCGACACCGGTATCAACGTCTATCACGACCATTTTCGAACCGCTGAGGTCTATCCCGATTGGTTGTTGGAGGGCCTTGGTGTCACCAAAACATGCATGCCGACCTTTGAGGGAACCTGGCAGGAACGGTACGAGGCCGACAAAGATGCGTGTTGGGACACCATCACCACCTCGGACATCGTTTACTTCCAAGGTACCAAAATCATCGGCACGTCTCCCGATGGCGGTACCGACATTCACATTTTGGACGATCCTTCCGACGGTCACGGCACTGCCGTTACCGGTGCAGTCCTTGATGCGAATCCGGACGCTGTGATTTTCTTCGTCGAGGGTTTCTCGACGGAGGCGGTGTTGGCAGCAGGGAACCAGCCGCTGGTCGACATCGTCACCACTTCGTTTGGAGCCATTGGTTCACTCCCCGTTCCCGGTATTGAAACCGGCACCCATCAGACGGTCGTTGTCAACAACAAAATCCACACGGGTGCGGCTGACAACACACCTTCGCCAGCGGTTCAAGACGCCACGGCCGGGCCACCGTGGTCCATCGGGATTGCCGGCTATGCTGAGGAAGGCGACGATCAAAAAGAGACGATGAGCGGCTCGTATCCCGACATTGCAGCGGATTGGACACAAGTTCTTCCCAACCACGACGATGTGGATGGATATCACGAAACATCGGGGACCTCGTTCGCAACCCCAAGAACCGCCGGCATCCTCTCGTTTGTGCTCGAACATCTCCGGACGGAAACCGGGGATTTTGGTTCGGGAGCATCTGCTGAACGCAATGCTTCGCTGGTCTCGGGTACATGGCCTGATGGTTCACCGGCGCTGATCTCCAACGCTGATGTCCGTGATGCGTTGAACCGGTCGGCATGGTATCCTTCGTTTTCCACCTGGGACCCAACCAGCGGGACCATGCCCATTTCTCCGGTCGCTCCGTGCACGCAAGTCGGTTGGGGTGTGGTCAACATGTCCAACATTCAACCGATGATTGAACACCTGAACGGGACGCAGGCCATGCCCGATCGGCCAGGTGATGTCGTGACGTGCATGCAGCTCAACCAAGAAGCTCGCGAGTTGTATTGGGGCGTCTATCCTACCGAGGATGCCACGGAGACCGACCTTCTCGTGGCCCGTTGGGATTGAATTTCCAATCCATTTTTTTATTAACGAACAAGTAAAAACAGTGAACGGAGTCGTGTTGGCGCCGATTGTGGGGCTCGAACCCACGACCTTGGGATTAACAGTCCCACGCTC
>JAYQAK010000030.1:0-17411 GCA_038136695.1 Candidatus Poseidonia sp.
GTCCTGCCGTCCGTGGAACCTCCTTCATTGACCGGTTTGGCTGTGAAGACAGTGACGGTGACGGCATCTCCAATGCCGACACCTTTTGGGCTCTTGAGCAAGGTGCTGACGCTTGTCCGTTGACCTACGGGAATTCCTCCGCTGACCGGATTGGTTGCGTCGACACCGATGGGGACAACTACTCGGACCCAACACCCGAATGGAAAGTTGCCCAAGGTGCCGATGCCTATCCAGAGGATGCAAGTCGATGGATTCTCGAACCCGAAGCGGAATCGTCGCTTCTCGCTTCACCAGCGGTCCTCATTGGCGGCGTTGGTGGGCTTCTGGCCCTCCTCGCCTTGGGTGGATTCCTGATGCGAGGAAGAAAACACGACGAAGCCAAGGACTTCGCTGTGACCCAACTCAACATGGAGATGCCCCCGATGATGGCGCAACCGATGATGGGTCAGCCCGCCTATGCAGCCCAACCTGGCTACGGTGCACCGGTCATGCAACAGCCCGCAGCGGTTCAACCAGCCTACGCCCCTCCAGTGGTGCAACCGGACCCAGCCAGAGAGTACTACAACGGGTTGATTGCCCAAGGGTATCCTCATGAGGACGCCGTTCGCTACACCCAGCAATACTTTGCAGAGTTCTACGGCTGAGGAGGCTCAAATCGTGACCTCTTCGGTCTTGAACAACCCGATGGTACGCGGTTTGTTGATTTTCTCTGCGTTTCGTGCCGTGTACGGGCTCGGCATTTTGGTAGCCACCTACGCGCTGGCGACCGGCAGTGCGCTGCCATGGTGGTCATCCTTGGTGTTCCTTGGATGTTCCATGGTGTTCTCACGATGGCTCTTCAGAGGTATCAAACGCCGGTGGCCAACCCTGTTTACCCCTCGAGGGGTCAACACAGATTCAACGGGTGAAGCCGCTCAGACGACGCCTTGAGCGATCATGGCTTCAGCGACCTTGAGGAAACCTGCCACGTTGGCGCCAAACACGTAATCGCCTTCACGTCCGTATTTCTTGGCCGTTTCGAATGCATTCTTGTGAATGTTCACCATGATGTTTTCGAGCTTTTGGTCGACTTCTTCACGGGTCCATGGCATGCGCAGCGAGTTCTGGGACATTTCAAGGCCGGAGGTGGCCACGCCGCCAGCGTTGCTTGCTTTGCCTGGAGCGAACAGGACACCGGCTTTCTGGAACACTTCGACCGCTTCAGGGGTGCACGGCATGTTGGCACCTTCGCCCACGGCGATGACATTGTTGGCAACGAGCATCTGGGCTTCCTCGCCGTTGAGTTCGTTTTGGGTAGCACAGGGCAGAGCAACATCGACGTCAACGCCCCACAACCCGTTCACGGCAGGCTCGGGGGCACTGGCGGTAAACGTGGCAGAGGGGAATTGCTTGACGTATTCCGAAATTCGGCCACGGCGGTTGTTCTTGAGGTCCATGACCCAAGCCAATTTCTCGCGGTCAATGCCGTCGGGGTCGTGGATGTAACCGGACGAGTCCGAGAACGTCACGGGTTTGCCACCGAGGTCAAGCACCTTTTCACAGGCAAATTGCGCCACGTTACCCGAGCCCGAGATGGAGACCACAGCACCTTCGAACGACTTGCCCTTGGTGGCCAGCATTTCACGAGCGAAGTATACCAGGCCGTAGCCCGTTGCTTCTGGACGGATCAAGGAGCCGCCGTACGAGAGGCCTTTGCCGGTCAAGACACCGCCTTGGAACTCGTTTTGCAGCCGCTTGTACATACCGAACATGTACCCGATTTCGCGACCGCCAACACCGATGTCGCCAGCAGGGACGTCACAGTCTTGGCCGATGTGGCGCCAAAGTTCCATCATGAACGACTGGCAGAATCGCATCACTTCGCCGTCCGACTTGCCCTTGGGGTCAAAGTCGGAGCCACCCTTGCCGCCGCCCATGGGCAAGCCGGTGAGTGAATTCTTGAAGATCTGCTCAAAGGCAAGGAACTTCAGGATGGAAGCGTTCACGCTCGGGTGGAAGCGAAGTCCACCCTTGTACGGGCCGATGGCACCGTTGAATTGGATACGGAAGCCACGGTTCACTTGCACGTTCCCGCTGTCGTCAACCCATGGAACACGAAAATGGAGGAGACGCTCAGGTTCAACCACGCGCTCGACGACGGAAATGTACTCTGGATTCGCCTCAAGAACGGGCTCGAGAGACTCAAGCACTTCTTTGACGGCTTGGTGAAATTCAGGTTGGTCGGGGTCACGGGCTACGACTTTGGCATAAATTGCATCACTTGCGCTCATTGGCATACCTTCTCACACCCTCAGGTGTATTGGCCCGCCCTAATGCAGACCCTTTCTAATGGTTGTTATTCTCCGCCCTCACAAGAAGCCGTTCATGCCCAAACGAAGCGATGGCGTCAGTAAGGGCACACGGTCAAAAATCGCTCGAGGCGTTCAACCCTCCGCTGCCCGTCGCTGTCCACTTCACTCATGGCACGGATGGATTCCTCGATGAGGGCGTGCTGATCTTCCTGAAGCCCGATGATGCGGCGAAGATGGTCCAACATCGCCCATTCATCTTCGGTGATGACGTCGTCATCAAGCGCAGCGATGAGGGCAGACTGGTACGTGGTGGCATCCCCCATGTGGTGGCCAGCGAAGGCGTCATCGTCTCCAAACGGAGAGGGTTCCTCGCCTTGGACAACCGACCGGCATTCAGCAGTGTCCGACGGCGCAACCCCCAGGGCTTGGGCAAGAATGTGGAGAATCTGAGCTTCATCGTCCGTCACGATGTTGTCATCAAACGCCACACGAAGTGTCTCCAGGTAGAGATAGAGTCCACGGGTCGGTTGAAGGGCCATGATTCGCCGTACTGCGGAGTCGTCTTTGAAACTTCTCCACGGTGGCGCTTCAAACAAGGGCTGGCAGTTGTCATACAGATAACGACATATTGTCATTGTTTGAGTTACGTTTATAGGGTGAAGCCGCCAGTCTCACCATACGAGGGAACAACGATGACCCAGCCAACCAGTGCCGTCTCCTTGCGCATCACCGAAGAGGACCTTGCCCTCCTCGATGCTCGCGTCGGCCTTGATGGGGCGCGAAACCGTTCGGATGTCGTCCGATTGGCCATTCAGGAATTCCTTCACAACCAACCCAAACTCACGGGCATGACATCCATTCGAATCCCGTTGGGCCGACACGATCAGGCGCAACTTGGAAAATTGTACGAACTTCAGGGCGTGACCCCTGAACTTGCTGCTCAAGAGGGATTGAAACTCTACATTGAGCGAGCAACGGCCAAGATGCAAGCCGTTGCAGGAACACTCGATTCTGCTGTGGAGGCGTCCAGAGCAGAAACGTTACCGCACAGCGAATACCAACAATAAGTGGTGAGAGAACGGAGGGGATGGGATGAATTGGCAAAACCATGGATTCAACCAAGGTGATGCCACCCTTTGGGCCTCGCAAGACCGGCCAGTCTTGCATGGCTTAGCCTCGCTGTGTCGGCGTGCCCGTCTTGCACGCCTTGGCCGACTTGGTTCCAACAACCAAACACCCCCACACGCCTCCCTGGAAGACGGCCAGGGAGGCCCAGATTCCAATCCCGTCAGTTGACGAGATGGTCCCCCGTGCTCAGCCCCCCACACTTCTGGGCACATTGACACCTCCCAGTGAAACCTGTCTTGACCATGCGAATCCTTTAGGAGGGTCGCCGATGGATGAGCGATATGAACGAGGAGTCACAAGAATCGGTGGCGCCTCACGTGGCCTTCTTGGCACACGAAACACCACGTCCCGGACAACTTGAAATGATTCAAGACGGGATTCGAGCGTTGGAAAAGGGCCGCTTTCATCTTGCTGCCGCCCCCACGGGCATCGGCAAAACAGCGGCTTCACTGGCAGCGGCGTTGCAAGTGGCCAGTGTTCAACCACAGAAGAAAACCGTGTTCTTCCTCACTTCACGTCAAACCCAACACCGCATTGTGGTTGACACGGTGCGCAGCATCAACCAACGCCGAACCGGCATGGCACCGGTGCGGCTGGTCGACATGGTGGGCCAAGCCGGGATGTGTGTGCAGCCTTTTGCCAAGGAATCGCCCTTGGTGTTCTCCTTGTTGTGCAGTCAGGCGCGCAAAAACCGGTCCTGCAAACCGTGGATCACGACTGCTCCTGGACTCAAGCGCCGAATACTGGCATCCCCACTTCACGTTGACGAATTGGTGGGCATCACCCAGACCCACACCGAAAACGGCGTTCCGACCCAAACCTGCCCTTGGAAGGCGGCTCGGGAAGCGGTGAGCGATGCCGATGTGTTCGTTGGCGACTACAACCACCTGTTTGACGATGGGGTACGTGAATCAAGCCTCAAGGCAATGGGGCTGGCACTCGAGGACATCTTCATCATCGTTGATGAAGCGCACAACCTCCCTGACCGCATCCGCATGACCCTCGAAAAACGACTGACGCAGACCATGATTCGCAATGCGCAAATCGAACTCGAGGAATATGCAGGCGTGCTCGCTCAAGCGATGAAATCGCCCGGTGGGGAACAATTTGCACCCTCACAAGCGTTAGCGCAGTGGGCCTTTGATGTTCTGAAGGCCGCTCGCAGCGGTTTTGTCCGCTTGTTTGAGAACCTACGAAGTTCGCTTCGAGGAAAAGACGAGGAATGTCAGGTCGCCGTTGAGGATCTCCTGAACGTGTTCCATCGAGCGTGCGACGAGGTGGCCGGAACCACGGGTCAACAGCAACTGGCATCCACGACGCCCACGCACCCAGCCGTCGAAGTTGCCGTTCGCATCCATCAGCTACGGGATGTTTTGTCGAGCGTTGATGTTGACATGGAAGCGGGGGATGACGGGAATCCAATGGAGCCCAACGCCCACAAGGTCGCTGAAATCTTGGACTGCCTGCTCCGCTTTGGCTCGACAAGCGCCCTGACCATGGTCTACGACACCAAGGGCAAGGACGGTCGAATCACCACGCATTTGCTCGACCCCGGTCTGGTGTCTCAGCCGGTGTTTGAGCAATCGGCTGGTGCCTTGCTGATGTCGGGTACACTCTACCCGCCCAGCATGTACGCCAACATCCTGGGGTTGCCAGAGAACCGAACAACAGCCGTCGCCTATCCCTCACCGTTCGCCGCCATGCGACGGCCGGTGTTGGTGGCCACCGATGTCACCACGAAGTACACCGAACGCAGTCCGGAAAACACGGCGGCGATACGCAACCACATCCAAGCCCTCATCAACGCCAGTCCCGGGAACGTCGCCGTGTTTGCACCCTCGTATGCCATGCTCAACGAAATCGTCCTTGAGGGGCATTTCACCGGGGTGCGTCGAGTGCTTGGTGAGCAACGGGATTGGACCAAAGCTGACCTTGACCAAATCGTGGACACCTTGCTTGCAGAGAAAGCGGCTGGTGGGAAAATCCTGCTCGCAGGCGTGTTTGGCGCACGCCTCTCGGAAGGCGTGGATTATCACAGCGGTGCTCTTGACGCTGTGGCGTGCATTGGCATACCAAATTCACCCCCGTCCGTTCTTTCAACCTCCCTGAAAACCTACGCTGAAGACAGATTTGGCCGCAACCTCGCCTGGCGTTACACGGTATCGCAACCGGCCATCAACGCCATCTTGCAAGCCATGGGCAGACCCATACGCTCGGTCGGCGACAGAGCGTTGATCCTCCTCCTCGACCGCCGCGTGACCGAGCGGACCTACACCACGTGTTTCCCGGCAGACCTTCGCATGAACGAGTCTGGAGAGCCCAACACCACACTCCGATTTGCTCAGCGATTTTTCGCCCGAGTGCATCGAGATGGCTCGATGGCTGAGGAGTAAACCGTGTCCGAAGGTTCATGTGGGCTCGTTGGTTGCAAATTCCATGGACGAATGGAAGCCGGTGGACATTGCGACCGCATCCGAAGACGCGGAACCCACGATTGGCGCACGCATCACGGGTTTGCAAGCCGATGCCGCAACCCTTCAGGCTGAGTTCGAATCCATGCCCAATCACTTGAGTGAAGTGAAGCAACGGCACCTGGAAGTTCTGGTTACGGCCGGTATGCTCCCGGAAACTGGCCTTGCCGAAGCCCATCCCGAACGCGCTCTTGCGTGGGTGGTCAACGGCATCAACGGGCGCTTGAATCCCGACGGATTGACCATTCCTTTGCTGGGAGCACAACCCGACCAAGTTCATCTCCAAACCAAAACAACGGAAGAAGGGACGCTGGTCCAGTTGAGCGTCGAGGACGGTGACGCACCTCCGCTCGTTCGGGACCTTCCTCTTCCCGCAGAGGCGGCCTCAAACCTTCAGGCCAGCTTTGTCGACGGTCACCTGCACCTGCGCTGGTAAGACTCAACGTTGCGGAATCGATTGGATTTGGGCTATTTCACCGCTCATTCGGGTCAAGGCTTGAACGGCCACTTCTTGGTGTTGTGCACCCATTTCTTCACGGCTGTACCGGGCCATTTCGAAGGTGTTGTCCAGGGCAGTGAGTGCCTCTTCGGAAACGCCTTGCAGCGCTTGACGGATGGCGAATTCGAATTCACGAACGGTCTCAAAGTCTCGGCGCAAGAAACCGCGTTGCTGGAGCAGACCACAGAGGTCCTGGTAACAGGTGAAGATCGCTTCGCGAGTGGCATCGCCGGCCGCCAACAATTCAGCGGTGTAAGCAAAGACTTCTGCGGCGTCCTTGAGCAAGTCGTCGGCCATCTTCTTTCGGCGGTAAAGCGCAACACCACCGGCAACAAGGGCTGCCAGCAACACGACCAAGGCGTAGGACCACCAAGGTGTCTGAACCTGCTCCTCTGCGTAAGCATAGGACGGAGCAAAGCCTTGCTGGCGAGTGGCGTTGAAGGCTTGCAGCGATTCTTGGGAGAGACGCACGTCGTTGATGACGATGTCCAAGTACAATTCACCCCACCAGTCCGCATCCCCGTAGGAAGGCGTGGAGTTGAAGCCGATGTTCACTCGGCCGTTGTCATCGGTGAGCCAGTTCTTGAACGTGAGTGGGTCGCCGCTCGAATTGTAAAGATAGACCGAGACGCTGATGCCTTGGAGGCCTGCCTTGGTGTCTTGGGCGGTGATGGTGACCGTTCCCCCAACCTTTTCTTGCTCGTCTTCGACGACATCGTTGAGACTGACCGTGATGTCAGCGTTCACGTTGACGAGAACAAACCTGCTGATGCTGGCGGCGTTCAAGTAACGAGAGTCGTTGCGAGCGACATCGACATGGAAGTGTTGGCCACCCACTTCAAGCCAGTACGGAGCCGTTGACGTGAGTGAGAAATTGCCGTTCGACCACTCCACGGTGGTTGGGCTGAAACAGCGGGCGCCTTCTCGTTGGTTGTTGCAGTCCGAACCGTTTCCAATGTACATCTGCAGGTCTTCGAAAATCTCACCAGCACCACCGATTTCCTGAACCGAACCGACGTAGAGAATTGGAGAGAAGATGCTGTCAGACCGCGTAACTTGGACAGTGGACTGGCCGTCAATTTGAATCAGAACATCGGCCCATACTCGGACACTGGCCTCGGCGGAGGCTTCGAGGTGGGCTTGTGTTCCCGCATAGTCAACGCGGATGGTGTGCTCTCCACGGTCCAAATCCATCGTCGCTTGGACGGTGGCACTCCACACACCATCAGCACCGGTGGTGGTGGTCAGCAGCGCTACGTTGTCCATGCTGATGAGCAACTCCATGCCCTCCAATCCAATGCGGTCAACGGTATCGAAGTCGTAGAGACGGCCGCTCAATTCCCACGTGTCACCACGGGTTGCATCGATGCCATCCTCAAACAGAAGGGTGACCCATGAGCGATGCGACATGAAGAAGGTCGCGTTGCCGGAGCCTTCTCGATAGTAACCCTGCGGGCCCACTTCTGCAAACAACGTTCGGTTACCGATGTCGAAGATATCGGGGACAATCCACTCGTAGGCAAAGTCACCGTTGTTGTCGGTGAACACAGCGGCGATCATGATGCCCTCAACCACCAATTGAACCTCATGGTTCGCAACACCAACAAGTTGGTTGTCAACAACAGAACCGGTGATGAACACGGTTTCGTTGACGGCGACTGGACTTGAGATGTCAACCGTTACCAACACCGGGCTGTAGATCTCCCACAATCCCGAGGCGTTGCTGGGGAGGTAGGCCACCGTACCGGTGAACCGTGTTTCAAGAGCCACCGGACCGAGTGGTGCATCGGCGGGGACGGGGTGAACAGCGGTGAACAAACCGTTGGCATCCGTGGTGGTGTTGGTCAACCAAACGCCGCCGAGCCAAATTTCGATGGTCATGTTGGCCAGTTCGTTGTCGACCACGTCAAGCAGACGACCTTGGATGGTCATCGTCGTCTCGCGGTCTGCGTCACCCGTGGCAGTGATAAGCAAAATCTTGGTTGGGACGCTCACGTTGAACTGAACCGTGGCCGAGCTCGGGAGGTAGTATTCCGGGTTGTTGATGTCGCCGAAGCCAACGGGGTCAACCCATTCTCGCCCACCTCTAAACTCAACGCCAATTTGATGCGGCCCTGCCGAGGTTCCCTCAGGCAAGGTGTAGGCGAAGGCGTAGGAACCGTCGGTGCTGTTGGTTTCCATGCTGGCGACGGGAATACCGTCGATCAGGAGATGAACCACGGCTGTGGCGTTCATGCCGTTGGCTTGCAGGACAAGACCGAGGTCGTCGAGCAGGGTGCCGTTTACAACGAGAACATCTCCGGCGACCAACACATCAGGTGCGCTCGAAATCACCGTTTCGGTGGCACCTAGAACGACGAAATTCGTGGTGGCGTTGGTACCAAGCACACCCGTGGTTCCGGCGATACCGGCGTAGGTTGCGTGCATGCCGGTTGGCCCGACACTCATGTTGGCAGGAACGGTGAGGTTCCCCCAAGCGGTACCGTTGGCAGCGGTGATGACCGTGATTTGCACCGGCGAAGCGTCGCCGAGGGTCGCTGTCAGAGAAACCACGATGCTCTGGTTCGCCAGAGGAACACCCTGGTTGTCCCTGAGCAACACCGAAAACGCAACGGGAGTCCCACGGTCGGTTCGGTCGTTTAACGAGGGTTGGCCTATGCCATCGAGGGAGGGCCGAATGAAGTTCATGACTGAGAACCCTCGTGAATCGAAGGAGGTGTTGTTTTGTGAACCCACGTAAAAGTTCACGTTCGGAATGTAGGACACTTCCAAAAGATGGGTGCCTGCAGCAAAGGTTTCGCTCAAGCGCAAGGTAGCGTTCCAGTACCCATCCTGCCCAATCGCACCACCGGTGATGGTAAAGCCGCTGGGCAGTCCGTCAATGGCGAACAGGACATTGGCGTTGGGCAGCGTGGTGTTGTCACGCTGAACCAGCCCTGAGCCGTTGTCGGAAACAATCTGCCCCGATACGTTGAACGATGTTCCTGCAACCGGGTTGGCCGAGATGGCATCAACCACCATGAAGGTCAACGAACGCACGGTGATGCTGGTCATGTTGGCGCTGGTGCTCAGGAGATCGGACGAACCGTTGTACACCATTTGGACAACAATGAGCCCGAGAGGGTGGTCGTAGGGGATGGTGTAGGTGAAGTTCGCAAAGCCCTCAGGATCCGTGATTTGGGGTGAGAGCCAAGTCTCGTGGAAGCGGAGCCCAACCTCGTAATTTGAAAGTGGAGCAAACATGTCCGACGCTTCAACCAACTTTGCCGACATGTTCACGCTGTTACCACGGTTGATGACCACGGCGTTCAACGGAACGAGGTTCTCAAGGCGTGAAACCCCCATCACCTGAATCGGCGCCTGGGCGCTGTCCGTGAGGTAGAACGGTGAGGATTCGTTGACAACCGAAATGACGAGCGTGTGAGGACCGCGAGTGGTCCCGTTGTTGGCGGTATCCGTCGGCACGGTCATGTTGAAACTCCCGTTGAGGGTGGTGGCGTAGTTGGACAGCAGCAACTCCTCTGGATTTTCCAGCCAGAACACGTCCAAGCGAACGGCCGAAATCAGAGGCCGTGATGCGTTTTCGGAATCTTGCACCTGCCCGACGACGTTGAAAGGAACACCGGCGGTCACCGTGGTTGGAACGGTGATGATGTTGACGTTGCTGACCACCTGCACGGTGACGTTGATGACCGTCCCGTTTCCATAACGCCGGGTGTTCCCTGCAGCGAGCGCAGCCGTCAGGTCGTCCTGAACGATGATACCAACATCGTAGAACCCTGGTTCAATGCCGGACGGGGTGAAGGAATGGGTGGCATTGCCTTCTGCGTCAGAAGCGACCGTGGCGAGAGAGACGTTGGTGTTGCCGTAATCCCAGATGAAATCAACGGAGGCTGAAGACACGTTGGAGCCATCGGCAACATCGGTGATCTTCGCCGTGAAATCTACGGTGTCGTTCATTTCAACGATGTAGGCGGATTGTTCAGCTTCCACCACAAACTCCGTGACGATGCCCGCTTCAATAGAAATCTGACTTGGTGGAGCCGGGGGTTGTGCGGAATCAACGTAGGCATAGTATGCACCACCCGCAGGTGCGAGCGTGATGAAGTCGAAATCAAGGACGAATTCGTACACGCCAGAGGGCAACGTGGTCGGCATCTGAATGGGGATGTCAAACGCCCCGGTGGTGTTGTTGAGAGAGGCTTGTGCAACGTCAAGCGGACCCTCTTGCGTGACGAGGCTCACGAAGATGAGCGTGTCGTTACCGACCACGGGTGTCAAATGGACAGAATCAAAGATATCGCCAAACAACCGGGTTGAATTGCCCATGTAGGTCCAGTCCTGACCGACCGAGAGGTTCCAATCAATGTCGGCCTGAACCCGCATGGTACCGTTACCGGTGGACGGCTGATAGAACGTCGAACCGTTGAAGGAGATGCCAATGGGGTAGTCGCCAGCAAACAGGTTGGCTGCAAGCGCAACAAAGGTCTCAATGCTGTCCGAATCGGGGTCCACCGTGGTGTTGAACCACGAGCCGTTGAACGTGAAGTCGTAATTCCCGAGGGTGTTGGGCGAAGCCGAAACACCCCGATGGTCGTTGATTTGCACGATAACGTTCGCATCTTGACCTCGAATCTGTGCCGATTCTTCGACCACAAAGGACAGGAAACCTCGCAGGAAGTAGGGCACCGCCGTCGTGGTGTTGGCGTCGTCGGTGGCCGGAAGTGTGGATGGGAAGAAGCGGAGCCGGGTCTCAATTTCACCGGCGGCGACCATGATGTTGCTCGGCATCAGATACTGAATGGAGAACGTTCCACTGACGCTGAGGTTGAAGACTTCTTCCCAAAGATCACCCGAACCGTTGGCACGGATGGCGAACTGCAGGTTACCTGCGAGGGCGACCGGCGTGGCACTGATGGAGAGCGCACTGCCGTTGATCCACACGTCATCGTCAAGCTGGATGATGCTGCGGTTGGTCAAGGGCCCTTCGATGGTCGCTGTCAAGTTGGGTGCATCCGTGACGTTGAGTGTGATGGACGTCGTACTCGGCAGGAGGTGGAACGGCGCTGGTGTGGCACCGGAAACCGAAGTGTCTTGCCAGCCGGAGAAGCCAAGCGTTGCGGAGAGGTTTCCGCGAGGTTCAGTTTCGCTGAGGTTGAGCGTGATGGTCCACGCGCCACTCGAATCGGTTTGAGCGCTGAGGTTCTGTGCGCCGTCTACGGCAGAGGTGTAGTTGAGCCACACCGTTTGCGTGGGGAGGTCGGCGAACTCATCGGTGGGTTGGTTCACCAGCATCAGCATGCCTTCGAGCACCGTGGTGGCACCCGCACCTGCAACGGGAGTGTTGATCGGCATGGGCGCCGTATGAATGATGGTGGCGTTCTCAGTGAGATTGACATAACCGTCGTAAATGACCCCGTCGTTGGAGACATAACCGGATTGACGGTGTTCAACCACGATGTTGTGCATTCCCGGAGCCGTGGGTGCGGCTGGGAATCCTGAGATGGTGAACGTCCCGTTGGCATCGGTCATGTTTTCGTCGATCAGGCGCTCTTGGACGCCACCAAAGCCAGGGACGAAGGCGGCATCTGCTTCTGGTGTGAGGTAGGCCAGAACACGAATGTCGGGAATCGGCGTGCCGTTAGCGACGTAGCGGAGTTGTCCCGAAACGGTCACGGTTTGGGTGCCGTCACGGGCAAGGGTGAAGTTTGAGATGGTCTGGTTGACAATTTCGACCTCTTCAGCGGGCGGGCACGGGTCGAACGGAATCCAACCGAGGTCGGTGTTACCGTTTGCGCTGTTTTGTTGCAGGCGTACCTCCGACCAGGTGGCGGCATCGGTGGAATACACAGCGTAGCCGTCACCGGTCCACGTTCCTCCGACGTATCCGGTGACTTGACGCGCTGGCAGCCCAGCAAGCCGAGCCATGGTCACGAACATCGTGTTGAATTCACGGCATGAGCCCTCCTTGATGGCTTCAAGGATGTTGAGGGTAACATCCACCGGGCTCACCGTTCCAGAAGAGTTGTAATTCCGCTTGAATTCGGTGGTGGCGTTGCCGTTGGTCAGGAAATCCTCGAGCGCGAGCGCTGTGCTGTAGGCATCGGTTGCTCCAGCCTGATTGATGACAGCGGTGGTCACGTTGTAGACATAGGACATCGGATCGGTCGGGTCGGTGAAGGCAGGGTCGGTCAGCAACTCGTACGGGAAATTTTGGCCTGGAACGGTGGTGGATGCGAGCGTGGCCCAATCGAAGTAATACTCGGGTTGTTCATAGATGACTTGGTCAATCGAACCGGCATCGATTCCCAGAATATGGGTGTCGTTGGTACGGGTGATGTTGGCTGAAACTTCAAAGTAAAACGAGATGTTGGAATACGAGGCAGGTGCCGGTATTTGGCCGGTTGAAATGGGTTGATTGAGCTTCACGTTCCACTCAACCGTGTCGTTGGCAAACGACGTGGACGCCAGATGCGTGAAATTGCTCACGGGAACGGTCAGTTGTTGAGCCGGGTGGACAGATTCAAGATGGGCATACGTCGTTCCCGTGTAGAAGTCGTTGGTGACCGAGCGCCAGCGCCGGTCGAGGTTGAGGTCCACGGTTCCAGACGTGTTGTTGGCCCAGAACACGATGCCAACGGCTTGAGCGTCGTCGCTGGGGTCCCACGGGTTAAACGGCGAGCCAGCGCAGTTGATGAACCAAAACATCTCAGGACATTCCTGACCGTCGAGCATGCCGCCACCGTCGGTGTCGGGATTGGTCCAATCCGTCCCGGTTTGGTTCTCAATGGCATCGGGAATTCCATCGCCATCAAAGTCGTCGGGTTGGATGTCGTCGGTGGGGTCGTTTTCGGGGTTGGTGCCGTCAAAGTATTCCGTACGATCGTCCACGCCTCCCTGGTCGGTATCGAAGGATGTTGAAGTCGTTACCCACACATCCTGTGAACCGTTCGTGATACCGATGTAAATCAAATCACACCCAGTGGTGTTCTCGAAGTAGTTGTTGAGTCCATCGCCGTCGTCATCGAGCATGTTGGTGCACGGTTCGTTGGGATCGGTGTTGTCCTGAACTTCTTCAAAGTCGTTGACACCGTCTCCGTCCGAATCCGCAAGACTTGGGTTGGAGAACCATCCAAAGGTTCCAAGCAACTCTTGCCAGTCCGCCAGTCCGTCTTGGTCGGTGTCTTCGTAATCGTCGTCGCAGTAATTCTGTGTGGTGCCAAGCGTGCCGGCGTTCACAGCGTCCGTGTGACAAAACGAACCGTTGCGGTTGGCGACATCGGTGGCCGTTCCCGATGGACCGTTGGAAACACCCTGCAGGATGTTGTTCACCACCGTTGCGTAAGCAAAGGATTCCCATGTTCCCGAGACGTTGTACCAACCAACACCTCCTCCGGGATTGAACCCTGAGCCGTTGCCGACCTCGAGGCGGTTGCCTGAGCTGATGTATTGAACAAAGGTGGTCTCGAAGTTGACCAGGGAATCGCAAGGATCGGTGCTGTGGCTGATGTTGCGCTCTTCTCCGTCGCTGATGCCACCGAAGTCGGTATCGGCAACGTTCCACAGCGTACAGGTCAGGTTCTCTTCCCAGTTTTGAATACCGTCGCCGTCAGCATCTCCAGCGTCCTCACGCCGAGTTGGGTCGGTTTCACCGGCATCCAAGACACCGTTGAAATTCGTGTCTTCCTCACCATCATCAAAGGCGTCGCCGTCGGTGTTGTTGTTGCGAGGGTCGCTGGCCTGAGCAGGGTTGCCGTAAGCACCGTTGACTTCGACACCATCGCTGATGCCGTCGCTGTCGGTGTCCGAGGACGTAGGGTCTGTCAAAAGCGTCAATGCTTCGTACGAATCGTTGAGGCCATCACCGTCGGTATCGGCACGAATCGGACTGGTCGAAGTAACACCGTCCACCTCAGCCGTGTAGGTGGCACAGGCACCGGGCCCAACGCCTTGAACGGGGTCACACGGCGAAGTGGTCTCCGTGACAATGCCGTCCGGTCCGTTTCGGAAACACGGTGAAGAACCGCACATCGTCGTCCACGTGGGGTTGACGTACTCGAGGAGGTTGATGAGCCCGTCACCGTCCGGATCGCCGTTGGGGCCGTCAGCGTTGGAGGGCGAAGTGGCGTTCAGGCCGTTGGCGGCTTCCCATCCATCGGGCATGCCGTCACCGTCGGTGTCCCACCCGGCTGGGTCTTCGTCGTAGATGCCGTCGCC
This sequence comes from Candidatus Poseidonia sp., assembly GCA_038136695.1. Taxonomy (GTDB): domain Archaea; phylum Thermoplasmatota; class Poseidoniia; order Poseidoniales; family Poseidoniaceae; genus Poseidonia. The sequence goes on from JAYQAK010000030.1 coordinate 14,607, forward strand.
GTCGTCGTCGTCGGTCAAACAGTCGGCATCGCCGTCCCCATCGGAATCAGCCGAGTCCACGAAGCCGTCTTTGTCATCGTCAAAGCCGTTGGCGCAAATGTTGCCCACAGGGTCCTCGTCGCAAAGAATCACGCTCCCGGTGCCGTCGCTTCCGGAAGCACCACAGGCAGGTTGGTTGAACTGCATGGCGTCTTCCTCGTTCCAGTCGTTGACGGGAATGGTCCCGTTCCACCAAACACCGTTGTCGAGGTACGAAGTCGTCGAGGGGTTGTCCCATCCACTGGGCTGGAGATACAGGTACTCCTGGAGGTTGGACATACCGTCACCGTCAGGGTCAGCGACGGCCCCATCCATACCGGATGAAGAAAGTGGGTCAAGACCGTACTTCCATTCCCATCCGTCGGGCATGCCGTCGTTGTCGGAATCCGGGTCGTTGGGGGCGGTGTTCATGAGGTACTCAAGGCCGTACGTCAAGCCATCACCGTCTTGGTCCGAAGAGGCCTGAACGTCCACTGCGAAGTATTGAATCGAAGAGAGCGTGGACAGCACCATCAGGAACGTCAGGAGCATGGACTTGGCCATCTTCTTGCGTTCTGCAGGGGCAAGACGAGGCGCGGCCGCGGACGTGGTTGAGCCTGTCAGCATGGTTGTCACAAGATTGGGTGATTCTGATGCCTCATAAGGGAAATGGTACGATGTTCATACAACCACGAATTGTACGGTCCAAAAATCACAGATCTTCGAGTTCTTCGAGGAGTTCCAAATCATCGTCGTCGTCCACGACCGTCACGGGCGGTGGAAGGTCGTCATCGTCATCCATCGCACCGAGTTCTTCTTCAAACTCAACACCTTCTTTGTCGTCGTAGAATTCACCTTCTTGACGCCCGCTACGACGAGCAGCATAGAGCACCAAGGCGCCCAGCAAGACGTAGAAGACCATGGTTTGTGGTTCGGGGTTCACCAGTTCGCGCACCAAGCAAGAGATGCCACTGCACTCGGTCATGTAGGAGAAGGTGAACTTCTGCAGGTACTCTTCTTCGTAAGGGGTCTCGTTGTCCATGGGCGTGACCTTGAATTCAAACGTGGCCTCTTCGCTGTCCTTGAGATCACCGGGCGCAATCATCGTCACGCTGAAATCCTTCGATGAGTAAGCGGGCAAATTGAGGATGAGGAAATCGCTGCCAAGTTGACTGGAGGTCGCCCGAATGGCCCCTTCCCAGCCCTCTGGTTGGTCCAATCGGATGACGACATCGAGCGGGATGTTGTTTTGGTTGCTGATCCGGTATTCGAGGTTCTTTTCCTCATCCGGTGCGAACCGCGATTTTTCGGTCTTGTCCGTGATTTCAATACGGCCTGGGACGACCTCTTCCTGAATCACGACCTTGACGGGCAAATCGAAATAACGAGCGTCGTCAAGTTCCACGCCCTCCTCGATAATTCGGGTGTAAATGGTGTGCACACCGGCTTCGACCTGGCCCCGCAAGGTGATTTCAAGTTTCATATCCGCGTACTCGTCGGGAGCGAGATTCACGGCCACCAGGTTGCTGTTGCTACCGTTGGAAATCACGTAGTCCCATGCCGTGTATTTCGGGTTGTTTTCGGCGTTTTGTTCAACGTCCCTTGGATTGACAATCTTCCATGTGGTGGTGCCGGAACCTTCGTTGCTCGAGTCGGTGATTCGGAGATTGTAGAACACCGTTCCATCACCGCGTACCGGACCAACCTGCCCCAGCGGATTGTCTTCACCAATGCCATCGCTGTCCGAAATGACCTCGACCAAGATGCCGAAGGTGCGGTGAACCGTGAACGCAATGTCCGTGCGCAGTTCGGAATCTTCCGCACTGATCACCGATAGCTCGAACAAGCCGATGTCAACACCGTCGCGATCGGCTGGAGGGTAGACCTCCATACGAATGGTGAGGATTTGCGTAGAGCCGATTCCAGGCGTCATGGAGTAGATGCCTTCCTCGGCCAGTTCAATGCCCGTATCGTTGTCGTAGAACCGGTACTGCCAGTCATCGGGCTGTTCAAGCACACGGATTTTGAAGGAGTCGGTTTGGAACCCGGTGTTGAACACATCGAGGTAGAAATCGCCCACCTCAGAAGCATCTACGTAGTGCGAAAGCGTTTCATCATAGGCCTCTGGACGGGTTGAGTCGGCAATCTGCTTCTGGTGTTCGTCGTCTTCGTAGACAAAGAGACGAGGTGGAGCGAAGACGTCCACTTCTTCGAAGTCGAGCGTGATGGAGCGGATGGCAACTTCCTCGGTCTGACCTTGGTTGTTCTGAGCGTACACCCTCGCTTCAATCTCAAGCGAATCGGGAGCGTTGTCAAGGTCACCTTCAGGCACGTTGATTTGCAATTCAGGCAACACCGAGGCCCCTCCGGAACTCAGCGTGTAGGTGCTGCTCGGTGCACTCCAAATCGGGTCGGACCACGTCGAAGGAAGGTTGGTCTCGAGGTCGAAGATGACATCGATGCTGCTCGACGAGGAACCGGTGTGCTCCACCAGGAATTCAACTTGCACGGAGGCGCCCGGTGCGAAAAGCACCACATCGGGTTGGTTGGAGGGGAGGGTGAGGTAGATGTCGTGCTCGAGCATGGTCACGCCGGGATGTTCAAAGATGACCGAATGGCCTTGAACGTCTTCGACTTCCAGCCGCACAGGGTAGTCGCCGTCGGCGATGCCTGCTTCGTAGGTGTAGGTGAAGTTTCCAACCAAACCGTTGTTGTCGAGTTTGAAATCATCGTCGTCAAAGTTGTGTTCAAACACCGCATTGGCGTCGTTCGGCGTGGCCATGATCA
>JAYQAK010000031.1:0-1989 GCA_038136695.1 Candidatus Poseidonia sp.
CAACAGCCCTGTTCATGGATTCGTAGTTGAAGCCAGTTTATATGCGTTTTTGACCCAATTTCCAATCCTTCACTCGACGGTGAGGATCTCGGGACCGCCGGAAGTCACGTGGACGGTGTGCTCGAATTGGGCGATGTTGCCGCCGTCCCTGCACCGAAGAACGTGGTACGTCTCAAGGAAACGGATGCTGATCAACTTCTTGACCAAGGCGTTCCACTTGCTCTGTAGGCTTTCTTCATCGGCATCCGGGAAGGGTTTCTTGAGCATAGGAAACGCCCATCGCTCGGCAAAGGGGAGCGTGGAATAGCGCTCTTCGAGGTTCCGTGCCATTTGTGCACCGAGCGGTTTGAGTTGGCCTTTGGCTCTGGCTTTGCGACTGGTCGTCAGGCCGGTGACTCGGTAGATGTTGGAGGAATGCGGTCGACCAATGTTTTCGATGAGGCCTGAAGCGCCGGTGGTGTTGAACGGTTCAACGGCGTACACGCCACCCTCTTCGACCACGCCCTTGAACCCCTGGTGGTCCTTGCCGCAGGCGTAGGAAGGAACGCTCACGCCTGCATGGAGTTCCCAAGGCTTGAGCTGGTGGCCGCAAAGGTTCCGGATGGGTTGAAACCCTGCATCGAGCGAAGGTTGAGCGGCGGCCTGACCGACTTTGTACCACGGTGTACCGGGGTGGAGCATCTCCACGGCAGCGTCTCGTGCTTCCTTGGCCGCCTTGATCTGTTCGGTGTGTTCGTTGCCGTTACCAATTTCAACGGTCAACGCGTTGTCACCAATGTGGCCTTTGATGTGGACGCCGAAATCAATTTTCACCAAATCGCCCTTTTGCAAGACCATCTCGCCGTCCCAACCTTCGACCCCTTCCACCATGTGATTGGAGGTGAAGTGGGCGGCGAGATCGTTGACGGCGATGGTCCCGGGGAACGCCGGTTTTCCACCGTGACGATGGATGAAGCGTTCAGCGGATTCGATGATCTCGTGAAAGGTCTTGCCGGGCTGCAATTCGAGTTTCATCGCCTCGAGGGTACGACGGGCGACGTGGCCTGCATCCCGCCAATACTTCAGTTGCGATTCTTCCACCATTCAACCACGCTGTGCGAAGGTACGACGCCCTCTCTCATAACAGTTACCTCCAACCCGTGGTCTTCGTGCGTCACGCTGAGGATGGTGCTGCCCAAACCTCCCGGGCATGCCCCCGGTACGATGGCGTGGGACGGAAGCCCCAATCCTCGACCTGCTTCCTCAGCGGAGGCTTCGGGAACCTCACCCGATTCGTTGGCGCTGGTGGCCGTGATGGGGCCCACCGATTCCACCAACGCTCGTGCTGCGGGATGGGCCAGGCACCGTACTGCAACTCGCCGACCTCCCAAACGGGTATCCAACGGGGTACGTGCGTTCAAGATGAACGTGAAACCGCCCTTTGGAAACGCTTCTTCAAGGCGGCGAACATCCTCTGGAACCTCCACCAAATCGCTTGCTTGGTCGAGGGACAGGACCCCCAAACTGACCGGTTTGTCAGCTGAACGCTGCTTGAGGGCAAACAACACGTCCAGAGCCTCGGCGTTGGGCAGGCATGCGAGGCCGGGAAGCGTGCTCGTCGGGTAGGCCACGACGCCGTTGCCGTGGAGATGAGCGATGAGTTCGTCCGAAAGCATCGCCTCACGCTCACGCTTGAACCCAGGCCTCGATGTGTCGCTGAGCAACATGACGGGCGAGGTCTTTGTCTTGGGTTCGCACCATCAGCTTCCCGCTGGGGTACAAGGTTAGGTCGGACGGTCCGGAAAAGGTCCAGCAAAGACGTGAACGAATCTCCACCTGATAACCATCCGCTTCGATCGCCGAACCAACCGCATCCAAATCAATGGATTCAACCCCTTCAGGGACAATTTGGTAAGCACTTTGCGTGCCACACAACTCCATCGCAAATCCATCGGACATGGGAACACCTCAAAGATCGCTGGGTCGGCTTGGCGGCCCTGATGGTGGGCC
>JAYQAK010000031.1:2089-16901 GCA_038136695.1 Candidatus Poseidonia sp.
ACATGGGAACACCTCAAAGATCGCTGGGTCGGCTTGGCGGCCCTGATGGTGGGCCGCTCGGAGGGCCACTCGGTGGGCCAGACGGAGGGCCAGAAGGTGGACCGCTTGGGGGGCCGGACGGAGGTCCTGATGGAGGCCCGCTTGGGGGGCCGGACGGAGGCCCTGATGGTGGACCGGACGGAGGTCCTGATGGAGGACCACTCGGTGGACCAGAAGGTGGACCGCTTGGAGGACCCGATGGAGGACTCGCTGACGGGCTGCTCGGAGGCGAAGAGGGTGGAAGAGGAGGTGGCGTAGCGGCGGTTTCGACCTCTGGCTCAGGCTCCGGAGTGGGTGTCGGTTCTGGGTCAGGTGACGGTTCAGGAGCGACGAGCGATGTGGGTTCGGGCTCGGCGGGCGGAGTCAAGAGCGGATCGCTTACCGGAACAGGTTCAGGGGCAGCGAGGGGGGCGCTCAATGGAGTGGGCTCGGGCTGTGAGGATGCCCATGGCGGTGTGCGGGGGCCGTCTTCGCTGCTGTCAATCTTCACGGCATCGCCACGCAACACTTTGGTGCCGCCACCCTCCATGTTTTCGCCCACGTAGGAGGTCATGATGATGGTGTCAGGATTGATGATGCCGCGTTCTTCGGTGTGGCCGAAATCCCCCAAATGAGAATCGAACGCTCCGCTGAACAGCGTTGAGCCAATGGCGTTTCCGAGAACTCGCCCTTTGTCCGCCTGAAATTCAAAGGCAGAGTCGTACGGCCCGATGGAAAGTGATTGCCCACCTCCCGTGAACTCAAACGACCAAGTTCCGGTGGAGATGTGGGCCTCGAATTTGAACTGCCGTGTCAAGCCGGGTCCAATGGATGTGATGCCTTCGGTGGGCTCGAATCGGACGCCTTTGTCGGTGACGAGAGCGGCTTGAAGTCCACCGACTGGAATCGCTGCTTCGTTGACCACGTCGACGACGACCAACACGACGTCCTCGTCGTCGTCATCGATGTCCATGCTGACCGATGTGAGATGAGCGTTCAAGGAGCCGGCGCGGGCGCTATGGTCGTCGCTCATCGTTGCTCACCGGTCGGGACAGACGGGTGACTCTACTTCAATGGCTTGCTTCATCCGCTTGAAATCAACGAAGCCGTGAACGGGTTTCGGCCGGCAACGACCAATCCACAGCAGCAACGGTGTGGTGCTTCCGGTCAACAGCCGTTCGAAATTCAGACGAGGAGGACCCGGCGCTGAAGGTGTCCCGCAAGCCAAACCAAAGCGGTCCGACGACGGGAATGAGGTAGACCATCTTGGCCACGGCACGAGGCCCCCAGTGGTGGCCTTCGAGAGGCGTACCGTTGTCGTGAACGATGGCAATTCGGAAACCTCGCTGGGCCAAGGAACGCCCCATCGATTGACCGGTGTATTTGAAGTAAAGATAAAACGCAGCGCCAAACACAAACCAATTGACAAAAAAGGTCGCTGTGTAGCGTCCACCTTCCATCAACATCTCGACGTTGAGCAGGTCCATCATCAACCGGCCTTGCGTTGGAAACATCAGGACAAGGCTGATCAGCACCACATCGAGCATAAACGCCAACATTCGCTTCCATGCGGGGGCGATGAGCATGCCCTCGGGTGCCGAGCCCAAGATACTCTGTGCCAGTGTGCCGCCTTTGACGATGGTCACGGGGTTCTCGGCCATGCTTTGCCTACGGCTTCTCCTTTGTCAAATGGCGCGTTGGTCCCGTAAGCCTCACGACGACATGTGGGTGACGTGCCAGGCGAAGAGGTTGTGCTCGTCCACCCAGTCAAGGTACGACCGCCAGGTTGGGTCGTGGCGAAGGGTGGTGGGGTGGCCGAGCACGACCAACCCTCGCTTTGCCCGCGTGACCGCCACGTTGAGTCGACGATGGTCGGCCAAGAAACCAACCTCACCGCGTTCGTTGGCTCGCACCGTTGAGAAAACAATCACTTCTTTTTCACGTCCTTGGTAGCCGTCGACGCTCTTGATTTCGAGGCCAGCATAAGGCTCGCCTTGCTCACGTCCGCCGGCGACATCAAAGAGGTGTGTCAATTCCCGTACCTGCCCGTTGTAGGGAGAAATGACCCCGATGTCCTCGGGTTGAAGGTCGCCCGCTGCCAACAAGTCGTTCACAATGCCAAGCACCTTCGCTGCCTCGTCACGATTGAACCGACTTTTGCCCTCTTCATCGCTCTCTTCCACGCCCTCAACGGGCACGAAGGCCATCGGCCGGTCCCAATCCGGCCACAAAAACCCGGCAGGGGGTGGGCGCTGGTCGCGCGTGCAACCGTCGTCAAGTCGATTTTCATAGAACCGAGCGCTGGGGAATTCGCGAAGAATGGGGTGCATTCGGTATTGTGTGGTCAACATGATGGAGTTCAAGCCGCAGGCGAGTAAACGGTCAAACAACGAGCGGTTCAAACCGCCTTCTTCGGCTTGGCGACTGATGACGGTCGGTGGTAATTGTTGGTGGTCGCCGACCAGCACCAGCTGTCGACACCCCTTGACGATGGGTACCAACGCGCTCGGTTCTGTGGCTTGGGTGGCTTCGTCCATCAACACAACGGGAAACTTACGGGAGGTCAAGAGGCGATGCCCGGCGCCAATCGTCGTGGCACAGATGACCTCCGCTTCGTCCAATACGCTGGCTGTCATTTCGTCCTCCAGCCGGCGAATCTCTCGCTGATTGTGGTTGATGTCTCGATGCATCAACCCCTTTTCCTTGCCGCGAAGGGAGGGCAGCGATTTCCTCAATTCTCGTTGCTCGTCTTGCAAAAACGCAAGTTCTTCTTGCTTCGGATGGTTTTCCAACACGGCATCAAGGGTCGCAGAACGAAGGGCTTCCCGAACCTTCACCGGTCGCCCGACGCGAAGCGCCTTGACACCCAAGTCCAGAAGCCCCTCGAGCAGGTTGTCCACCGCCACGTTGGATTCGGCGGTGGCCAAGATGGGGCCGCTGCCCTGCTGAGCGAGCACGTTGAGCAGGTGGGTGGCGGTTGTCGTTTTCCCCGTACCAGGCGGGCCTTGAATCAGCGTCATTCGCCGTTCAAGCGCCGTGCGAACAGCGTTGCGTTGCGACTCGTTCAGCCCGTCAAGTGAAGGTGGCGGCCCCCTCTGCGTGCGTCGCCCACGAATGTCGGGGGGAAGGGCAGCGCTTTCGTTGATGTCGAGCACGTTACCGAGGATCAATTCGTTGAGCACGGTGCCACCATCGCCTTCTGTTGAATGGAACGTGATCAGCGCCTCATGCATGCGATCGTGAGCGACCCGATTCGCCCCTCGGTCAAGCCTCCAACCACCTTTTCGTACGTCTTTTGGCCGTTCGCCCACGACGACGCGAAGGCGGGTCGGGCCTCGGTCCAGCACCACGCCCTCAACGACTTTCTCACCCCACGGGCGAGACCGAGAGATGAGGACAATGTCGCCGTGGGTGAAACGATGCTCTGGCAATCGGCCACCGTCTTGGGCCTCGAACACCACGATGTCTTCGCCAAAAAAACGACCCTGAATCCGAGCACGAAGGTCGAACAACGCCACGCCAGCGAGCAACAAGCGTTGTTTCGTCCATGTTTTCCACCGCTCTTCGACCGCCTCCGTTTCATCGTCAAGCTCGATGCGAATCAGTTCGGTCATCCGGGTGAAGTGGTCTTGACTGCGGCGCCAACGGTCCGGCATGGGCTCGTTCAAGGCCATTGGAAGCTCAGGGACTGCGGCGTTGTTCATGCGTTTGACCGCACCCTTCCGTCCCATGAGAAGACCACAGGCCGCCCCCTCATCATCGTATGGATGCGGAATGATGAATTGGCGGAGCGAGAAACCCGCATTCTTAAACAGAGATTCGGACGCCGACAAGGTGGGTGGGTTCGTGATGTTCGGTCGCAAGAACAAGGACAAAGGTGCTGTGGGCGCCTTGTGTCCTTATTGCGAATACAACAACCCTCTGGGTTCGGAAACCTGCGAACAGTGCTATTACGAACTCAACAAGTCGGCTCGAGACCAGCCCATGGCGACGCCCACCACCTCCAACGACGACATCATGAGTCTGCTGCTCGGTGACAACGAACTGGAGGAAGAGGCGCCCGATGTGGTCGAGGCCGTTCTGGCGATGGACGATGTGACCGTCGATGTCGGCCAGTACGACCTCCCCGTACCTGCCGAGGATGACGAGGGTGAGCCCGTTCCGGAATCCTTCGAATTCATCGGCAGCGAAGGCCCGACGCTTTCGCAAACCGTTGTGGCCAGTGAAGAAGAGGATGAAGTGGAACTCACGGCTGCCGATGCACCAAAGGAATACATCGAATTCGACATCGGGACGGTTGACCCGCTTGACGAGGTGGCCGAACCGGTGCACACCGGCAAAGGCGGTCTGTATTCGCCAACGGTCTCTACACCCAACGACGACGATCTGCTCGGCGTGGTCGGTCCAGCCTCCAGCGCTACGACACCCGACCTACCTGACCTGCCCGGGGACGATGAACAACCAGCGGGTTCACTCACCCAAGCGATGGCACAAGAAGCCCCCGTCCCCATGGCACCTGCACCGTTGCCACCGTCAACCACGCCCGACTTGCCTGATTTGCCCGATGAGGACGAACCAGAGGGTTCACCCACTTCGGTTCAACCGGCCGTTTCGGAACCTGAAATCGACCAGCAGGAACCCGTTGCCGACGAGGGAGGTGAAGATGACAACCGCATATGGCCTTGGCCGAAAGGCGAACCGTGGACGCCTACGCAGGTCTACCAAGAAGTGGTGGCGGCCATGGAACACGTCAAGCACGGGCGCATGGAACAAGCGGCCACGACCCTCGATACGCTCGGCCCGCACCTTGACCTCAACCTGGACATGCTGCTGCACATTTCTGTGCTGATGCAACATTTGGGCCGCCACGACCATGTGAAATGGACGCTCGATATGGCCGCCTACGTCCATCCTCACGATGCACATGTTCAACAAGCCAGAGCACAATTGCTCGCCTAGAGGGAGTCGCATGATGATCACGCCCAGCCTCGTCGTGGATGAGGAACTGGTGATGGAACCGGCAACAAAAAGCGTCCTCGTGGCCATGTTCGATGCCTACAACGAGGATACCGAGGCCGCTCAAACGGCCCTGCCTTGGCTTGACCCGAACGACGATGTCCGACGGCAACTTCGGGACATGCTCTACGATATCGAAGCGCAAAACGGAACGGACCGGTTGCACTTTTGGGCCATTCACCGGACGGGCGGGCACGACTTCGTGGGCCTCATCGGCCTTGGTGATGAACTCCAGTCGCCCCATTCGGATTTTAACCTCGGTTATTGGGTGCGCCGGCACTTTCGTCGTCAGCACATCGCCTCGCGGTGTGTCGACGTCATCTTCAGCTGGCTGAGTGAGCGAGACGAAACCACGACCGTGGAAATCGCTGTCCACCCCCACAACACAGCAGGCCTGGCCACGGCATCGGCCATTTGCGAGCGCTGGGACGGTGAACGCTTGGACGAATTCATTGGCATTGAATTCAATGAACGAACCGTGCCTCACCACCTCCATCTTGTTGATTTGCGGCCGGAGGCCTGACATGGCGACATGGTTCACGGTTGACAGCGATGATGTTCGCCATCTTCCCAAACACCAAGGCCATCCGACCCGTAGCCGAACGGCCTACGAAGGCCCAGCGTTGGAACCAAGCGAGGCGTTTGTTCGAGGATGGAAGGGGCTGATGGATTGGATGGGAACGCATGAGGCTGCAGTGACCGTGTTCGTCATCACCGACCTTCTGGAGAGCGAGGTTTTTCCAGCCATGCTGCGGGACGGATTGGCGCGTTATCCCGGCCGGTTAACCGTTGGTTGTCACGGCCACACCCATCGATCTTGGTCGGCGTGGGGCGAGGATACCGAAGGGTTCTCGACGATGTTGGACCGTTCCACAACGCTGCTCAAACAGCATGCTGGCGAGGCGTTTCGTCCGTATTTTCGAGCACCCAACGGGTACGTTGCCCCCTGGATGGCCGATGTCTTGGCTCGCCACGGCTACCTCGTTGATTCGTCGGTCAACCCTTCTTGGCTGGTTCGCAAGAAGGCTGCCGGTCATTCGTGGGCGTCGGTGGTCAACGCCGTGCAACGGGCAGGCTTGGTTGAACGTCCGTGGCTAACGCGTTGGACGCTTCCGGTCAACGGGCCTGCCTTGTTTCGGTTTCCATTGACCCTGCTCTCCGAACGAACATGGAAGAAGGCCCCGCCAATGCTCAAGCCTTCCGAACTCCAAACGGTTGAGCAGGCGGAGGTCAACGTCACGACGGTGTACTGCCACGTGCTTGACTTTGCCCGCCAAAACGGGAAGTGGATTCCACCGATGCGCAGGCATAGAGCCAAGTAAAACCCGTCCTGTGGACGAGGCATGACCGTCATCAACTTCGCCGAGAAGTTCAACCTGTTTTCCGACCACTGGTCGCCCAAAGTCATCGCTGAGATGAACGACTACCAGTTCAAACTCGTCAAAATCCAGGGTGAATTCGTCTGGCACGACCACGGCCACACCGACGAGGTGTTCATCGTCCTTGAGGGCAGCATGAACATCGAGTTTGAAGACCGAACCATCACGCTCAACGCAGGGGAAATGCACGTCGTTCCCAAAGGCACACGGCACAAACCCTACGCAGATGAAGAATGCATGGTGATGCTCGTTGAACCGCGTGGTGTGGTCAACACCGGCGAGGCGGGAAGCGACCTGACCGCTGAAAACGACGTTTGGATTTGACAAGATTTCCTGAGGAAAGCACCATGAAAGGCACGCCGTTTCAACGGAAGGTTTGGGCTGCGCTCAAAACCATCCCCCGCGGTGAAGTGCGCACCTACACCCAAATTGCGGTCCAGATCGGTCACCCAACCTCTGCACGTGCCGTGGCCAATGCCTGCGGGAAGAACCCCTACGCACCGGAGGTGCCTTGTCACCGAGTTGTCCGCTCGGACGGTGGTTTGGGGGGCTACAGCGGCGAGGGTGGCGTGGAACAGAAACGCGCCCTGCTGCGAGAAGAAGGCGTTGTGCTTGACTGAACTCAAAGTTCCGTGATGTCGGTTCGTTCAGCGGACACGCCGAAATTCTTGACCGCCGTTTGGTAGACCTTGGCGTCCAGTTGACCCTCGCGTACGAGGGAAGAGATGGCGGCGAGAGCGACGGCCGCGCCGTCAATTTCGAAGAAGCGACGAAGTGCCTCGCGGGTGTCGGACCGACCAAAGCCGTCGGTGCCCAAGACGGTGTAGGGGCCGTTGACCCACTGGCGAATCATGTCGGGGACGGCCGCCATGTTGTCGGAAACCGCAACGGTCGGCAGGGGTTCACTGAGCAGTGTTTCAACGTACGGCCTTTGGAGGTCGTCGGTCGGGTGAAGTCGGTTGTGCCGGTCGCAGGCCAAGCCTTCTCGGCGCAATTCTCCGTAGGAGGTGGCCGAATATATCTCGGCTCGCACGCCAAAGGTTTCGAGTTTCTCGACGGCGTCGAGCACCTGGACCATGATGGGGCCCGAGCCGATCAGGCGAACGACAGGGCCGTCGCCTTTGGGTGCGCCGCGCAGCAAATACATGCCCTTCACGATGCCCTCGTCAACGCCTTTTGGCTTGGGCGGCATCGGGTAGTTTTCGTTGTAAATGGCGATGTAGTGAAGCACGTCCTTGTTTTCGACGTACATCTCTTCGATGCCGTGACGGACGATGGTGGCCAATTCGTAGGCGAACGCTGGGTCCCACGCTCGTACCGCGGGGTTGGTGTGGGCCATCAGAAGTGAATGGCCGTCTTGGTGCTGCAAACCCTCACCGTTGAGGGTGGTGCGACCGGACGTGGCGCCCATCAAGAAACCGCGAGCACGCTGGTCCGCTGCCGACCAAATGAGGTCAGCAACGCGCTGGAAACCGAACATGGAATAGAAGGTGTAGAAGGGCACCGTTGGATAGAGGTGGGTGGAATACGAGGTGGCGGAGGCGATGAAGGTCGACGTGGCGCCCGCCTCGTTGATGCCTTCCTCGAACAACTGGCCCTTGGCCGATTCCTTGTACTTCATCAGGACGTTGTGATCCACCGGTTTGTACAGTTGACCCTCGGGATGGTAGATGCCGAACTCGGAAAACAACGGGTCCATGCCGAAGGTGCGGGCTTCGTCGGGGATGATGGGGACGACGCGCTGGCCGAAGGTCTTGTCTTTCATCAGCGAGCGCAGCACGCGAACAAAGGCCATCGTGGTGGAAACCTCCATCGTGCCTTTGGTGCCTTCATCGAACTCGGCGTAGGCGACCGCCTCGGGTAGCACAATGGCCTCTTCGGGCACCACGCGCTTGGGCATGGAGCCGCCCAAGGCTTCGCGACGCTGTTTGGCATAGGCCACCAGTTCGGGGACATCCTCGGGCATCACGTAGGGGTAAGATTCGAGGTCCTTGTCCGTCAACGAAAGACCGAGGTCGGTGCGCATGTATTGCATGGTCTCCATGTCGGCCTTCTTTTTCTGGTGCGTGGTGTTGCGACCGGCGAAGGCAGGGCCGAGACCGTAGCCCTTGATGGTACGAATCAGCACGGCGGTGGGCTGGCCCTTGTGAGCCGTTGCCTGGGCGTAGGCGGCGTGAAGTTTCACAAAGTCGTGACCGCCGACATCGGCGCACAACGCTTCAAGGTCCTCGTCGGACAAATGAGCGACAAGAGCAGCAAGGCCGTCGGAGTTGAACAATTCCTTGCGAATGGTTGCACCGTCCGCGGTCATGATGCGCTGTTCATCGCCGTCGACCAGTCCGTTGAGGCGTTGCGCCAGAAGACCTTGGGTGTCGCGAGCGAAAAGGTCGTCCCACGAACTGCCCCAGAGCACTTTGATGACGTTCCAACCGGCTCCACGGAACCGGCCCTCGAGCTCTTGGACGATCTTTGAGTTGCCACGAACCGGGCCGTCAAGGCGTTGCAGGTTGCAGTTCATCGTCATCACGATGTTGTCAAGTCCCTCGCGACCGGCCAAGGAAAGTTGGGACAACGATTCGGGTTCGTCGGATTCCCCATCGCCCATGGTGTACCACACACGGGACGACGTGGTGTTGGCCAATCCACGATCTTCGAGGTAGCGATTGAAGCGGGCTTGATGAATGGCGGTCATGGCGCCCAACCCCATGCTCACCGTTGGGAACTCCCAGAAATCTGGCATCAACCTCGGGTGAGGGTAGGAAGAAAGGCCCTGGCCTCCCACTTCTTGACGGAATTTCTCAACGTGGTCGTGGGTCAGGCGGCCCTCAAGCCATGCTCGGGCGTACACGCCGGGTGAGGCGTGGCCTTGCCAGTAAAGGTGGTCGCCTGCACCCTCGCCGTCTTTGCCGCGGAAGAAATGGTTGAACCCAATTTCCCACGCGTGGGATGCTGAAGCGTAGGTCGAAATGTGACCGCCAATGCCTTCGAAGTATTTGTTGGCCCGGGTGACCATCATCATGGCATTCCAGCGAATGATGCCGTGAAGGCGTTCTTCCATGTCGAGGTCACCGGGGTAGGTGCCTTGGTCGTCGGGGTGGATGGTGTTGAGGTAGGGCGTCTCGACGACCTCGAACGCAACGCCTGCGTCCTTGGCCGACTCGATCGTGGCATGGAGCAATCGGCGGGCTTCGTCTTCGCCCAGTTCTTGAGCGACGGCTCGAATGGAATCGCGCCATTCTTGGGTGCCAACCGGGTCGGGGTCCGGTGATGTTGAGCGCCGTGAGAAGCCCATCCTGTGTGTCCCCCTTGGTATGGGCTCAATGGTGAGGGTTTTCAATCCCTCGCCAACGAGGCGAACGAAGGTGGCTTCGTGAAAGACGTTGGCGGTGTGAAAATATCACTTCAACGCCGACGTTCATCGTTTTCCGGGGTAACGCATAAGAACCGACTTTCCGAGCCCGAAAACATGTCCGTTGAGGCTATGGTACAGAAGATGATTGACGATTTGACCGCCGCTCTTGGAGACGCTGCAAAGCACGACAAGGGCAACTCCGCCGCTGGCACCCGTGTCCGCAAGGCCATGCAGGATGCCAAGGCTGCTGCACAGGCCGTTCGCGTCCAAGTGCAAGCCGACAAGAACGCTTGAGTTTCAAGGAAGATCTTACATCCTGGCGTTCGAGAGAACGCATAGGTTGAATTGGCCCCCGTCAAAGGGCTGCGTATGCAACCGCTGTCCGGCGTTCGCGTGCTCGACCTTTCTCGTATTCTCGCTGGCCCTCATGCCACGCAAACCCTGAGCGATCTTGGGGCAGAGGTGCTCAAACTCGAAGCGCCGTGGGGCGATGACACCCGTTCGTGGGGTCCACCGTTCCAGCCAGGGTTTGATGGAGAAGAGGTGGCGTCGTACTTCCTGTCCTGCAATCGTGGGAAGCGCATTGAAACGGTGAACATCAAGGAAGAACAGGCGCGCTTGCGCGCCCTGGTGGCCGACGCCGATGTGGTCGTTGAGAACTTCAAGCCCGGTACCTTTGACGCCATCATCGGCGACGTGCCCGAGGACACCATTGTGTGCAGCATTTCAGGCTACGGCCAACACGGGCCACGGCGGGACGAAGTGGCCTTCGACTTGACGATGCAAGCGCGCAGCGGCATCATGTCCATCACCGGCGATGCCGATGGAGGTCCTGCCAAGGTCGGCGTGGCGTGGATCGATGTCATGACCGGCATGAACGCGGTGGCCTCCATCCTCGCCGCCCTTTACCATCGTGAAAAGACAGGCGTGGGGGCACGCATTGACGTTTCGCTGTGGGATACGGCACTGGCCGCCTTGGTGAACCAAGGGCACAATGCGCTGGCTGGCATCACACCGGGTCGCATGGGCAGCGCGCATCCCAATCTGGTCCCGTACCGAGCCTTCCAAGCCAGCGACGGTTGGTTTGCCATCGGTGTGGGCACCGAAAATCAGTGGCACAAGCTCGTGACGGTGCTCGGTTTGGACGTGCCTGACCGTTGGAAGGACAACAGCGCTCGAATCGAGGACCGAACGGAGGTGGAAGCCACCGTGCAAACCGCTGTCTCCAACCACGACCGGGTTGCTTTGGAAAGAATGTTGTCAGGCATCCCTTGTGCTCCGGTCAACACCGTGAACGAGGCGTTGGCCGACGTGCAAACCGAGGCGCGTGCTGGGCTTGTGGAGCACGAGGGTGTGATGACACTGGCCAGTCCGCTGCGCTTCATTCAGCCATCAAACGAAAAGAGTGAGGTTTGACCGCCTTCTCGCAAATAGCCGCCTTCCTTGAGTTTCTCAAAGGCCTGGTCCATGCGGCGCTGGCTGAACTGGCGTTCCTCTTGGAGGAACTTCACAAGACCTGCACGGTCCACTTGCCCTTGCATCAAGGCCTCATCCTCGACCTCCACCGATGGATGGTTGAGGAAAATCTCACGAATTTCGTCAAGCCGTTCCGGGATGGCTTTCTCCTTGGCTTCGCAAACAGCTTCGAGGGTGCCGTGTTGTTTGATGAGTTTGAGACCGGTTTTGGGCCCGATGCCGCTGACGCCCGGGTGGTAATCGGTGCCGATCATGATGGCCAAATCAACCAGTTGCTCTCGGCTCAGTTCGTTGGCCGTCAGCATGGCTTGGAGGTCAATGGACTGGGCGTGAACCACCCGGCCGTATCGCTTCGTACCGTCGTCCATCAGGTTGCGAACGAGAACGGGTGACCCGTACAACAGCGCATCCCAATCCTGCGTGGCAACCACATCGAGTTGTCCTTTGGCCGCCATCACGGCAGCTTGTGCCTCACCTTCAGCGGCGGCGGTCACCCATGGAACACCCATCAGGTCAAGCAGTTGTTGGGTTTCTTCCACCATTTGAGGCGAGTAGTGCATGATGCGAGCCGCCATTTTCTGCGCCAGCGCAAAATCACCGGCGGCCAACGCTTCCTTGTGCACGGCTTCAGCCTCCAATCGTCGTTCGCGTCGAGCCGCCATCTCGTCGGCCTTGAGTTCCGGAGAGGTCCCATCAAAGATGTACACCGGTTTGATACCCGCGGCGAGCAGGGTGGCCGTGCGGTGCAGAAACCCCATCAGATGGGACACGGGGTTGCCGTTGTCGTCTCGAAGCGGCATACCGTCGCCCTGTGGGGAACGGTCGCGCATGGTCGTGAGAAACTGAAACGCCGTCAAGAAGGCATCAATGCCCACCCGTTTTCCAGCCAATTCCTTCAGGTTGGTCTGTTGTGCGGGAGCGATGTCCTTGAGGTTGCAGCCCATAAAGCGAACAAAAGGTCACCCTATGTAGCCATTCGCCTGCGTGAGCATCAAGAAGGCCAAGCCACAGGAGCGAGCATGGGCGAGATGGTGGCGTGCTTGCGCGGCTGGCATCCGGCCTTGGCGCACGCCGAACTGCAGGCACTTCTCCCCGAGGCCACCCTCAGCCCAACGCCTTCGAAGCGATGGTGGGTCGTTGCGGCATCCACTGAGCAACAACGCAGGGACGCCCTTTCGGTCGCCAGCGGTCTGCAGTGCTTCCTGCGAGAAGCGGTTGTTTCCACTGTTTCAAAAGAGGGCCACGAAGCATGGCTTGAGCGCATTCGGGTGTACCTTGAACAGCATCCCGTTGAAGGAACGGTGGCGGTGCGGTCTTGGAAACAGGGTCCCAAATTGGAAGGATGGGGGCCCACCACCCTCGCCAAACGGTTGGGTGGCTTGCTCCATGACCTTGGGTATGCGGTTGACCTGGAACAACCGAACCACATGTTGGGCCTGATCACCGATGCCGACACGGCCAGCGTCGCATGCGGATGGATGGAAGGTGACGGGCAAGCGGCCTTTTCCAACGGTGAGCGACGTGCCGGCGAGCGGCCGTTTTTCAAACCCGTCAGCCTTGACCCCATGTTGGCCAGACTCGCTGTGAACTTGGCAACGGGCCCTCTTTCACAGGGACCGGTGGTGGACCCGATGACCGGGACAGGTGGCTTTCTCATCGAGGCTTCGCTCAGCGGTCGGCCGTGCATTGGCCTGGACATTCACTCCGAAATGGTGCAGGGAGCGACGAGCAACCTCGCTTGGGCTCATGGCGGGGAACCGCCTGCCCACAGCAGCGTGGTTCGTGGCGACGCCACGCGTCTGCGACACGTCTTGCCCGAAGCCTACATCGGTGCCGTGAGCGGGTTCGTGTTGGACCCACCGTACGGTCGGAACTCACACGGCACCCTGCAGTCGCCTTCCTTGCTGGAACAGGTGCTCACGAGCGCTCGGGAGGTGGCGGCCAAGGAGGCGGGGTTTGTCCTGATTCTCCCCCTCGAACCCATGACCCCGCACCCTGAAACCGCCGTTGATTTGGACGACCACTTGCCTTTGCTCAACGGCGATTGGCACGAGATGTTGGCGATTGTTCAAGCCTGCGGATGGGTGGCCCAAGCCGGCTACGTGGAACGGGTTCATCGCAGCCTCAGTCGTCTGATCCTTCACGCACGATGCGCTCCTCAAGATTGAGCAATTGAGCCGCTGTACCTTCGGGAGGTTCTGGAAACCGGTCTCGATGCGGGCAGCCTTGGTCGATCACGGCTTGGTCTTCATCGTTGAGCACGTAGGGGTAGGTTTGGCAGCCCTTTGGCCGAATTTCGTACACCGAACACAGGCCCTCTGCGTTGACGTCAGCAGAATCCGTGAGCAAGAACACGCAGGCCCGCGTCTCGGCGTTGTTCAGCAGCGTCAATGCGCCGTTGTTGACCACGGCAAAATCGGATTGAGCCATGCCGGTACGGCGTGCCAGACGGGCGGCTTCGGCCTTGGTGATGGGCATCGTGGTCTCCCTGCAGCACGCCGAACAGCCGCTTGGTATGCACGGGAGCGAGCGCGCCATGGACGAGCCATGTCACCCGCCTTCTTCAAGAAGGGGGGGCCTCTCGCGAGGTTGACGGGCGATTAGGGTAGTCTGGATATCCTTCCGGCCTTCGGAGCCGGAGACGGGGGTTCGAATCCTCCATCGCCCGCCATTCATCGGTTCAGGATTGATCTGCGAGCGACAGCAAGAACTCGACCTGTCGGTGGTTGATGGCGTTTGGACTTCGCTCCTCCCGAATCCTTAGGATCGCCTCGCGCATCTCGCTGCCGCGCAGCCAGAGGTACATTGAGGCAAACGTTCCTGCCCTTGACAAACCACCCATACAGTGCACAACCGCCACCTCTCCTTCAGGAATGCTCCCGAGGAGGTGCTCGAGGACAGGCATGCCGCGCTCCATCCAGGAATCGGTGGGCACCGTCGTGTCGGGCAAGGGAAGGTGATCCCACGCAAGACCGAGGCGCTGTGCGTCTTCGCCCAAACTTTCAACCCGCAGCATGGTCATGTCCTCCTCGGTGATGAGGCTGATGAGACGGTGAACGCCCATGTCAACCAAGGCTTGGAGATCGACGTCCAATTGCCGGTCCCAGCTTCCGGTGGATGATACGGGCTGGTACTTTCCCGGGCACAACGTCATGCCGAGTCGACCTTGGTCACCCTCGAGGGGGAGCCACGAGACGTACAGCGGGTGCGTGGTGCTGTTGCGCATTCAAACACCCCCGTTGCGGTGGCGGTTGCCATAAGCCCACATGGTGCGCCAAACATCGAGACACACATCGTGATATTCGTCATCCTCGATGCTGTTCTTGAAGTTGTCATAGTTCATGGTGAACAGGTATTCTGCCACAGCAGCCTGAACAACCTCTCGACCGAGCACGGCGCGGTAGGGGTAATCAGCCCCCCGCATGAAGGTCACTTGAGCGTCAGGGAAGACCGCTTGAATGTGATTGGGATGACGTGCCCGCACCAAGAGGTCGTCTGGCTGGTGACGATGCGCCACGATGGACAGGAAGCCACCGGACACGAAGAGCCACATTCAGGCCACCTCCATGCC
>JAYQAK010000032.1:0-7290 GCA_038136695.1 Candidatus Poseidonia sp.
ATGCTCATCGGTGCGAGCATCATCGTGCTCATGGAATTCGTGTTCAACGTCCTTGTTGCCGCCCAAGGCAGTTCAGACCTTCCCCTGAACGAAACAGCGGCGGCCATTGACGGCTGGTTTGGGTGGTTTGTTGTTGACACGCTTGAAGTGATGTGGATCTGCGTCGCCATCATGGTGGTCGCCTACCTGTTGAGATGGCGTCCAATTCAAGAGACCTTCATGCATTTCACCATCATCCTCGCGCTCGCTGCGCTGTTCTTTGACCAGCGCTCCATTGACGAGGTCTTCCTCAACGGCGAAATTCAGGCTGGAATGGCGTACGTCAAGGTGCTCTTGGTTGGTCTCTTGCTCATCTTCTCGCTCCGATTCAACCCGAAGGGTCTGCTACCCGAGGTTCCCTACCGACCAGACCATCCATTGAAAGGAGGTGAGGAACAATGACCGAACCAAAGCACGACGTCGTGAGTGAAACACCGTTGCTTTCGGTCAAAAATCTCCGAAAGGAGTTCGGCGGTTTGGTGGCTGTCAAAGATGTCTCGTTTGAAGTCAGACCCGGTGAATTTGTTGGATTGATTGGACCGAATGGTTGCGGCAAGTCCACCACGTTCAACTGCATCAGTGGTCTGCTTGAGAAAACAAGCGGCACCGTCGAGGTGTTCGGCGTGGACGTTTCCGATAAGCGGCCTGACCAAATTCAGAAACTCGGGATGACCCGAACCTTCCAACACACGCGATTGTGGAAGGACATGACCGTCATCGAGAACTTGCTGGTGCCTCCTCGAAACCAATTCTCACCCAACCCGCTCCTCTCGTTGTTCAGGGGGCGTTCCCGTCCTTCTGAGAAAGAACGGCTGTCCAAGGCCTTTGCCGTGCTCGACCAGCTCGAAGTGCCGCACATGGCTCACAACATGGCGGGTGAACTCTCCGGCGGTCAAAGCAAACTCGTTGATATTGGCCGTTCCATGATGGGTGACCCTCAACTGCTCCTGCTCGATGAGCCGGTGGCGGGTGTGGCCGGTCCCTTGGCGATGAAGATTTTCAACAACCTTCGAGAACTTGTGGACACCACCGGCATTTCCGTCTTGGTCATCGAGCACAACATGGATTTCATTCTGCGTCAGGGTGTTGACCGAATTGTGGTGATGAACGAAGGGGATGTGTTGATGGTTGGCACACCGGATGAAGTTCGCTCCAACCGTGCCGTTATTGAGGCCTATCTGGGGGCGGCAGGCGATGATGGAGGTGAAGAAGAATGACGCGACTGCTTGATGTCAAAGGCCTGAGCGGGGGATACGGCAGTGTCCAAATCCTCTACGACATCGATTTGTACGTTGATGAGGGTGAGTTTGTGACCATCATCGGGCCAAACGGATGCGGAAAATCCACGTTCATCAAAACCCTGTTTGGTATCGCCACCTACTACGGAGGCGAAGCCACCTACCGTGGGGAACGTATCGAAAAAATGCGGACAGATCAACTGGTTCGCAAAGGGATTGCCTACGTACCACAAGTCAACAACGTCTTTCCAACGCTTTCGGTGGAAGAAAATTTGCAAATGGGCGGGAATGCACTTCCGTCGGCCGTCCTCAAAGAACGCATCGAGCGTGCCTTGAACATGTTCCCTGACCTTCGTTCCAGAGAGCACGACCTTGCGGCGTCGCTCTCGGGCGGTGAACGCCAAATGCTCGCCATCTCTCGAGCACTCATTTCAGATCCGTCATTTTTGCTGCTTGACGAGCCAACCGCCGCCCTCTCTCCGCTCTACCAGCAGCAGATTATCGAGCGGATTGACAATCTGCGAAAAGAAGGCATCACCGTGCTCATCGTCGAACAAAACGCCCGGCTCAGCCTTGCCCGCTCCGACCGTGGCTACATCTTTGCAAGCGGAAAGGTGGTGCACACCGGCGATGCGGACTTCATTCTCAACGACCCGGAAATTGGAGAATATTTCCTCGGTTCCCACGACGACCATTGAACACGACAGGTTGGCCAGTACTCTGTTTGATAGCGGTCTCACGGGAACGACCAAGACCTTTTGAACAGCAAACACCTGCTCATCACATGACTTCCAGCGTCATCAGCAATCAACCGATGGGGTTCGTTCGAACAACGCTGGACCCGTTCCTGTTCTGCGTGCATCACCTGGATTTGTACCCGGAAGGCAACGAAGTGATGGGTCCGGGTGAACCACTTGTTGGTCGACACATCGGTTCAGATTTTGATGAAAACAACGATTGGAAAATGTACCACGGCCGAGTGGTTCCTGGTTTTCCTGCCCACCCGCACAGAGGCTTTGAGACCATCACGGTGGTCCTCGACGGTTTGGTCGACCATTTTGACTCAGGCGGAGCTACGGGCCGGTATGGCTTCGGCGACGTGCAATGGATGACGGCTGGCTCGGGCCTCATGCATTCCGAGATGTTTCCTTTGGTGAACGCTGACAAACCCAACCGTTTGGACCTGTTCCAAATATGGCTGAACTTACCGGCGAAAGACAAGATGGCTGACCCAGGTTACGAGATGATTTGGGCCGACCAAGTCCCGCACCTCCAACTCGAAGGAGGTGACGTGCGCATCATCAGTGGTAGGTGGGGTGATGTCGAAGCGCCCGCGGCCCCGGATGCGTCGTGGGCCAACGACCCAGCGAACGAGGTCGCCCTTTACATTCTCACCGTGAAGTCGAACGCTTCGGTTCAACTTCCAACAGCCTCCAAGGGGACGAACCGGATGATGTACCACATCGACGGCGGTGAAGGTGAGGTTGAGGGGCATCATCTCAAGCCCCGATACGGCATGGAATTGGATGCTACGTCAGCGGCGACCATCACGGCAAAGGACGAGCCGGTTCGGGTCTTGGTGCTCCAAGGCCGCCCCATCAACGAACCCGTTGTTCAACACGGTCCGTTTGTGATGAACACGCGGGAAGAGATCTACCAGGCCTTCGCTGATTTCCAGCGAACCGAATTCGGTGGGTGGCCCTGGGGAGCAAGCGATGTGGTGCACCCACGCCAACAAGGACGCTTTGCTCAGATGGCCGATGGTTCCGTTCAGGAGCCCAAGCCCGTGCCCAACTAAATCTATAGAAGAGTAGATTGAAGTGCTGGTACCGGGATTTGAACCCGGGTCGAAGGAATGAGAGTCCTTCATGATGGGCCACTACACTATACCAGCGTGGGTAGGCTTTGCCACCTTGCTTTCCTATTTAGCCATCACGCCACAACTTGCTTTCAAAAGCGAAACCTTTCACTTCACTTTAACCAAATTCCGAAACTGAAAAACAGGCCATTGCGTGCGATATTCGGGTTAACTTGCAACTGAACCCTCCTTCGTCGCTTCATATACCCCTGCCAGTGAATCTTGGTTCATGGAACAAGAAACGGCTCCAACAATTGCACGCTTTGAAGACTTGGTGGCATCCCACTCCGGATCTCACGTCCCGGGTTGGGCCACCAAAACACGTACCACCCTCGCCCATGGAACTGGACGACTTCCCGCCCAGCGCAGTCAGATTGGATGGCAACCTGTCGCAGGTCCAGGATCACCAACCATGAAGCGAACCATGACGCCGAGCATGCGTTCGCTCCACCAGCGTATCGTTCGAGGTGAGGCTTGATGAGCAGAACGCAACGACTTCGAACCGAAATCAGTTCCTTCCTGGCTGAAGTTGGTGAGGCCAACACCACCACGATCCTCGACCACGTGAATCAGCGATTTCGCTGGGGTGCCACCATGAACCAACTCGGGAATGTTCTCGCCCGAGACCGTCGCTTTGTCAAGGTCGGGTTTGACGAAGGCACGGATGTTGGCGGTTTCCGAATGCGTGTTTGTGTCTGGTCCATGGCCACCGCCTAAGCCAAGCAATCAAGTGTTCATTCAATGTGCGACGTACATGGCAGGTCGCATGGGTGCGTCCATTGAACTCATGCGCCCGAAGAATCTGGTCCTTGCAGCAGCAACCGTTCCTTTGGGCGCTTTTTTTGCGCTAATGGAGAACAACGATCCGTTTCCAACACTCGCTGTCTCGCTCCATCTGCTCGCAGTGTTGTTCTTCACCGGTGCAGGAAACGCCATGAACGACATCAAAGATGCAGACATCGACCGAACCGCCCATCCACAGCGCCCTATCCCGTCGGGCCGTTTGTCCGTTGAACAAGCGAAAACCTTCGCAGCGTCACTTTGGGTGGTCAGCGTCCTTGCTCACATCGGTGGCTTACTGGTCGTTGAACCAACACCTTCCATCGTGGGCCCCACCTCTGCCATCTACCTCCTTGCCGTTGTGCTCATGGTGACCTACGACCACGGCCCTGCAACCAAGAATCAAGGTCTTGCTGGCAACGCCGTGATCTCTCTCTTGGTTGGTGCCGTCATCCTCTACGGAGCTGCAGGCGTCGGCGGCATCACCTCCCCCTTGGTATGGTGGATATTCGGGGTGGTGTTCTTGACGAACATGGCTCGAGAGATGGTGAAAGATTGCATGGACATGGAGGCCGATGAAGGTAGCCGTTCCACCCTTCCAATGAAATACGGCAAAGAAAAGGTCCGAATGGCAGCCTACGTTTTGTTGATGGGTGCCCTGGTTTGTCTGTACATGCCGTTTTGGCGAGGCCCGTTTGAATTCGGTCAATTGGTCTACCAGACGCCCGCTATCCTCGTTATCATCACGCTCAACGGACCGATGTACAAAGGTGAGGACGCCCTTGTTGCGGGGCGAATCCGATTGGCTATGCTCCTTGGTTTGGTGAGTTTTATCGCTGCGGTTCAAGTTTGATCAAACGAGCCCCATGAACTCACCCATGGCTTCCCAAGCGCCCTGATTCACCAAGTAGGTCATGAGGGACATCTGGGCCCACATTCGATTTTCTGCTTGGTCGAAAACGATGCTTTGCTCGTGGTCCATGACCCAATCCGTGACCTCTTCGCCTCGGTGAGCAGGCAAGCAATGCATGAACGACCATTTCTCGTCCATGTGGCTGACCATGGCCTCGTTCACCTGGTAGCCATCAAACGCTGCCATCTTGTCCTTCATGTGTTCCTCTCCCATGCTGATGAAGACATCGGTGTACACCACATGCGCACCGCTCACGGCCTCAATGGGGTCGGTGGTGTGGGTCACGGAACTTCCGTTGCTTTCTGCAAATGCACGGGTGCGCTCAACGACATCCTCGGCCGGCTCGTAGCCTTCGGGACAAGCATACCGAATGTCAATGCCAAGCATGGCACACGCGAGCATCAGGTCGTGCAAGACGTTGTTTCCATCGCCAACCCAGGCAACAGTAAGGTCTTCTGTGTCCTCATGATGTTCCATGACCGTCATCAAGTCAGCAGCCGCCTGGCAAGGATGATGCTTCGCTGAGAGAGCGTTGATGACGGGCACCGTGGCGTGTTCTGCCAATGCCTCAACGTCAGCGTGACCGAAGCATCGGTAGGTGATGCCCCCGAGGAAGCGCGAGAGCACTTGGGCGGTGTCACCGATGCTTTCAGACGTGCCTAACTGAATATCGTTTTTCAACAGGGTGAGGGCACTGCCTCCCAATCGCTGAATGCCTACTTCAAACGAAACCCGGGTCCGTGTGGATGGTTTTTCGTAGATCGAACCGATGGCCATGGTGTCGAGTGGAAGGAAATTCAGAGCGACTTCGTCACCTTGCTTCCATAGCCGCTTGAACTCGATTGCCCAACGCAAAATCGCTTCAAAATCATCGCCCACATCGTCAATGGCCAGCAAATGTTGTACCATGAATTGCCCATCACAAGGCGGCTTCTAAGCGTTGTGCGCTCAGTTCTTTTCATGTTCGATGTCAGAAGCAAAACCGTCCCGTGCATCGCTCATTCCACCAAACAAGGCTTGCGCAAAGGTGAGAATATCGGCCAGTCCTTCCTCGAGTTCCGATGAAAGCGGCGTGAGGCCGGGTGCTTGCGAGAATTCCTGCATCATGCGAAGTTGATTGATGGCGAATTCCGTTCGTTGCCCACCCGCCTCGTCGTACAGGGCCAACTCAAGGATCTCAAGACGTTCCGACCACTCCAGAATTTGTTCCAAATCATCGGGGTCCAACAGGTCAGCCTTGGAGAGGAAGTTCTTCGTAGGCAGGCCCAAACGGAACTCAACAATGGATGAGAGGAGCATTTGCGAAACAAAACCAGACGGTGAACGAGAGAGCATGGGGTCAAACAGGTAGATGATGGCCGCTTGTTCCCTGCCCAGCGTTTCGATAAGGTGGTTACTGGCTTCTCGGAAGGCGAACAACTCCACTTGTCCTGGGGTGTCAACGATCATCATCTCGCCTGACAGGGTATGGAGTTGGTCAGCGACTTCCCCGGCCTGAGCCGCCAAAAGATCAGCAGCCAGGATCTGAGCTCCGTTCGGGCCAAGATCGTACTCATCCATGACCTCCGTGAGCGAAATGAGGTCTCGAACATCAAACTCAGCGTCGTAATGGACGCGTTCAGCGCCAGGGTCAAGGTTGACAGCGATGACTTCCGTTTCCAGAAACCGTGACCAGCGTTGGAAAGCGGTAACCAAGGAAGACTTTCCCGCACCGGCTGTGCCAACCACGAAAAGAACAGGAGGTGAGCTGTTGTCCATACCGACCATGACCGTTCCTCATGACGACCCTACATCAACCCTCCTTCTATTCATCCCCCGGTTGCAGGTCAAAACCAATTTTTCAAAATCATTCGTGGAGAATGGTTATGTGCTCTTCATGCATCCAAGACACTGTCGCACCCGAGCGATGCTGAGGAATTGACAATGAGCGAAGAAAAACCACCTATGCCTCCCGGACTTCCACCCATGCCACCCATGCCTCCCGGCGAAGCACCCCCTGCTCCTCCAGGCATGCCACCCATGCCACCTATGCCACCCGGTGAAGCACCTCCAGCACCGCCCGGCATGCCGCCCATGCCACCGATGCCCGACGCACCTCCTGCTCCTCCGGAGATGCCGCCCATGCCGCCGATGCCTGATGCACCTCCTGCTCCTCCGGAGATGCCGCCCATGCCACCGATGCCCGACGCACCTCCTGCTCCTCCCGAGATGCCGCCCATGCCGCCGATGCCTGACGCACCTCCTGCTCCTCCGGAGATGCCACCCATGCCAGAAGCGGCCGCTGAGGACCTTCCTGAAGCGCCTGCCGAAGACGTTGTTGAGGGGGATGCCGAAGTCGAGGAATCGGTCCCTGAACTGCCTCCAATGCCCGAAGCACCTTCCGCAGATCCTTTGCTCGACCCACTTAGCGCCCCGCCAGCTCCTCCCGAGATGCCGCCGATGCCGCCCATGCCCGAGGCTCC
>JAYQAK010000032.1:7390-11784 GCA_038136695.1 Candidatus Poseidonia sp.
TGCCGCCCATGCCCGAGGCTCCTGCAGCCGACCCGCTGATGGACCCGCTTGCCGCCCCGCCAGCTCCTCCCGAGATGCCGCCGATGCCGCCCATGCCCGAGGCTCCTGCAGCCGACCCGCTGATGGACCCGCTTGGCGCCCCGCCAGCTCCTCCCGAGATGCCGCCGATGCCGCCCATGCCCGAGGCTCCTGCAGCCGACCCGCTGATGGACCCGCTTGCCGCACCTCCAGCTCCTCCAGCACCTCCTGCTGCACCGGATGCGTTGCTTGACCCACTCGCTGCCCCTGCAGCATCGTTGGATGCACCACTCCCCGACCTTGCGCCCGCCGATTTGACCGGTGAGCAAGCCGGAGCAACCATCCGAAGTTTGGCCGATGTTGAAGCCGTCACCGGTGACAAACTCGAGGGTACCTTGCACGAAGTGGAATCAACAACGCTCAACGCAGAGGGTGTCATCATCAAGCAGACCGTGAAGGGTACGTTGACCGTCAACAACCCCTCTGCAGACGACCGCATTTACGACATTGATGTTCTCCTCGACAACATCGATGCAACGGATATCGGTGGAGACCATGTTTCGGTTGATGAGTTGGAACCTTCCAAGAACCACACCATGTCCTACAAGGTCAGCGGCAAGCAAATGATGACCCTGCGAGAGCGTCTTGACACCAACCCTTCCCGTTCACAGGAGCGCTCTCTGTCGGTGGCTATAGGCGAAGACCCTGGCCCGCTTGCGCTTGAACTCGAGGTTGAGAATTTGTCCAGCGTTGAACTCCACGATGTCGTCGTGACTCGACCGCTCGCTGGTGAGATGCACTTCGAGACCGTCGGTGGAGCTGAATTGGAAGACGGCACCATCACGTGGACGGTTGGCCGCCTGCAACCAGGCGAGAAGCAGACACTGAGCCTTGAGGGAACGATTGCTGTTTCCGGCACGAAGACAATCAGCGGTGGAAAGGCTTCCGCAACCTACCGTGCAGATGCGACCGTGTCCAGCATGACCTTCCGTGAACTCGACGCCTTCTGCCGTGGATTTACCTACATGCGTGTTCGAGAAGACGAGCGTCCTGACAACTGGATTTGTCAAGCCATCTTCGAAAATCGCTCGTCCTTTGCCGTGGACTTGACCAAGTTGCAAGTGAGCATGAAAGGCAGTGAAGACCTCTTGTTTGACATCCACGATGTCGACCAAGACGTTACGCCCAACGGAAAGTGGGAATCCGAAGAACGTACCGTGATGGCACAATCGGAACCCGACTTCACCTACGACTTGTCCTACACCGTCCTACCTCGTGCCGTTCAAACCTCCGAGGGAAGCATGACTCTCGAGGAAAAGAAACTCGATGTGTTGGAAGCCTCGGTTGAAAAGAACTACTCGACGGGTAGCCTACGTTCATACCGTGCCCAGAAGGTGAACGCAACGCTCAGCCTCAAGAACGAGGGTTCAGCAACCATCAATCTGATGCGAGTGACCGACGATATTCCTGGCCTCTTCACGCCTCCAACGGCTGAACAGTTGACCATTAAGTTGGATGGTAAGGCGATTGACGACGAGCAGTTCAAAGTCGAGATGGCGGAAGGCGTTACCATCGAGAAGGAACATCGATCCCCCGATGGCCAAGGGCACACCATGACCCTCACCGTCGGCACCCGTGGACCGCTTGGCCTGAAGCCAGGGAAGACCATAGAAATCACCTACCCCCTCGAAGCACCCGACCCATCGCCGAGTAACGAGCGAGTTGATGCGCCGTCGCGGATTGAGTTCAGCGCTGAACGCTTCGGACCGATTTGCACCCGCGAGCCGGACAATTCACCGAGCATTCGTGTGGTTCACAACCGACGTAATTTCAGCGCTGGAAAGCAAGCCATCCCGTTGGGAGGAAAAGGCCGGTACGAAGTTCTCATTCTCTTTGAGAACAACGGTGACACCGCTCTCAGCGACCTCTACATCAACGATGTCCTGCCGGCTCAATTTGAAATCAAGGATTGGGAAGTCAAAGGTGCAAGTGGCAAGCGTAAGGATGTCACCATGACCTCCGAGGATGGTGAAGGTGGCCTTCACATCGTCTGGCATGTCCCTGTCGTCGAGAAGGGTGAGCGACTCGAAGTTTCCTTTGACATCAAGGGAAGCGGTGAAGTTGACGCTGAGGCTCTCAACCGGTTCCACGGCGTCCACTTCGGCGACGAGATTGAATCCGACGATCTCCCCTCGTTGGAGGAAGCACCAGCCGAAGAGGATGGGGAAGCTCCCAAATCCGATGATGGTGACGGCGAAGAGGACAGCGCACCCTCCATCAAATTCCGAGAGGACATGCTTCTTCGCGTGATGGAGGCTGCTGGCATTGATGCCGGACATCGCGACGAATTTGTAGCGTTTGCAGTGGATTACGACCACGATGACAACGGCTACCTGAAGAAAGCAGAACTCGAGGACGCTGCAAAGGCATGGAACGCTCGAGACGGTGAATCTGAGGCTGGCGACAGCGATGCAGGTGCCGAAGAGGATGTTGCCGAAGAAACCGAGGATGCCGTTGCTGAAGCAGAAGGCGCCGAGCCATCCGAGGACGTTGCAGAAGAAGCGGCCGCTGAAGAGAAAGCGTGCACGATTTGTAACACGCCCAACGCTGCTGACGCAGCCACCTGTGCAGCCTGCGGTTACACTTGGGAATGAAGTTCTTCTTGACCGTGGCCCTCATCGCCGATTGGCGAGACGCTCTAAGCAGGAAGGACCCACTGCGGCCAGTCTTCGTGTTCGGGAGACCGACTCACAAGAACGATGACAGGTCGCTTGAGGCTCGAGAGGACGTCGTCCAGAGGACGAACCGTAGAAGGAGGCAACATCCCGTCGCGGAGGTCAACGGCAAGCCAGGCCTTCGGATTTTGTTTGGCCCATGCCTCGAGTTCTGCCTCAATTCCGCTGGGTGGCACACCTTCGCGTATGCTGGCAATGAATCCCCATCCCTCGGGACACTTCCGATTGTGATCGGTCCACAAAAACACGCGCGGGTGGTCGCCAAGACGCTCAAGTTGCTCAACGGCTTCCATCTCTGTAGCGCAGACCGGTTGTCCTGGCATGGGCATGGGCAGTGGGTAACGCCATGTCGGGGCAACCTCGAGCGGTTCTTTCCGTCGCATGCGTGTTTGCGAAGGTGCAATGGGGTTTGAAGTTCACGGATTTGATGCAAAGCAAACCGGATGAATCCATGCTAACCTTCATGCCCTTCCTCCTGCGCAAGGCAATCATGGCCAGTGGCTCATCTCCTCCGCCACCCCCACCACCCAACGGTTCGATGGGCATGATGCTGCTGTTCATGATCATGATGACCGTGCTCATCATGACCCCCTCGATTCGCACATCTTTGGGAACAACCGCTGACCCGCTGCTTTCACCCTTGTTGCCTGAAGAATCCTACTTTGTCATCACCGTGATGATCTTGGGCATCTTTTCCATGACCCTCAACACCGTGATTCGTAATTTCTTCGTTGACCCCATGGATCAAGCGCACATTGGCCACCGCCAAGGACAGGTCCGGAAGATGATGAACGAAGCACGTCTGTCAAGAGACACGACGTTGCAGGAAAAAGGCATGACTCTTCAGCAACAGATGATGCCGGAGCAGTTGGAAATCCAGATGGGAGCGATGAAACCGATGATGTTCACGATGATTTTCATCATCGGCATTTTTGCTTGGCTCACCACCAAAGTCGAGACCTTCCGCGTGGATTATGTTTCCTTGCCTTGGGCACCCGAATGGCATTTGCTTGATGGGAGGTTCATGTTCTTCCCGGCATGGATTTGCTGCTACATTTGCATGAGCGCAGCCTACGGTCGTGCGCTCGACCGGCACATCAAACTCGCACGCTACAAAACCCACCCTCTCGTGGTATCTGGAGAGGTGCTCAAAGAGCCGTTGCTCCACTTGGTTGCCACCAAGCCTGCCGCCAACTCAAATCAGGCTCGCCAGCGACAGCAACGAGCCAAACGCAGCCAGCAACAACGAAAGAAGCAGCAAGCGAGTTCTGGCAGCGGTGATGAAGGAACGGGAAGTAAGGCTGGAGAACCCCTGGTTTGTCCGGAATGCGATGGCGACGTCATCACCCACGATGGCCCACGAACCAAGCGATGCAACATCTGTTTCCATGAATGGGTGTGACCATGGTCCGCATCACCGTTTCTGGCCACCCCGGAAGCGGCACCAGCACGCTCGTGCAGGGTTTGGTCGCCAAATACGGTTGGTCATCGCTGAACGGCGGTGACGTCTTTCGGGCCGAAGCCAAACGCCGAAACATGTCCCTGGCTGACTTCGGCGATTTATGTCAGCAAGAACTTGATGTGGACCGCTCACTGGATGCGTTGCTTCAGGAAAGCATGGTTGGCGAAGAGGCTTCGGAC
>JAYQAK010000032.1:11794-15939 GCA_038136695.1 Candidatus Poseidonia sp.
CGAAGTAGATAGTGAATTGGACTCAATCCTTCAAGCCAAAATGCTCGAAGAAGGTGGAGAAGAAATTTTTGAATCTCGATTAGCTGGCTGGTGGGCGTACAAACTTTCTCTGCCTTGTATACGCTTATGGCTTCATGTCGATCAAGAAGAACGTGCGAGGAGAGTTACATTGCGGGAGGGTCTTAACACAGAAGATGCCTTGGCGAATATCATTGAGCGTGCTACAGTTTTGAAAGAACGATTTCAGATGCTTTACGGTCTCGAGCCAGGTGATCCTGAGCCATATACACACATAATTGATGGCACAAAGCTCGATGCGGAACAGTTGTTGGCGAAAGTCATCACCCTATTGGAGGACTCGAAATGACCACCCACTTTTTCGATCAAAATGCCACAACCGACCCCGCATTTGGAACCCCACCCGATGAGCGAACGCTTGAACAACGGCTCGCTTCCGGCTTCATCCTCGTCGACAAACCTGCAGGCCCAACGTCACACCAACTGGCTGCCTGGGCACGGGACCTGCTCGGTCTTGATCGCCTCGGGCACGGGGGTACACTGGACCCGTTTGCGACCGGTGTGTTGCCGCTGATGGCCGGTCGATGCATGAAAATCACCAACAAGATTCTGAAGCATCGAAAATCCTACATTGCAGTGTTCCGTTTCAAAACCTTGCCGGATGAAGCCACCTTGGCATCGACCATGGCCTCCCTCACCGGACGCATCTACAATGTTCCACCTGAAGTTTCGGCGGTCAAGGTTCAGGTTCGCACCCGCCGGATACACGCCTTTGAACTGCTTGACGTGGACGGCAACGATGTCGTTGCTCGAATCACCTGCGAAGCCGGCACCTACATCCGAACCATGGCTCGTGACATGGGCTTGTTGCTCAACACCCCGGTTGACCTCAAGGAATTGCGTCGGGAAACGTCGGGGATGTTTCATCTCGAACATTGCATCACCATGGACCAACTCGCAGACGCCGTGTGGTTGTGGAAGGAATGCGGTGATGACTCTGCGCTCAAGGCTGTGATTCACCCCATCGAAAAGTTGCTTGTTCAACTCCCAAGTTGTCAAGTCAAGGACAGTGCCGTAGCGGCATTGGCCTTTGGAGCGCCGTTGCTGCGGCCAGGATTGGTGAGTCTTCCCGAACAACTCTCCAAAGGGTCTGAACTTCTTGTCATGTCCCTCAAAGGTGAAGCCGTTGGGTTTGTCAAGCTCAAAGCTGATGCAGAGAGCATCGTTGGCATGACCGAGGGTGAAATAGCACGGCCTAGCATGGTGTTGATGGATACAGATGTGTATCCTCGACGCTGGTCAACAACGTCGTGATCACGCTTCGATGTATTCTTCGTAGATGTATTCGTCCGTTTCAATGCGGATTTTCAATTGAGACATGGTCCCCACTCCTGCTTTGTCAACCGAAGTTGAACGGCCCCCACGACCTCAAAGCAGTCCCCTCTGACACGGTCTGGTTATCAAGTTTGAGGCCCTTTTTCGCGTTATCCGACATCAGAGGTCGTATGCAACGCCCGTTCCCTTCATTCAATTTTCTTGATCTTGGCCGGCATGAAGAAAGCGATCAACCCGAGCAATCCAACCGATACAAGAGCGAAAAGAACCACGGCTGCCGTGCTCGAAAGGAAGGTGTCCTCACCTGCGGCGTCCTCGGGTTGTTGCTCGTTGATGGCCATCAATCGCTCCATGGCGTTGTTGTTCTCGTCACCTTCTGGAATCTCCAAACCGCGGTCCAACACAGCGTTGAATCGAATCACGCGGGCATCGTCAGGGATTTGCCAGTCACAGGTAACGGCTCGCAACTCACCCGGTTCAATCACCGCAATGACCTCCACGCCGATGAGCTGGTCCTCGGTTTCACAGCGAACCGATACCATGGAAGCATCGGCCTGCCCTTGGTTTCGTACGAGAACCCGCATGGCAATCACATCGCCTTGGGTGAGTTCATCACCGCCGAAATCCACCGACTCGACCACGAGGTCGGCAAGGGCCATGACTTCGAAATCCACTTCCCGTTCAGTGCACGATGTTTGGTCGCAAACCGTGACGAGCACGGTGTGGAAGCCGATGATCGGAGGAACAACTCGAAGCACGTTGTTGGTTAAATCAGCCGTAGCCCAGGTTCGGTTGGTGGAGGCCGTGACCTGTGTTGAATCCACGTCGGACCACGTCATGTTGATGATGGACTCAACTTCCCGCTCGACAGGAATCAAGGACTGGAATTCTGTCACGACGGGTGGGTCATCAACCGCATCCACCTGCAAGGTGAAGGTGTCTTGCCATGCGTTCCCCGCAGGGTCAATCACCGAAACACCGATGACAGCTTGCCCGCTTGCTTCGGGGAGGAGTCGTAAACGAACATCCCCCTCGGCGAGGTCAACGTCAACCAAGTTCGTGTTTGAGTTGGTGAATTGAACCACGAGATCATCGGACGTGGCACGGTCATCGGTGCATCGGCGCAACAACGGGAGGATGATGCCACCGTTGTCCTCCGTGAGGTGCTGGTCGCCTATGCGGTCACACACAGGGTCTTCATCCCATGCGATGGCATATCCACCGCTCAGCGAGAAACTGTTGATTTCAAGTGCGGTCGTGCTTTCTGTTCCATCCGAATCCCAGGTGAACCAGGCTTTGATGGCGACGGTGACACGGTCGCTGCCCGGTTGCAAGTGGGCGCCAATGGGCCATTCGTGGGCGAAGGTTCCAACGGTCATGGCCTCGTTTGATACCACCTCGTCGTTCACAAACACCAACCACCGTGAATAGGCAGGGTCAATGCCATCGTTGGAACCAAAAACCCTACCCGTGAGGCTCAGGGACGGGTCGTTGACATCCGCCCATACCGATTCAAGACAGGCATCGGTGACCGAAGCCCGCAGTTGGTAGGCTTCGGCTTGAGGGAGGAGGGTGTTGGGTTCGATAGGCGAAAACGTTCCCGTGGTTTCTCCATCTTGAGAGACGGCGAGTTCCAAGGTCACGTTGGTTGGTTGACCTTCGCTGGTGGACAGATGAACCCTGCCCAACGTTTGCTCGGGAGGAGAGGTGAACAATTCGCTGGTCCATTGGCCGGACGTTCCTTGAATCGAAGGCTTGAGACCGCAGGTGTCGAGAGCGAGGTTGTCCGTTGACCCCGTGGAGAGGTCAAACCCAACCACGGGCATGGCATGTCCCTCAAAGGTGGACGAAGCCGTTCCAACTTCGCCCCCGTACCACGGTGTTTGAACGGTGATGTCCAAACCCACCGCATCGACCACGAGACGAGAATCATCAATGCCGCCAGCTGAAACATAATCCAGGGTGAAGACCATGTTCGCGATGTCCGACCAGGTCCACTCCATGAGGTCGGTGATGTTCAATTGAAAGGCGGAGTTGTTGATGTAGTCAACGTTGCCTTGGGTGTGTGCAAAGGTCTTGAGCAGGTCAAAACCATCGCCGTGCTCCACCGAAATTCGAACCGTATCCTCTTGAAGCGCATCGGGAATTTGGAACACACCGCGCAGGTAGATTTCTTTCAACTGATAGGATTCAAGCCCGCTGACATCGAAACTCGTGAGTTCGATTTCGGGGCCAGTAGACCAGGTACTGGCTCCATCGGGCGCACCCACAGAATAGTTGGAGTTGGTGGGTGACATGCCCGACCAAACGGTCATGGTGTCCAGGTGAACGGGTCGCTGGTGCACCATGGTCAAGCGTTGGTCAGCCACCATGGTTTCGGTGTAGGTTGCCGAGTCTTGTGTGAAGGAGGTCTCGGCGCCTACCGTCCATGCCGAGGGGTCAACAAGATCGCCTTGGGGAAACAAATCAACGGTTGACGTGCTGTGAACGCTTCGAGCATGCACCGTCATCAAGGCTGGAGATGCGGTGCTCAAGAGAAGAAGGAGCATCCATGCCGTCACGGTTCGTGAGTTGCGCATGACCATTGCACGTCGTGGCACTTCTTGAAACAAAGGGTTTCACGCATGTCCACAAAGTGGTTTGAGGGTTGGGATGGCGCATGATTGAAATACCAAGCACATGAGGCGGCTTTACCTCTCATGGCTGTGGTGGTGTAGGGGTTAGCACGGCAGATTGTGGTTCTGCCAGCCCGGGTTCAATTCCCGGCCACGGCCCCATTCACAAATCATCGT
>JAYQAK010000033.1:0-14899 GCA_038136695.1 Candidatus Poseidonia sp.
TGTTTCCAACGACTGGAAACCCCCATTTGAACATATTGAGGGAAGCGGGTGAAACTGGGCGAACTCACGCCATCATGCCGGCAAAGGGCTCGAGCAACAAAACAAGGGCGAGCGGAATAAGGACCATCGTTGCGTTGTCGTCGATGTAACGAAGCCTTGGCCATTCTGAAATCATGCAAACAGGTGCCAAGATGAGCGCCATCCACACGGGTGTGCCGAACTGGGCACTTGATGCCAACCAGATGGCCCACAGGGCGACGGTTGAGTACACCATGACGTTGCGTGAAGAAACGCCTTTTCTTCGTAGTTCTCCCATAAGGGGGTCGCCCAGTGCTAACGAGAGGATCAGCGGGTAAGCATAGGCTTCGTGCGGGGCCAAGAGGAGGACAAAACCAACACCCACGGCCCCCCAGGCGAGTGCTGAGACCTGCTTTGCCTCGTAATCGCGTTGTCCAAAGACCGTGATGCCAAGTTTGAGTCGGATGCCTTCGGCTACCAAAGCGAACAGAACCACGCCAGCCACCACTTGTTGCAGTTCCCAGCCGATGCTGTCCGCCACGGATTCGCCGTAGGCGAAGTAGACAAACGGCAGTGCTGCCATGCTCAGGTGAATGCCTCTGCGCAGAAGGTGACCCCGCATTCCACCCACCGAAGTTTCGACGGGGTTGGTCAACTCAACCTGCTCACTCATGGGTGTCGCCTTGAAGTTCAGCCAACGCCTCTTGAATATCAAGGGTGCCCTCGCAAAGGCCCTCCAAGACGGCATTGTAGCGTGGATGGTGCAACAACCGTCGCTCGTGTTGAGCAAGAAGTCGTTCTCGCATTCGGGCTCGGGTTGCCCGCCCTGTGCTCTTGAGGTTCAGCAACGCCTCCGCAGCCTGGTCGATGCCATCGCCTCTCAATCCCGAGGTGAGGTAGACGTCAGGCGCATCGTCGCCATCAAGAGCGAAGGATTCCCTCAACTCGCCGGCATGGCGGTCAGCGCCCTCGAGGTCCGATTTGTTGACCAGAACCACATCGGCCAGTTCCAGCAAACCTGCCTTTTCAGCCTGTATGCCATCGCCGCGGGCGGGTCCCTCCACCACCACGATGCGGTCTGCCACAGCAGCACAGCGCAACTCTGCCTGTCCTGCTCCGACGGTTTCAATGAGCACGCGCTGCCATCCGCAGGCCAACAGGAAGGTGGCCATGTCTTCAACGATGAGCGGTACGCTTCCCGAAGAGGCCCGCGTCGCTATGGAGCGAACGTAAACGCGTTCGTTCAATGCAGGATTGTCCACCGCAGACATTCGTACGCGGTCTCCCAACAGCGCACCCCCACTTCGAGGGGAACTCGGGTCAACGGCGAGAAGAGCGACCCGCAATCCGTTGCTCGCCCAGTTGGTGATAATCGCATCCAACAGGACGGACTTGCCAACGCCGGGGGCTCCGGTCACCGCCATGGTTTGCCAGGTATTGGATTCTATAGAAGATGAAGGACTGAGGATTTGTTCCACGTTGACGGTGCCGTTTTCAATCGCCGAGAGCATCCGTGCAAGGGCGCGTCGGTCGCCATCAAGAGCGAGTTGAAGTTCATCGGCCATGCTTGCCGCCTCCATCACGCCGAGGATTCCCAATGCCAGTCGCTTGATTGGCCAACACCGGCATCGTCCATGGCCGACGCAGTTTGGATGAATTCCAAGATTTCACTGGTTGGGGTTCCTGGGCCAAACACGGCGCGAATCCCGACGGCATGCAGTGCAGGGCGGTCGTCGTTGGGGATGATGCCTCCTCCAAAGACAATGACATCATCCAGGCCGGCCTCTCGGAGTTTGTCACAGACTTGTGGAAAGAGATGAGCGTGGGCGCCAGAAAGCGAGGAAAGCCCAAGGAAGCGGGCGTCTTCATCCCGAACGGTGTCGACGATTTGTTGCGAAGTCCGCCGCAATCCGGTGTAGATCACCTCGTGTCCGGCGTCCCGAAGGGCGCGTGCGACCACTTTGGCTCCACGGTCGTGTCCGTCGAGCCCGGGCTTGGCGACCACGATGCGGAGTGGCTGGTCCATGGGCACAGGACGAGACGCTTCCCTATCAACGCAACCCCGCAGAAAGGTAGAGGTTGGCATATTCCAAGAGCAAGCAATAAGGGCGGCTTAGGGAGAGAAGTTGCTGGGGAACCCCATGTCAAGCACGGAAGAGCGACTCAAAGATTTGCGAAACCGCAAGTCTCGAAGTGAGGCCGGCGGAGGCCAAGCCCGCGTCGAGGCACAACACAACCGCGGGAAAATGACGGCCCGTGAGCGCCTTGAATTGCTCCTTGATGACGGCAGTTTCCAAGAGATCGACGCGCTGGTCGAACACCGATGTCGAGATTTTGACATGGACAAGAACGTCATCCCTGGTGACGGTGTGGTCACCGGCCACGGCACCATCAACGGTCGGGAAGTCTTCGCTTTTGCTCAGGACTTCACCGTGTACGGTGGTTCCTTGGGCGAGATGCACGGTCTCAAGATTTGCAAAGTACTTGATATGGCCCTCAAGACCGGCCGGCCCGTTATCGGCATGAACGATTCCGGTGGTGCACGCATTCAGGAAGGCGTGGCTTCGCTCGGTTCCTACGCTGAAATTTTCTTCCGCAACGTGCGAGCCTCGGGGGTCGTCCCTCAAATCTCGGTCATCATGGGGCCGTGCGCCGGTGGGGCGGTGTATTCACCCGCCATTACGGACTTCGTCATCATGGTGGACCAAACGGCCCACATGTTCATCACCGGTCCGGAGGTCATCAAGACCGTCACCAACGAAGTGGTCAGTTTCGAAGACTTGGGCGGTGCTGCGACGCACGGTTCCAAGTCAGGCGTGTCTCACTTCACGGCCAGCGATGATGAGCACGCCATCCAGATGGCACGCGACTTGTGCGATTTGTTGCCTCCCAACAATCTTGAACGCCCGCCGATGAAGAAAACCAGTGACAGCAAAAACCGTTCCTGCGACGCATTGGACAGCATCATTCCCGACGACCCTGCAAAACCCTACGATGTTGTGGATGTGATTTCAGAAGTGCTTGATGACGGTGGCTTCATGGAAGTGCAAGCGGAATGGGCCCAAAACATCGTGGTTGGCTTTGGTCACCTTGGCGGCCACACCGTGGGCGTGGTGGCCAATCAACCGAAAGTGTTGGCTGGATGTTTGGACATCGACGCCAGCGATAAGGCAGCCCGATTTGTTCGGTTTTGCGATGCCTTCAACATCCCGCTGATCACCTTCGAAGATGTCCCAGGTTTCCTTCCGGGTACCAACCAAGAATGGGGTGGCATCATCCGCCACGGCGCAAAACTCCTCTACGCCTTTGCCGAGGCAACCGTCCCCAAGCTCACGGTGATTCTTCGCAAAGCCTACGGGGGCGCCTACGACGTGATGTCAAGCAAGCACATTCGCGGCGATTACAACGTCGCTTGGCCCTCGGCCGAACTCGCCGTAATGGGGGCTGACGGCGCGGTGGAGATCATCCACCGGCGGCGCATCGCCCACGCTCGCAACCCTGAACAGGAACGTGAGCGCTTGACCGAGGATTTCAAAGAAACCTTTGCCAATCCGTACAAGGCCGCGGCGATGGGTTATCTCGACGATGTCATCGAACCCAACCAAACCCGACAACGTTTGTGCAGGGCACTTGAAATGCTGGTCGACAAAGAAGAATTGCGTCCAGCACGAAAGCATGGAAACATACCGCTGTGAGGGATGAAGATGGCGACCAAGGTATCTGAACCGATGATGGCGGCGATGGCTGCAGTGATTGCAGCCACGCTCGCTGAGGGCGACGACCCTTCTCAAATCGCTCGCCAGTTAGGTGCTTCCTGGTCACAAGACCACCGTCGTCAAATGACGGGTCAACGGTCGTTGATGAATGCGCGCGCAGGGCGCTCTCCTTGGAGGTGAATGGATGACAGAGAAGCGAAAAGTAATCGTCAACGGAACCGAATATGAAGTCGAGTTGGAACTTGATGGGTCGGTTTGGAACGCCACGGTAGCAGGAGAGACCTTTGCCATCGAAATGCCTGATGTCGAATCGGTGGCCAAGCCTAAGCGTTCTGGTGGACGCAAGAAGAAGAAATCTGGAACCGTTTCTGCAAACATTCCCGGCAAAGTCGTGACGGTTGAAGTGAGCGAAGGGCAGCGGGTGAACGAAGGTCAAGTGATCTTGATTCTTGAAGCCATGAAAATGCAAAATGAAATCCAGGCGCCGGTCACCGGAACCGTGGTGACCGTTCATTGCAGCGAAGGTGAAGCCATCGAGGCCAACGTGCCGTTGGTGGTGATTGAACCAGACGCAACCGACGATGAGGACTGATGTTTGCGTAGGTTTGAGCAAGGGTTAATGTAGCGTCGGAGGAGATGGTAACCTATGGACGAAAAACCTGTGTGCGACCTGCCCGGATGTGGAGAAGAGGGAACCATTGTTTCTCGCCTCTCGCCCGAGGGGTACCTCGTGGCTACCGGGAAAAAGGCCTACTCGTTCCGAGAAGCATACCGTCGGTTCCACTACTGCCAAACACACCACGATGAGTTGATGGGAGGCGTTTGGTCTCGTGTCCGGCAACCCGACGACAAAGGGGACGGGCACGTGGCCCCAACCGCTATTTGAGCCCATCCGGGGTAGGTGTGATATACTATCCAACCTTGGTTTGGCCATGCGCCATGTTGCAGCCACAAAGCAAGCCAAAGCGAGTTCCCTCGTCGTGATGCTGGTCCTTGCCTCCCTTCTCGCTACGTTCACACCCGGCGTGCAAGCCGTGGGTCCCAATCAGAACGATCTCAATTCGGGAACCGACTTGCCAGACAACACCTCGGTGAACATCACGAATTACATCTTCAGCACCACGTATTCCGGGAGCGGTGAATTGACATGGGGTGATGACAACGACTTCCTCCGAGTGGCTTTGAATCAAAATCAAGGCCTTTCAGCAACACTTTCGTTCCCATCAACCACCAATTTTAGCAACGGGACAACCGTCACGAATCAATTCCAAATTGGATTTTACAACAGTTCACTCACCTTCATGGGGCTTGCTGGCTCAACCAATCCCGTTTCGTTGACCACCAACGGTTCGACCTCCATTCTTCACGATGGTATGCTCTACATCGACATTGAACGCGTCAGTGGTTCAGGGACATGGTCACTCGATTTGTACAAGTTCAATGTCGGCTCTGGAACTGGAGGCAACGGTACGGGTGGAAACGGTACGGGTGGCGGAGGCGGATCCATCACGAACTGCACCGGTAACGGCACCACTTCATCAGATATCCTTGAGCCAAACGATACAACGGGAACAGCGACACAGGCGTCCATCCTCCCCCTTACATGCACGGGACTGTCCATTGATTCGTCGACCGATGTGGACTTTTTTGAGATCAACATGATCGCTGGCGTCACCTACTACGCCAACATCACCTTCACCCACACCAACGGTGACATCGATGCAGGATGGGATACAGCCGGAGGCTCGTTTTTGGACAGTTCCACCAGCACCAGCAACGTAGAATCCATGCAAGTCACCGCTACGGCGAACCAATCGACGTTCCTCGATGTCTATCTGTGGTCGTTTGGAACGGCGACCTCGAATACCTACGACATTGAAATCACGACCGACAACCCAGGGGGCGGCCAGACGTTTGAGACCGTGAACGTCAACATCGTGAACACCACCTTTGCTACCTTGAGTTTTAGCGGCCTGACCAGCGGGACCTCGTATCAATACAACCACTCATACGGCCAAGAATACCTCGGCGGCAACCAAACATGGACCGCTTCGGTCACCGGCTCCTTCACGGCCTCTGGTACGACCCATTCCCTCGGGTTTACCATGACACCTGACTTCGGTGAAAGTACATTGATGGCGAGTGCTACATTGATGTCTGCATCAGGCACAAACCTTCACAGTAACATGGACATGACGTACATTGAGACCACCGAAACGGTCGTGACATCTTCCACCTCGGGGGAAATCAATGTCACCAACCTTTCCGCTTCAACCACGTATGTGCTCGAGTGGATCACCTTGGATTACGATGCTTGGTCAACCAACTTTACCCAATCCCAAGACGTGCACACGGCCATCAATGCCTCCATGATCGACTCAGGCATGTGGAATATTTCGAACACGGTGTCCACCAACTACCAGGTGACATGGACCGGCCCGACCACCATGAACGACCATCTTTTCTTTGCGTACACTTACCTGCCGGGTACTGTACCCAACCTCGATACCAACGAGAACCTCACTGGCCTCCATTTCTCTGACTTTGTACCCCAGTTGCCTGCGCTGGTGATCGACAGTTTCTCAACGAGTTCGAACGCTTCAAGCAACAACGTGCAAGCCAAAGGCGCCGATTTGGTGGTGGGCGACAGCTACCAGTACCAATATCGCATGACCGATGCTTCCGGTGCTAACTTGGCCACGTCGTCCATGACCTCGTTTACGGCCACGGCACAAAACATGAGCATTTCCTCATGGAGTTACACCACGCCCACATCATCAGGCACCTACTGTGTCAACATCGACCTGTATTCCAACGCCTCAGTGCAGTTGATTGGCGACAGCGATTGCTTCCAGTTAACGTTTGATGACGACAACGACGGCGTGGCCAATGAGGCCGACCTGTGTCCAAACACCAGTCCTGGAGCCATGGTAGACCAGTACGGATGTGCTCTCTCGCAGAAGGACACCGACGGCGACGGCTACAACGACGCCGTTGACGCCTTCGCCAACGACTCGACGCAATGGTCCGACATGGACGGTGATGGTTACGGGGACAACGCCAGTGGCAACAACCCCGACGCCTTCCCAACCGACGGAAGCCAGTGGTCGGATGCCGATGGCGACGGTTACGGTGATAACGCCAGCGGCAACATGCCGGATGCATTCCCGATGGACCCCACGCAATGGTCGGACGCTGACGGTGACGGCTACGGCGACAACGCCAGTGGCAACAACCCTGATGCATGGCCCTCAGACAGTACGCAATGGGCTGACAGCGACGGCGATGGCTACGGCGATAACCCCACCGGGACCAACGGTGACGCCTTCCCCACCGACCCCACGCAGTGGTCCGATGCAGACGGTGATGGCTACGGTGACAATCCAAACGGAACCACACCGGATGCCTTCCCCAACGACGGTACGCAATGGGCCGACGGTGATGGCGACGGTTACGGTGACAACCCCAACGGCAACAACGGGGATGATTTCCCCAACGACCCAAGCCAGTGGAGCGATGCGGACGGGGACGGCTACGGTGACAATCAAGCAGGAACCCGTCCAGATGCTTTCCCCTCTGATTCAACCCAGTGGAACGACACCGACGGTGACGGCTACGGCGACAACGCAGCAGGTCTCAACGCCGATGACTTCCCGAACGACTCGACGCAATGGCGAGACGCTGATGGCGACGGTTACGGGGACAATGCCAACGGAAACAACCCCGATCTTTGTTTGAACACACCCTCCGGTGAAGCCGTTGATGAAAACGGCTGCTCGGCTTCTCAACTCGACGCTGATATGGACGGTGTGAGCGACGCGCTCGATGCCTGCCCCGATACGCCAGCCGGCGAACCTGTTGACAACGTCGGATGCTCAAGCAGTCAAGAGGATGCAGACAACGACGGCGTCATGGATGCTTTCGATGCCTGTGCCAATACACCCCTCGGAGCTGTTGTTGATTCCGCTGGTTGTGCCGACAGTCAACTTGACACGGATGGTGATTCCATCACCGACGACCGCGACCAATGCCCGACGACCACTCCAGGTACACCGGTCAATGGCGTTGGTTGTGCAGCAACGGAACGTGACTCGGACGGCGACGGAGTCGTTGATGCAAGCGATGTGTGCGACGCCACCCCGCTGAGTGAAGTGGCCGATGCTCAGGGGTGCTCGCCATCACAGAAAGACAGCGACGGAGATGGTATCAGTGATGATGTCGACAATTGCGCAGGAACCGACAACGACCTTCCGGTGGACCTGCTTGGCTGTGCAAACAACCAACGTGACACCGACAGCGACATGATCTCCGACGCCGAAGACGCCTGTCAGGCAACGCCTGCCGGCGAACAGGTGGATGCGCAAGGATGTGCGGATTCGCAAAAGGACACGGATAACGACGACGTAACCAACGATGTTGACCTTTGTCCTGACACCGGCAATTCCCAAAACGTCGACGTTGATGGGTGTTCCCAGCAACAGAAGGATGACGACAAAGACGGCATCAAGAACCATCTCGACGATTGTCCCAACACCCCGGTTGACGAACTCATCGATCCGGTGGGCTGTGCTCTTTCGCAATTGGATTCCGATGGCGACGGTGTCAACGATGCCGAAGATGCGTTCAAGTTCGATGCCAACGAATCCGTTGACACCGATGGCGACGGCGTTGCTGACCGTTGGGACGCTTATCCAGAAGACGCTTCCCGTTCCCAGGCGGAAGCTGAGGAGTCCGGAAACGGCATGTTGTATGCCGTCATCGTTCTTCTTTTGCTGGCTCTCCTTGGTGGAGGTGGATACATCTACACTCGGAAACCTGAATTGTCCTCAAGTCCCTTTGCACAAGCCGCTGCTTCGATGGATGCCGCTACCGAGCAGTACATGGACCAAACGGAAACCAAAGACCTTCCAAGCCTCCAAGACGGACCGCATCAATGGGAAGAAAACGGCGTCCATTGGTCCCGAGATGCCAACGGCCAACTCTCCTACTACGATGCACCGTCGGGTGCTTGGGTCGCTTACCAGCAGTGAAGGGCCACCGCTGTTCGTGGATTTCGGTGACGATCACGTCAAGACTTCAAGCAAGCGGTCTTGCTCGGCTGCCATACGCAACTCCATCGCGATTCTGCGCCCGCTTGACATGGGTTTCCGCCAGAGTGCGT
The DNA here is from genome assembly GCA_038136695.1 of Candidatus Poseidonia sp. GTDB lineage: Archaea > Thermoplasmatota > Poseidoniia > Poseidoniales > Poseidoniaceae > Poseidonia. The sequence continues at coordinate 8,896 of JAYQAK010000033.1, forward strand.
TTCCGTAGGGGTGGCCAACACTCACGTGGACGTTGGTGCCGCCACCGAGACGAGGAGCGACGTCGTAGATGTAGTAGTTCATGTCCTTGTCAATACAGGTCTGAAGGCAAAACGGCCCGATGATGCCAGGATCGTAATGCTCTTTGCTGGCGTTGATGAATCGCTCCCCCAGTTCGAATGCACGTTCGAGGAGTGATTCTCGAATGGTGGCGGTGTTGTGGCCCACCACCGTCATTTCGGGGATTTGCTGATGAATTGGCATGGTCATTTGCTGAGGTGCTGGGAGGCGAACATGCCCGTCGAGAGAGGACTCAAATCGCCAGTCAACGCCAAGCAATTCCAGGCGCTCACCCTCTTCAGCGAGGGGGCTGTAGAAGAAATTGAGGTTGAACACAGGGCCGATGACATAGCGCTCAATTCGTGCTCCGTCAAGGGATTCTTGGTCGATGACCCCTTCGGCAAGAAGCGCAGTGGATTTCTCTTGGTATTCTTCGTAGGAAGCGCAGGTGAAGAAGCCGCGCTCGAGTTTCTTTTGGGCGTGGTGAAGTTTCACGATGACGAGGCAATCAATGTCCTCTGGGTTGTCAATTTTTTCGGGATAGGGCAGGCCGGCCTTTTCCAATATCCAGTAGTAATCTTGGTCTTCGGTTCGCTCTTCCATTCGCAACATGTTTCTGGACCCAAACATGGGAACATGGAAGTTGTTCTCGATATCGTCAATGGAGGAATAGGAGGTGAAGGACCGGTTCGGGATGTAAATCACGTTGCGTTTTCGCATTTCATGCTGCATCGCAGGGTCAATAACATCGTTGAACGAGTTCAGGACAATGGCCTTGTCCACCATGCCACGGCGAACCCTTCCGGAGGCACTTCGGTGCGTTTTGAAATAATTCGCGTAGGTTTTGTGGCGGCCTTCCTTGCAGTAAGCCACGGTTGGAAACCCTTCCTCAATGGCTCCATCACAGATGTCCAAGGCAGAGTGGGAGGCCGTCATTCCGATACGGAGTTTGAGGCGGTCGTATTCTTCAACGATGGCTGCGATGTCGGATTTCCCAATCATGAACCTCACGTCCAACCGGTGGCCTGTGTTGAGGGTCTTTGATGTGTTCGCCGCTGTTTTCTTCAGTCAAATCGCTGCAGTTGCATCAATTCGTCGGTTGACAACGTCTCTCCCGAGAGCAGTTTGGCCATCAAATTCTGTGTCTCATCGCTGGCTGCAGGTCGCTGACCTTCACCGGCACTGGCACCTCGCATAGCACGGAGGATGTCTTGGATGGAGTGCAAGCATCGAAGCGAGACGATGTAGAGGCTGTGCTCTTTGTCGGCCTCCTTCTTCGAGGTTCGCAACTTTCGGTGAGCAGCTTCGGCCTTTTCTCGCTGTCGATCGACCTCTGTGTTCCATTCAATCATCAAATCGTGAGCGCTTTGTGCGGCCTCTGCTGCTTCTTTCACGGCGTTGTGGGCTGCTTCCTGAGCAGCGACAGCGGCCCGTAGTTCCGTACTTCCTTCCGCACCTTCGACGGCCGATTGGGACTCTTTGAGCGCCTTGCGCTTGGCGCTCAACTCCTTCATTTTCTTGAAGTATTTGCGCTCGTTTTTCCCTTGGTGTTTTCCTTGCTCGAATTCACGTTCAAGGCGTTCCATTGTTCGGGTCAGGGACTGAACGGTGTCGGGCCGAATAGGGCGGCCTCGTCTGTCGAACTGCTGGGGTTGTTCAGGAAGCGTAGCTCGGATGGCATCTTTCGCCTCTTTGACCAATTTGTTGGCCTCTTCACGTTCCTTCTTCTTCTCGCGAACCATTTCGTTCATTTGGTCTCGCAAATCTCGTTGTTCGCGAACTTGAACAATGAGTTCTCGAACTTCGTTGTTGAGCTCGTTTCGGGTGGCGGTGTATTCTTTGGTTTTCTCGTTCCAATCGTCTCGAATTTCTCGGTGCTGTGTTGCTTTTTTGTCAACCATTTTCCTTCGCTCTTCAAGAAGATCTTTGAGTTCCGCCATCGTTCATCTCACCTGGTCCGGGGAGGATTCCCATCCTCCCGCAGGCTTGCGACCCACCACCCCCATTTAATCCTTCACGGACGATTCAGCCAACCAAGGAGATGGTTCACTCCAAGGCTTTTCGAATTTCGCTGAGGGTTTTGCGAACCGCTCCGAGGTTGCACGTTCGTTCTGCAGCGACGAGCAAGGTGCCGATGTTCACCTGCTGAAGCAGCACATACCCGCCCTGTTGAACCATCGTGACCGAAGCGGAGGTGTCCCTCTCGGGCAACAAGGCTTGGAACACCTGAAGGGGTTCATGGTTGTGTTCTGGCTGACTTCCATGTTCGTAGAGGACAAACCCGTCCGACTCAAACACCACCACGCGCTGGACGCCGCGGAGGTTGTGAAGCGGGGCGAGGAGGCGTTCCAGCACGGCTTTACCTACACTTTGGGGTGAATAATGCTTAGCCTTCGTGTGTTCTTGGAAGCAATCCCTTCATCATGTAACCGAGTCCAGATTGGTAGTATCCTTCCAAGGATTGTTGAATTTGAAGGCCACGTCTCTCGTAAAATCGTTGGGCTCCGACATTGCTGGCTTTGACCTCAAGTTGAACATGGGTGTATCCAACATCAAGGGCTGCTTGTTGAAACATGTTCCACGCTTGACCTCCATGCCCTTGGCCTTGATGGTCCGTTCGAAGAGCAAAGGCTGCCACACGGACGATGCCGTCCTTGAACGGCGTCGCCCAAAAAACACCGTGAATGGTCCTTGGCTTGGGTTGTTCCAAATCAACATAGACCAAGTTACCATCCCATTCAGGAATCGGTAGACTCACCAGCGATGCTTCAGCATACACTTCACCAGTTTCATGAAGAAACAATTCGATGACGTCGACGATTTGGTCTGATGACAACGCTTTGGGCGTCGGGCCTCGCACCCATGCCATGCTCGGCATGCCCTCAACCCCGACGATGGCGCGATGTGCCAACGTTACCGCGCTGGGCTTGTGTTCGGCGCTGTCCGCTGGATGTACGTTGTTTCTTTTTTCGCTGGACATCTTGGTCCAGATCCAGTTCCGTCAACCCGCCGTGCTCAAGCATAGCTGAAAACTCCTCCATGGTCAACGCCTCGCCTGCTGCGAGCCGCTGGGCAAATTCTTCCTTCGGCTCAGGTATGGCTTTACTGGAGGCTCTGTCCATGGATTCAAGGTAGGCTTTGAGTCGACCTGCTTCCCTTCGCCGTGCCCTCGATACCTCGCTGTTCTTGGTGAGGAGTTGAACGTATTTTCGGTCTTCACGGTTGATGGTTTTCACATTCTCAAGCAGCGACTTTCGCAGGGTATTGATTTCGGAGAGCATGGTGCTGTGTTCTTGATACACCTCGAGCATGGCTTGCATTTCAAAAAATCTTGAGAACAATTCCATTTCAGATGCAAGTGATGCAGAATCAGCGTGATGCGAACGGGTGGTCAATCGCTGATAGGCGTCGCCCATCGCTTGCACAAGACGGTGCCTGGGAACCGCGAGTCGAGCCACAAGAACATCTCGCTCCTGGAGGAGTTTGTCGAATTCCTTTTTTTGAAGAATAGCGGTTTTCAGCAACTCATTCGACTTGACATCGCTTTCTGCCGGTGGGTTTTCCAGCTTGTTGACGGCGTATTTGATGACGTCTGAATGAAGTTTTTTCTGGACAAAAAGGTCTTGCCGTTGTGCGTCCAAGGTCTCAATCTCGAGAACAATGCCACCGTAGCGCTCCTCGATTGCATTGGGGTCAATGCTTCTCAAATCTTCAAAGAGGTCGGCTTTGTTCATGAGGAAGCCCCCCCACCTTGTTCTTTGTTGATGGCATAACTTGAGAGGCCGCCGTTTTTGACGCGTTCTGCATCTTCCAAGAGGTGGCCCCATGCTCCGTCAATTAATTCTGCCCAGAACTCCGTAGCTTCAGCGTGATCTTTGATGGCGTATTCCACGAGTTGCAATCGAGATACGGTCCGGCGTCGGAAGGTTTCACTCTCCTCAAAAGCATGCCTTGCTTTTTGCAAGCGTTCTTCGTACGCTTCACTTGATTCTGGCTGGTCTTGAAGGGCAGCGAGTGCTTCTTTGTCTTGTTTGGCACGTTCATGAGCACGATCGTATTCTTCTTGTCGTTGAACGAGTTCCTTAGGGAGTGATGTACCGCTTTGTTCCCTCCGCCTCAAGATAGCGGCAATCAAAGCCTCGGGAGTGACGGCCAAGAGTTCGTTTGGCTGCATCGATTTGGCGGTCGCCTTCAACGTAAAAGAAACAACCCCTTTGGCTCTCTTTGAACGCGAAGGTGAAGAACCATGTGATTTACGCCAATCCATGGGAGATGGACGGGGTCGCTCAACCCTCGGTTCAGTCCTCCTCGCCTTGTTGATGGCCACATCGCTCCTTTCCACCGTTCAGGCCCAAAGCGGGTCGGTGTTGATCGATGAAGCATCGGTCAGTCTTCAAAATGCGTCGACTTTCGAGGGCTCTACGCTCTTCTTTACATTGGAGGTTCACGAAACAGGGGGGCAACAAGCCAATGTTTCAGCACGTTTGGTGGTCCAAACCCTCGAAGGGAGCGAACTGAACAACTCCAGTGTATCCGTTGCCCCACTGTCCCTCTTTGAACAACGGAACATTTCGTTTTCCGTTGAGGACCTACCGTTTGGTTTCAGCCAGGTCACGGTGATTCTCGAGGGTGATGTTGGCAGCAATTCCACCGGATATGTGACCTCCGTTTCGAGAACCGTACAACGCCTTCGCCCACTGAACATTTCCTTCGGCGGACCAGCAAGTGTTACCGTTGAAGGTCTGGATGGTCTCGGGGTCGCCACGGGAAACATGACCCTTCACGACGGTGATTTTGTTCGGTTTGCGTTTCCCGTGCTCAACCAAGGGGATGTCAACTGGTCGGGCAACGTCACCCTCACCCTCCAGAACGACGAGAGCAACGAATCGGTGACCCTTTCAGGCGTGTCCATCAACGCAAGCAATGCGCTCCCCCTCACGGTTGAACCATCCATCCGCCTTGCGGAGGGGGCTCTTTTTTGGTCGCTTCACCTTGACGGAAACCTTTCTACCGCCTCCGGGATTCATTCACTTTCCGGCGAATTTAGCGTCTTGCCACCACCCCTGCCCCTGCTCGCTATCGATATCGGGTCAAACGCCGCCGAGGTGAATGCAGGAGAACAACTCGATGTGCATCTCACTGTTTGGAACAACGGCTCTGCGCCTTTTTCAGGGTACATTCTTTGTCAGTCCGACGGTGTAGAACGGTTGAACGCCTCCACCACCCTCTCCATCCTGGAATCTGCCAACCTTTCGTTCTCCATGTCAGCCAAACCGACGACCGTGGTGTGTACAGCGGGGGGTAGTCGCTTGGATGCAGCCTCATTGCTGCCCTCATCTCTCAGCATCAACATGCCATCCGCCGTTTTTGAAGCGGCCGGAACACCTTCCCCGACCTACTCCGGCGGTCCATGGCACAAAGGGGACACGCTTCACGCCAACATGCTCCTTCGCAACACCGGTGACCTGGACGGTCGTGTCCGCTTGGTGCTCGAATCAGGTGGTACGGTTTCATCAGGTGAATGGACCGAATTGAAAGGGGGTGCAGCTGGCGAGGTTGCAACAACACTCCAGTTCTTCACCGAAGGTGAGGTGGATGTATCTTGGACGCTTGTAAGCGATAACGGTCTGGTCGAGGGGGTCATCTCGGGTTCGACGAGTTTCACCGTCCTTGCTCAACAATCCATTGCACTTGGAATTCAGGAAGTGACTCGAAGTGAAGTTGGCCATGTTACCTTCACCGTTTCGCTGGATCTTGATGAGGGCCGAGGGCGGGACATCCAACTTCAGATTGGTTACGATACCGGTGATTCGACCATCTTCCTTCGTGAGCAACTCCTTTCCCTGCAAGCGGGGGTGTACGAGGAAGAAGTTGACTTGGGTGAACTTGACGGTGAACGGGTGGTTGTTCAAATCGCTGCTGAGAACTGGGTGATCGGCCCGGGTC
>JAYQAK010000033.1:14909-15768 GCA_038136695.1 Candidatus Poseidonia sp.
CCTTTGAGCATCACGTCAAGTATTCCCAACGAGGCCACCGTATTCTGGATGGAATTTGGAGCGACGACCTCACCCCTTCGCCCGCTTCAAGATGAGTCGGTTTCTGTTTCCTTGGTGTTTCAACAATCCGGGCCGGTCAGCACGTCGGTGGGAGAGGTTTGGGTCATGGATGCATACGGGGCTATACTTGCGAAGAAAACTTCTCCCGATTGGGGTGGAGAACGTTCGGCTCAGATGGAGGTTGATGTGACCTGGCCGAAGGGTTCGACGGTGGCGTTAAGGGCACTGTGGCACGTTGACGGCTTGGTCGTGGCCGAAGAGACCAGTTATGTATCCGGGGAGTTGGTGGTTGATACCTCGTTTGAATGGCCGCTCGGTGCGATTGCTTGGGGTCTGGTTCTGGGGGCTGCTCTTGTCCTCGGTGTGCGGCTGAAGAATCGAACAAACAGCGAGCCATCAAGACCTCGTTCAGCCAAGAAACCACCAACGGCAACATCGTCCAAAGCGAACACGTCCGCCGAAAAGCGTGAAATCTCATGTCCTGAATGCGACCGACGGCTTCGTGTTCCAGTGACCTACACCGGTTCAGTGGGTTGTCCCGATTGCGCTACGAAATTCAATGTTGAAGCTGCCCAAGAAGAATCCGAGGGTCGAGAGGAAGAAGTGGTGGATGATGTGGACCCTGAACCGGTCGTCGCCAGAGCCCCGGTTGCTCAAGACGGCAAACTTGAGATCGCCTGTCCCGATTGCAGTCAATCCTTGCGTATTCCTGCATCTTACAACGGTTCTGTTCGTTGCCCGGCTTGCACAAAAATATTCAAAGCAAACGAAGGCGTAACCATCCTTGAGTAGGTGGCAA
>JAYQAK010000034.1:0-15755 GCA_038136695.1 Candidatus Poseidonia sp.
GCGCCCATGGCTTGGATGCGGAGGTTGAGCAGTTCGCCCATGATGCGGCCGGCTTCGGGGTGCATCATCGCTGGTTTTGTATCGAAAAACCACCGCGAGGTTCGCCCGCTTGCCAGCGTGAAGGCATCATCCGAACCCCCGTCGAGGAACGCAAGGTCGTGGACGAGTTCAGCAAGCCGAGGCCACGAAGGGTGGGAGCGAACCGACGGGTCAACGGCCATGCTCTGACCTTCGGAGGCCATGACATGAACTTTCCTTCACCAAACCCCAAGTTGGGCTCAAGAAAAGGCACCGCTCGGATGATAAAGGGTCGCCCGTATGTATTCACGATTGAGGATGAGTGACGCCAAGACCAGTACGGTTTCAGGGCACCACGACCCCCTTGTTGGGGTTGATGAGGCACGCCTGGAACAGGAAATGGAGCGTTACCACTTGTGGCTCGATGAGCGAGCCGACGATGCGTACCGCATTGCTGAGGCGGCGCGTGAACTGGGGTTCGATCACAAACCCCACGTTGAGATTCCGCGAGCATCGGATTTGGCAGGGCGTACCGAGAAGTTGCTCATCGAACACTTGGACGGCTACGAAGTTGCCGACGACATCCGAGCACTTCTGGAGCAACACGACCGTGAAACCACATCGATCATCATCGCTCAATCGGTTGCTCGTGGATTTCGCGAGAAAGGATACGACCTGGAGAAATCAATTGACGTGGGCCTTCGGGTCGGCCTTGCGGTCCTGACCGAGGCGGTGCTGGTGGCCCCGCTGGAAGGCATCAGCGAGGTGCGCTTGCTCAACAACATCGATGGCTCGCAATTTGTTTCCGTCCATTTCGCAGGCCCCATTCGCGCCGCAGGTGGAACGGCTCAAGCCTTGGCGGTCCTGATCGCCGACATGATTCGCCGAGAACTGAACATCGGGCACTATCAGCCCACCGACCCCGAAGTTGAACGTGTGAAGGAAGAATTTGGGCTCTATCGAGGGAACTTGCAATACCGCCCCTCGCCTCCAGAAATCGATGAAATCGTTCGAGCGTGCCCGGTGATGATCAACGGAGAGTCCACCGAGCGCATCGAGTGCGCTGGGTACGGCAACGTCAGAAACATCGACGAAGCGAGAATTCGAGGTGGTGTTTTGCTCGTCATCGGCGAAGGCATGTGTTTGAAGGCACCGAAAATTCAGAAACACACCGAACGGTTGAACCTGCCCGGATGGGAGTTCATCACCAAGTTTGCATCCCGTGGAAAAGAGGAGACCAAGGACGACAAGGAGCGGTTCAAGAGCGAACAAATCCAGCCGATCACGAAATTCATGAACGACATCATCGCTGGACGACCGGTCTTTGGTGGTCCGCTCCAAGCCGGAGGTTTCCGATTGCGTTACGGGCGTGCTCGCCCGTCAGGACTTGCCGCAGCCTCCACGAACACGACCTCCATGTTGGCGCTGGACGATTTCATCACCATCGGGACGCAGATGAAAATTGAACGTCCTGGAAAAGCCTGTGCCATCACGCCATGCGACGAAGCGGAAGGTCCGTGGGTGGTGTTGGATGACGGTCAGTTTTTGCGTATCGACCAACCTCGTTACTTTGTCCCTCTTCGCCAGCGTGTGAAACAGGTTTGGGACAACGGCGAATTGGTCATCGGTTACGGTGAGTTCTTGGAAAACAACAAGCGTTTGGTGCCTGCAGGCTACACCTCCGATTGGTGGGCCAGCGACGTCCTTGACAGCCTGTTGTCCGAAGATGATGTGATGTCGTTGTTGAGGCTCATCGGCGAGGAGCGCTCTGCTTGGCCGGACGGTGTTCCGGGGCAACCTCCTGAGGACAGTGAGGACGCCCACCAGCAATTTTGGAATCGCCAAGCTTGGCACGAGCGGCTTCGTTCGTTGCGATTGACTTGGCCTCAGGCTGAAGGAGTCGCACAACGGTTCGCCACATCTCTCGCTCCTCCAAACAATCCTTGGTTCAAAGATCTCCCGATTGAATGGCTTCCCGGGGTTTTGCAATTGCTCAGCGATGCTACCATTGAACCGCTCGGAACCCATCAAACTGGCGATCACGAACCGGTTGAGGGCGCGCAACCCGTTGGTGGCACCCGTCAACTCCGATTGAAGGGCGCTGTGAAAGCGTGGTCAGCGAAGCGAATGGATGAACTTGAACCAGAAACTCTTCCTCCAAACGACGAGATCAACCTCCCCGGAACCGCCCACCGACCTGAGCCATCCGTGTTTGCATTGACTCCCCCTGAAGGATGGGTGTTGCAACAACACGGTATGGGCAAAGCCGCCATGATGTTGCTTGGATTGCCCCACCACCACGACGGCGAAGACTTGGTGGTCGAAACGGGTTGGGAAGCCATGTTGGAAGGATTTGGCTTCACGTTTGACGGCGAGAAACCGCTCCGGGTGAAGGATGCAACGAAGATGGCCACCGACCGATTGGCCGCGCTTCGTCAGGCAAAAAGCGTGCTCGATGAGGAACGTTCTCGAAAAGCGGAGCTGGAACGGGAACGGGCGACGATCCGAATCGCCGCCGAAACCGGTGCTCGCCAACGAGGGCTTGGCATTGCGGAAACGGACAAGGTGGGTCGAGAGGCCGCTGCATCGGTGGTCGATGAAGGACCGCGTGACCCCGATGCTTACTTGGCTGCACAACGGATGGAGGACGAGCACGCCGTCCACGGCATCATGACGCTCGTTCGGGCCCTCTCCGATTTGCGTTGGGAGCACAGCGCTCCTGTGCGCGTTGGATGCCGGATGGGGCGGCCGGAGAAAGCAGCACCTCGGATCATGAATCCGATGACGCACTCCTTGTTCCCCATCGAACTCAACGGGGGAAACCAACGTTTGCTCCATCATGCTGTCGACAAGCGCACCATCCGCGTTCAACTGGGGAAGCGAACCTGCACGGTTTGTGGGCGCACCAGCCCTTACCTGCGGTGTCATCACCGTGAACAAGACGACTTTGGGGAGGGAAAACAAGGGCATGTTTGTGCCGGACGCACCCAAGCCAACAGCACCGAGTCCACCGCTCGACGGCGAGGAGAAATCCAAACCGTGCGCGTCAATGAAATGGTCGAGGACGCCCGTATTCGTTTGGGCATTGACCGCCTGCCCGCACAGGTCAAATGCATGAAGAAACTCAACAGCCGAGATCAAACACCTGAAGCGATTGAAAAAGGCATCCTGCGGGCACGGCACGACCTTCCAGTGTTCCGGGATGGGACGGTTCGTTACGACATGAGCGACGTCCCCGTCACCCATTTCCGACCTCGAGAAATCGGCGTTCCTTGGAAAACCCTCCACGCGTTAGGCTACACCCACGACCACCGTGGAGCGCCGCTTGAACACGACGAGCAGGTGGTTGAATTGTACCCGCAGGATTTCATCGTCGCCAAGGGCGCAGCCGATTTCCTGCTTCGTACATCGCAATTTGTTGACGAGTTGTTGGTTCGATTCTACGGCATGGAACCGTACTACAACGCCTCAACGCCCGATGACTTGGTGGGTCATCTCATCTGTGCTTTGGCCCCTCACACCAGCGGCGGTGTGTTGTCGAGAATCATCGGCTGGGCCGACTGTTCGGGGGGCTATGCGCACCCGTTGTTCCACGCAGCCAAACGCCGCAATTGCGACGGCGATGAGGACGCCATCATGTTGCTCATGGACGGCTTGTTGAATTTCAGTCGGGACATCTTGCCGGCCAACCGGGGTGGTCAGATGGACGCTCCACTCGTGTTGACCACCCGTTTGAACCCAACCGAAGTGGACAAGGAAGCGCTGAACGTCGACGCTGGCTGGTTCTATCCTCGGGACTTTTACGAAGCCACCTTGAACCAACCTCATCCAAAAGAGATTCAACATCGAATGGATTTTGTTGAGCGTCGCCTTGGTTCGGTCGCAGCGGTTCGCGGGTATGGCTACACCCATGACTGCGCAGCGTTGGACCAAGGCCCTGCTCTCTCTGCGTACAAAACCTTGGAGACGATGATCGACAAGATGAACGGGCAGCTGGCCCTCGGCCAACGCCTGCGTGGCGTGAACGTCCGAGAGGTGGCCTCCAGCGTGGTTCGCTCCCACTTCCTGCCCGACCTCCGTGGCAACTTGAACGCGTACGGGCGTCAAAAAGTACGCTGTCTCAAATGCGGTCACTCGTACCGTCGAATGCCGCTTTCGGGAAGTTGTATCCAAGAAAAGAAGGAAGCCGGCCGCGGCTCCCTCAAGGCGATGGGCGTGGCCGCAGCCGAAGGCGGTCTGTGCAACGGCAACTTGGCGTTGACGGTTTCTGAGGGGGCGGTTCGAAAATACATCGAAGTCATGCGCTATGTCATGGACCATTATGGCGTGGATTTGTACACCCGGCAAAACGCTGATTGGCTTGCGAGCAGCGCAGATTCCCTGTTCAACAACGACCGCGCAAAGCAGCTGTCGCTCTCCGATTTCCTTTGATCATCGCAGCGGTTCACGCCAGGGTGAATCACCGTCATCCCATACCGTATCGTTTTCCGAACCCAACGAAGCGACCTTGAACGGCGTTGGCGATGGCCGTGATTCTTTCGACGTTGGTATTCGAGAAGAAAGCCAACCTCGAACCGCTTGTTCAGCCACGGCTACGGCAATGAGCAGCGTGCTCAGGACGGCGTGGCCTTGGAGTTGGATGGTGGCAAAGGGTTGGAGAACCATGACCTGCTCCACATCAATTCCTTCTTCGACATCGGTCAAGATGGTGTAGATTCCAGGCTTGAGTTCCCCCTCCCATGAAGGAGGCTCGTCACTGAGCATTCCTGTCCACGAGAACACCGTGGTTTCGTTGTCAAGCAGGACGGAATAACTGATGTTTCCATCGTCCAGGCTGGTGCTGCTGAAGGTTACACTCAACCTTGCCGGAAGGGGTTCAGACGATCCAAACACCGAACCAACCGTCAGTTCCCGAGCGGGTTCGAAGTTGTTGATGGCGTTGATTTCGTTCGGTGCTTCTTGCTTGGCAACGTTGCTCCAAAGCACGTTGATGAGCACCAGAGCCAACACCCACAACACGGGATTGGTCCAAGAGCGGGTGGAGCCCATGCACGTGTCACAGGCCTTCGCTTCTTATGCATGTGTTTCCCTATGGTCGGTCTTTGGGGGTTCATCGCCGGCCACTTGGTGTTCCGCATCTTGTCGCCACAACGGGTACACCATGTCCAGAATTTGAGCCATCCAGGACAATTTTTCCATTTTTCGTACTGGGTCGGTTGTACCCGACCAACGGCCCACTCGCGTTTCGTCGTAGCCAAGCAGGTGGATGCGTTTGTTTTGCACCCCTAACCACCGAACAAAGCACACGGCACGGTCGCCATCAGTGAACCCGCCGGGGTTGAACATGTCGGGATGATGTTCGTGCGTTTGGTGTGTCAACACGAGGCGAGGTGGCTTTGCTGTCCACCGTTGCAGCATTGTCGACCACGTCTTGGCATTGTCACCGTGTGCATGCACGATGAGAGGAATGCCGTTGTCAACAGCTCCATCCAAGTGAACCCCACCGTCAAGGTCTGTCACCACGCAGACGGGTTCCACCAATCCGAGGCAAGCGCCCACTGCGCCATCGGCAGCGACAAATTCTGTTCCCGAGGGCCAAGCACGGTCGAGGTGTTCACGGCTGGCTGCTGCACCAACCAAAACGACGCGGGCAGCATCGAGAAGGCGTTCGCGAACCGCTTCGAGTGTTTCTGCGCGTCGCTCAGGTGACCAGCCAAACAGGTTCGCTTGTGGGTGCTCGTTGCAGACGTTGCGAAGCCCGATGGCGCTGGTGACGTCGGCTTGGTAAGACCACCCGAAATGGGCTCGGACACGATCCTGAACGCCGATGAGGGCGGTCAGCACATCCTCGTCCATACCGCTGACGACGCTGTCAAAGGTGATGAACCCAACCGAGGTTGAACTTCATAATCCGTGGCGACCATCGGTGTTCCATGCCCGTCCCTCACACCCCTCCACCGGTGACGGACGGCGTGGTGTTGGCGAGGTATCCATTCTTGCCGCAGGCCTCTGCTTGGATTCGATCCATGGCGAATCAACACGCCATTGATTTGAACGAGTTGCTCGATGGCCCGTGGATGGAAAAAGCGCGCCAAAGAGCACGAATTCGACTGATTGACTCCATCCAATCAAAGGAAGGGGTTCAGGTCATCGGTGGTGATGTTCACACCGATGAAGGCCGACTGATTGAGGCGTTTTCGTTCTACTATGCTCGTTTGGTGATGTGTGCCAGTGAAGACGAACGGTTGATCGCCCGTTGGGCCCAGGCAGAGGCCGCCCGGGCGGAACAGTTGTTGATTCAAGATTCTCAAAATCTCGAAACCATTGCGCAAACCTACATCACCAACATCGAACTGCTCGGCCCGTCCACCACAACGGGTGGAAGGGCCACCGGCTCGGGGTTGCGTGACCTTCGACAGCAATCCTCAGGAATTTGGCGTGTTGGTCTGGCCGATTTCATCGAGATTTGCCCTCGAATCACGGGTCAGCGTTGGCGGCTGCCAAACGTCGATGTCGAAGCAGGTTGGGTCAAACTTCACGATGAACGCCAATATGCGTCTTCGGCAAAACTGGCCCGTCTGCTGCGTGAACGCATTAAGTCCGGCATTGAAGCAGAAGCCTTGGAGAAGATGGCCGAGGTCACGACCGACCTTGCGGTCCGTCTCGCCGAACCCGTTGGCATGGTTCGAAACTTGATGGCGAACAAAGCGAGTGAAGCCATCGCTTTGGTGGGGGCCGAAGAAAGCGATTGGCCACCTTGCATGCAAAAAATCATTGCCGATTTGGCCGGCGGCGTCAACGTCAATCACTTTGGACGGTTGTTTTTGGCTTCCATGTCTGCGACACTCGCTCTGCCTCAAGAATCGTGCGTGAACTTTTTCCGAGGAGCACCGGATTTCAGCGAAGCCACGACCTCCTATCAGGTGCAACATGTGTACCAACACGAGTACACGCCCGCGGGTTGTGGGAAGTTGAAGGTGAACCACAATTGCCCCGTGTTGCCCGGTGACAACAGAACCTGCGACCAGTCGTGGATGGACCATCCACTGAAGTACATCCGAGCAACGCAGCGATGGCGTCGCCTGACCTCCGTGCCTGAGACCGCTGAGCAACCCTCCTCCGGCGCTAGCACGGCAGGGGAGGAAACCAGTCCTCCGGAATCTTGACGGGGATGTGTAAAAAAACGAGGCGCTGTTCAAGCCATCATGGACGGTTCACCAACGGGACTCACTTCCCGTCGCATGCCCGTCCTCTACCGGCTCATCCGTTCGTTTTTTCGGGTCCTGACCGGCATCTGGTTTAGGGAAATCAACCTCGTGGACGATGAGTACATCGCTGATGAAGCGGGGGTGTTGTTCGTTACATGGCACCCAAACGGGCTGATCGATCCGATGCTCATGACCGCCCGCTTGCAAGGAAAAGTCTCGACCCTTTTGCACCACCAGTTGTTCAAAATCCCGTTTCTCGGGTGGCTTTTTCGAGCCGCAGGCATGGTGCCCATCGGCAGTGCATCGCAACGAGCCACCGCACTGGGTCTTGCTCGAAGCGATGAAGCCATTCTACGCGGCATGGCCAGTCAATTGGCTCATGGAGGGCAAGTTCTCGTGTTTCCCGAAGACACCACCCACGGTGAGGCGACGGTGCAACGGATTCGTTCTGGGCCGGCGCGGATGCTGCTGCAGGCCCACCGTGAAGCGGCGGCCAACGGGCGACCGCTCCCACGGGTTGTGCCAGTAGGGTTGCACTATTCGGCCTCAAGCCGCTTTCGTGAGCGGGCCGCCATCGTGTTGGAACGGGCGATGGAGGTTCCTTTGGTGCCGCCCGCTGTTGCCGATGCGAGCGAACCTACCGAGGCGGAATTGGACTGGATTTCAACCGTGACCGCCTCCATCGAGGTTGAATTGCGCCGTGCCAACCTTGCCAAATCGACATGGCGAGAACGGACGCTGATTTGGAAGGGGCGCGGACTGGTTCAAGCAGAAAAACAACGGCAAGCGGGGGAAGACCTCTCTCGAAGTTCGTACGCTGAGGCCATTCTTGGCGCTCGAAGGTTGCGGGCAGGCTGGGAGTTCATGCTGCGAGAGGACCCGACCGTTGCGAATGATTTGGCGCAAGCGTCCGAAGATCATTTTTCCCGACTTGATTCGCTTGCACTCAAGCCTCACGATGTTGATGCCAGACCGCCCACCTTGACCACGAAAGGTTTCGCAAAAGCGGTGGGTTCGTGGCTTTGGGCGGTGGTCTGGATGTTTGGTTTGGTCACCTGGGGCGCGATGATTGGAAATTACATCCCTTACAAGTTCCAAGGTCTGCTCGACAGCATCACACGACGTGTCAATGCCAACGGGTCCATGCAAGGCACCATCAAGGTGCTTTCCTCGGTGGTGGTGTTCCCCCTTTGGTGGCTGGCTCTCTCTCTGTTCATGGCGTGGTTGCTGCTGGACAACACCAGCCCGGTCTACCTTGCGTTTGCTTCTCACCAGCTCCTGAAGTACGTCACGGCGCTGCCAGCCGTCGGCGTGTTCATCTTTTTCATGCTCTTTTGGCCATTAACCGCGCGCGCCCACCTCAACCTGTATGCCCGTTTGGTTCGTTCAACACGTCGCTTGCGTCAGTGGAGAGCGTGGGGAGATGAGAGCAAAGATTGGGATGCCTTGGTTGCTCAGCAGCAACAGTTGGCCCACCGCCTTGTCAGTTTGGGCGCAGGTTTGGTGCTCCCCGGCGATGAGGATTGGAACGATCCGCCCGCTGGGAAGGACGACGCAGAGATGGTGCGCCGACGGGGTGAATCTCTCCCTCGATGACGTCTTGAAGCGGGCATTGTTCACAAGGGTTTGAATGAAAGAAGGTCGGTGGACCGACCAAACGGGGGGATGGCGACCATGACTCGAACGCTGGTGTTGACGGTTGACCGAGACAACGACCTTGGGAACAAAACCTCCATTCGCGGACCGGTGGTTGGGCGAAGAAACGTCCTCACGGCCGCCCTCAAGCTCGGTATTGCCGACCCTGAGGAAAGCGACACCAATGCCATCCTCGGCGCCATGGCTCAACACGACAACATCGCTGAAGCCAAGGGCGAGGAAGATGAGGTTGAAATCGCCATCCTGACGGGAGACGAGAAGGTCGGCGTTCGCTCCGACCGGGCCATTGCAGCCCAACTCGAGGAAGTCGTGTCGAGTTTCCAGCCCGACCAAGCCATCTTGGTAACCGACGGCGCAGAGGACGAAAGCGTGCTGCCCATCATCACCTCACAAGTGCGCATTGACCACATCGAGAAGATCATCGTTCGCCAATCCAAAGGCATTGAAGGGACCTACTACTACATCGTTAAGGCGCTTGAGGACCCCAAATGGCGTGCGAAAATCATGATTCCGTTCGGAGCCGTCATGGCCATTTTGGGACTTGGGATCATGTTGCCCAACGAAATTGGAGGCGTCGTCATCGGTGCCTTGCCTTTGGTGCTCGGGCTGTACATTTTCAGCAAGGGTGCAGGGATTGAATCGACGGTCAACCGCGTCATCCAAGAAATGCGTGAAAACGCCGACGCGGCGATGTTTTCCTCGCTTCTGTGGACGGCAACCCTGTTCAGTGCCATCTTTGCGGTGGCCGAAGGTTGGCGTGCGTTTGGACTTCAAGAAGGCACAACGAGCACCCAATCCGTCCTCTGGTTAAGCGTGATTCACTCCTCCTTGGCTTGGACGGTCATTGCCTTCCTCACCTCCACGGCAGGGTTCATGCTTTTGCGTTTGAAGCGAGGTTCGTTCTCCGGCAGCCTGATCGTGCTCAGCGTGTTCGGCATGGTGGTCTACTCTTTCCTCAACGCAGCCCTCGACATCGCCATTCGAGTCTTGAACGGAACCTCCTACGAATTCAGTGTTGAAATGATTCTCAACGACTTGACCACGCCGCTGATTTGGGTCGTGGTGTTGTGGATGGTCACAACGGTGGTTCGAAGTCTCCAGGCCAAACAGGCCCAAGCAGACCGCTACTGGGGCATTTGATCACAAGATGAATCGTGGCAAGACCTTTGCCAAGGTGTTGTGACCCACCACGCCAACAAGAACTCCCTCGTCGTTGACAACACCAAGTTGGTTGAGGTCATGGGTGAGCATCAATGCTCCTGCCTTGAGCAAGGGTGTGGTGGTGCGGACGGTCATCGGCGGATTGGTCAAGATTTGTTGCGCGGGAATGGAATGCATCCAGGCGACATCGCGATTCACCGTCTTCCGACTGATCCTCTTGAGGAGGTCCACCGCATGAATTCGTCCAAGGGGCACACCCTCGTCATCAACCACAAACACATGGTCCCAGTTGTTTCGTGTCAGCGCATCAAGGACCGAGGCCATGGAATCGCTTGCCAAGACGGCGTGAGGTGCCTGCATGGCGTGGCAACATTGGACACTTCGAGCGGCTCGCGAACCCGGTGAAGGTTGAGCGGCTTTGCGTTGAAACGGACGTGATACCATGGTCTTCCCCAAGGCGGTCCGTCTGCCGACCTCTTTTGAACCCTTCCGATATCGGTGTTCCTGCATCCGGAATCCGGAAAAAATTCACGATCGCCCGATGCCTTTACCCTCAACAGATAAAGCAGGTTGGCGCATGGTTGCGATGTGAGCACCCTTCCTCCAGAGGCGTTGTCGGCCTTGAAGTCGTTGAGCGGTTACGAACAGATGCTCGAAATTGACCGCATCTGCCGTGTCTACAACACCGATGAAGCCACGGTTCGAGCCGCCTTGGCTCAGCATTCAGCACCTGCACCACAGCCATCCGACTCAGAAACACCCTCTTCATGGGACACCTCGCACAAAGACGTCCCAACCCTCCAAGAGGCGAGCGGTCCGGCTGCGCCACAGGTCATCGACAAGGGGCAATTCAGGTTCGAATACGACCCAACTCGGGAGGCAGCGGCTCGCCGAGAACAGGTGAATCAAGCGATTCTTTGCTCTGCATGCGGCGTGGCTCTCGGCATTCCTGACGTGCGCCCCATCAAGGTAACATGCCCCTCTTGCCTGTTTGAGACCACCTACACCCATTGAGGGCGAGGTTGATGAACAGCCGCATGGAGGACGACGCATGGACGGCACCTCCCCACGGCTTTGGCCCTATGCCGCCAACAACTCCCCGCTCGCTCTTCCCGAACGACCGGTGTTGTACACGCCAAGGGCCGTCATCGACCTCGAGTTTTCAGGCGAAATGATTTCCAACGACGAGGAACTCGATGCGAGTGGGATTTTGGCGTATGCAGAACACTATGCCAGCCACGGTGTTTCACTCAATGCGTTGTTGAAGGACGAAGGCGCACCTCCCCTTGAGGAGCGCCGCCCCATTTTGTTGCAGGGAGAACTGGCCAATCCGTATCGCTTGCAGGACATCGGTATGGATGCCCTTCCCCTTCTACCGGTTCGTCTCGAGGGGTTGTGCCGAACATGGGCCGACGGGCTGGATCCTCGCGACACCTATCCTGGTATCCACCATGTCACGCTCGCCCGAACACCGGGTTGGTGGGAGCTCTCAACGGTGGGTTTGGCGACCAAGGAGCAATTGAAGCAGATTCGTGAATGGTTGGACAACGGTGTGCGTCAAACATGGCGTCCGGTGAAATTGGGTGAGGGCGGCGTTCGCTTCGAGCATGACCTCGTCACGCCTCCGACTTCGGCGGATGTGGAATGGGACGGCACAGTTGAGCGCGTGTCAACGCCGCCACCGCCGGCCAATGGCCCGCTTCTTTCGCTTGACGCTTTGTTGGTCGTGGTGCACACGCGTCAGGGGTGCTACAACCATCGTGGGCGCTTGGCGCGTTGTGTTCACATGCATCAGCGGGCGTTTCACGAACAGTTGTTTCGAAAGGGTTCTTCCCATCGCTGGGACGATGTTCTCACGCTTCGTTAGACGCTCGCAAGTAGTGTTCCACGCGTTCTTCGCCCCACACGTACTCGTGACGTTTCTCCAAACCTGCAGCCTTCAAGACCTCCTCATCAAGCCCTGCCGGTACCGGATGTCGATGCTCAATGGAAGCGTGGACGAGAAACACCTCGTCCACCAAGCCTTCGTCGAGGAAGCGATGAACGGTGGTGGGGCCTCCCTCCACGAGCAGCCGTTGAATTTCTTGGTCACCCAACTGGTTCATCAGCGATCGAAGCCCTGCAAACCCTTCCTGAAGCAGGCGAGTTTCTCCCTCGTCGTTGATGAGCCTGGAGGACGGGTTGATGCGACCGTTGGGATCGATGACCAAACGCAACGGTTGGCGCTCCGACGGCACCAAGCGAACGTTGAGTTGAGGGTCGTCACGGTTGACGGTCTCCACACCGACCAACACAGCATCGCAATCTCGGCGAAGTTCGTGCACCTTTTCGAGACATCCGTGCGAAGTGAAGCGCTGAGCTTCTTCAGATCGGTCGTCAACGGAACCTTGCTGGTCAAGCGCCAATTTCACGGTCACCAGCGGTCGCCGATGTTCGCACCAGTGCATGAAGGCCCGCATTTGTTCGTGTGCTTCTGCCTCCATCAAGCCCAATCGGGTCGGAATTCCCGCCTCGTTCAACACCCTGCATCCGTTGCCACGCACCGTGGGATTTGGGTCGCTGTGCGCCACCACGACTTCTTTGACCCCAGCCCACATCAGCGCTTCGGTGCATGGAGGAGTGCGTCCAAAATGGTTGCACGGTTCCAGCGTCACGTACGCGGTCGAACCGTTTGGTGAATGCCCCTTCTCCTCAGCATCGTGAATCGCCATTTGTTCGGCATGGAGTCCACCAAGATGGTCGTGCCATCCTTCTGCAATGATGCGACCGTCTTTCACCAGCACGCAACCGACCAGTGGATTGGGACTGACCTTTCCCCTGCCACGTTCGGCAACCAGCAAGGCGTGCTCCATGAACGCGACATCCGCCTCGGTCCACAGGTGGTCCACGTCACGGCGAGGTCCATGGAGTTCAAGACTTCTTGTATGGGTGATTGATGCGGTTTCACGGAAAAAACACCCAAATATGCAAGACAGTTGTAAATATATTCAACATGCATAAATGCATACATGCCCGCGCTGGAGAAGGTTTCAAGCACTTGAGAACCTTCACGCAACCATGACAAGTGAGCCTCAGCACGGCTTTCCGAACCCACTCAGGTTTGAGCAGGACGGGGCATCTCGTCGCAAAAAAGGGACACACCGACCTGTTTTCGCCGATGTCTTCACCCAAACGGGGACGACCGTTGGGCCACCAACGAAAGTTCACCTGCTGGTCAACCCCTATGCTGGCAAGAAGAAGGGGCGCAGCGTTGCCGCCGAAGTACGCCAGCAACTCGAGGCTGCTGGTGTCGATGTTTCGGTTGCCTACTCCGCCTACAGCGGCCATTTGGTGACCCTTGCATCGGCCCTGACGGTTGAGGAGGGAGAGGTGATCGTCGCTGTTGGAGGGGACGGAACACTTTGCGAGGTGCTTTCTGGACGTATGCAACTGAACCCTAGCCATCGTGAATGCTTTGCCATCATTCCTGCGGGTACGGGGAACTCTCAAGCCAACGATCTTTCCCTGTCAAGCGTTCAGACCGCCATTGACGCACTCATCAACGGGCACCACCAAGCCCTTGACCTTGCGAAAGTGGAATTGACGGAAGGATTGCCGGGCCACGAGGGCGAACGTATTGTTCGATACAGTCACAACCTCGTAACGTGGGGACTTGGTGTTGATTCCAACATCCAGGCTGAAAAAATGCGTTGGATGGGGCCCATTCGCTACGATGTCGGCATTCTTCTTGCCATCCTCAGCAACCGCAAGCGAAGCGCGACCTTGACCATCAATGGAACGTCGGTGACCGACGACTTCACGCTTTTTTTGGTGCAAAACAGCCAAACTGGGGGCTCCTTGCTTCCACTCGCCCCCGGCGCTTCGCTTGACGACGGCGAGATGGACATCGGGATTCTCAAGCGGATGAAGCGAGGGGCGATCCTGAAGGCGTTTGGGATGCTCAAAAGCGAAGGGAGGCACGTCTTCCATCCGCAGGTGGATTATCATCGGTTTACCTCCCTTCGCATCGAAACAGAAACGCCAACGGCCATCAACATCGATGGCGAGAACATCGGCTCAACACCGTTGAAGATGGACGTGCTCAAGCACGCTGTTGATATCGTCGTGCCTGCTCAAAAAGAGAAGTCCGAGAAATCTTCGTCCTCGTCTTCGTAGTGTTGTGCAGGCGCAGGCGCTGCTTCCTCAACAGGCTCTGCCTTCTTCACGGCCTTTCGTCGACGCACCGGCGGTTGTTTCTTTGGTTCAGCCGCAGGTTCTGGGGAAGTGCCAACGTTGGAGGAGGTGGGTGGAGGTGAGCGTCGCTGTGTCATGGACGGAGGGAGTGAAGAGGCCACCGATTCCTCGGCGTTCATTCGGTCCATTTCCTGCGCCGCTTCGGTGACGACCACGCTCGACTTGCGCCCGCCTGGGGAAGAACCACCGGGTCCTTTCGAGGTTGATGTGGAGGCCAAGACGCTATCGAGGTCGAACCCACCCATCGGGTTCTCGTTCTTTGGCGTGGCGGTTGGTTGGGGTTTTTCCTTCTTGGTCTCCTTGGCCCGTTCTTTGTCTTGGCGCGCTTTTCGCTCGGTCGGAGATTCCATGCCGGCCTTCTTTGCTGCCTTGGCGTCGGTTTTCACACTGGCTGCCTTTTTCATTCCCTCGGACCCGATGAGCGTCTGCATCGTGCTGCTGGCCGATTTCATGACCAATCCTTTGGAGACGATGAACAACCCAACGGCTCCACCAAGCCCACCAACGAGGAAGAACATGATGAATCCACCACGACCCAAGAACGGAACGTCGCCTTGGACCCATTCGTCATCGGCTTCACCGCTCACGGTGACTGAGGCGCCCTCAAGCGAGATTCCGGTGACGAACACATAGGCGTCCTCTCGGTTGTTGTCCCCCACCAACATGTTGCAGTCGTTGCTGGCCTTGTGCCAGCTCTTGAGGTACCCGTTGGGGTTCTTTCCATCGGCTGCCTCGACAAGATAGCCTTGGATCACGACCGGTTGATGCCATTCGCCCAAGGATTTCATGCCCGAGAGGATGTCTTCCGATGTTGGGACCAGGCCGAGAATGAACCATTTCGTGTCTGCGTCAGAATCCAGTTCATCCAAATCCACGCTTCCTGCACCCGTGTCCGGGCCCAGTGGCAGGGACCATGACTTGACATCAATTCTGGCCCCTTCACCGTCTTCGACGCTCGCTGCTTGTTCAAACGGCATGGACTGAATGGCCACCGCAGTGGTGACCCCGTAATCAAGCCCCTTTGCTCCCATCAAGGTGTCGTGTTGGTCGTAGAAGTGGCTGGCGGCGAGGTAGCCGGAGAAACGAATCGGATCGCCTTGCTTTGCTTCGAGAACACTGCCTTCTGCATCAGGGGTGCAGCCGACCGGGTACAGTCCGGACAGGGTGGTGCTCTGGCCGGACAACCCGCTGGTAACGGTTGAATTTTCCATCGAGAAATCGACCTGAACGCTTGAACTGCCCGTTCCCCAATCCGCCGATGAAGGGCCCAGGCAACCGGCAAGGGCCATGCAGGCAACCAAACACAGGGCAAGGGAACTTCGGCGCATGAACGGATGAGGGCGGGTTGAGTTTGAGAAGTCTTCCCTGCTGTTGAACGACGGCATGAGTGGCGCAGTCGGAGAGATTTGA
The DNA here is from genome assembly GCA_038136695.1 of Candidatus Poseidonia sp. Lineage (GTDB taxonomy): Archaea > Thermoplasmatota > Poseidoniia > Poseidoniales > Poseidoniaceae > Poseidonia. Next base: position 15,687 of record JAYQAK010000034.1, read on the forward strand.
ACTCCCGAGTCACGGGGACACCGGATTTCAAATCCGGCGCAATACCAGGCTATGCGACGACTGCTTTGG
>JAYQAK010000035.1:0-15393 GCA_038136695.1 Candidatus Poseidonia sp.
TCTCCAACCTTTTTTATTCACGTCAAAGTTTACTTTTTACACCGAAGACATCCTGCTCGAAAAACACCTTGTCCGAGGACAGCAGGAACCAACCGGTTGTTTCAATCGAACATCGATGCCAAGCGTTCATGCATCGTGGTTCGGAACGTGAGCAGCAGCAACGTCGGGGCGTTGGCGTTGACGGTGATGGTCGCTCCACGGTTGAAGTGGACCTCGTCCCAGCCATCAGGTACCACGTACCCGCGGTGCATGTCAGACGTCATGGTCGTGTCTTCCTTTGTCCATTCCTTCCATGCCCAAGGGTGCTCCTTTCGTTGTTCGGGCGACAGGTCCCTTGCAAAGACGAAATAGTGGCCTGCTTGCTCATCACCTGTCGCTTGACTTTGAAGCTGCGAAAATTCATCGACGCTCATCGCGTTTCGCAGCCATGCACCTTGGCCGTACCAGGTGGAGAACAGCAGCCCACTGCTTTGCTGTTGGCATTGCTTTGCACCTCGTCGCAAGTGGTATTTGCTCGGAGCGTATTGATGGGTGTTGGCGATCAACAAATCGTTCATCGCCGGGTCGGTCGTGAATCGGTTCCCCGACGTGCTGTCGATGATGGCTTGAAGTCGAGGCAGTGCGTTGGCGATGGCCGTACCGTTCAAGACTCGCTGAAAGTCTTCTTCGAAGGTTGCCATTGAAGAATCCATGTAGAACCCAACGCTTCCTTTGGGGTCATCGCTTCGAGGGTGTGAATTCACGCCCATGACCGGCGTGGCGGCATCGATGTTGTGGGAAAGCGACGTGAGGGTGCCGTCACCACCAAACACAATGACGAGGTCCCGAGCGATGAAGTCCGCACGACGAACATGCTCACGGGGTTTGTAGTCCACGTGGTGGTCAGGCCCAATGCGCTGAAGCACGTCTTTGAGGTCCAGCAAACCGTCGTCATGGACCTGCTCGAAGTTTTTCTTGTACACGACCAGGATGTTCACCGTCTCCCCCCTTGCCCAAACCAAGGCGTCATGCTTCAAGAACACCACTCTTCCTGAATGTCCGGTAAACAACCATAAGCGAGATGGTGGATGGCGGTGCATGAATCAAGAGTCACCTTGGGGCGACCTGCCAGATGAACAGCAACCGAAAACCGATGGAGCGCCTCAGCCGGTGTCCATCGCCGACGGGTTTGCACCTATGGGGCAAGGTGCGATGCTGACTGGGACCACACAAATGCCCACGGGCCAATTGATCTATCTTCAACCCCCATCCGGCGCCCCCAAGATCATCGGTATCCTAGTCATCATCTACGCCGTGTTGGGTCTGGGCGGCAACTTGCTTTCCCTGCTCGGATCGCTTGATATGGGGAACTCCACCCTGATGTTGTTTGACATTGGAAACCTCGCCGCCGGTGTTGGGACGCTGGTCGGAGGCGTGATGTTGGTGAACTACCAGCGAAGAGGCGTGATGCTGTTGCTCATCGCTATCGGTTTGAGCACCGCCATTGGTGTGGGTCAAATGAGCATGACCGAGGAAATTTACGACCAGATGTTGGAAGACGGCGACCTGACCGATGATGAATACGATGCCATCATGGCCACCAGTGGACTGATTGAAGGCATCGGCATGGTCATGGTTGTCTTTTGTGGTGGTATCTGCGGGCTGATCGTCGCCATACCGTTGATGATCTCCAACAATGGACTCGACCAGAGTCGATTGTTTGGGTGATGCGACACCAGGTCTGACACAGGTCAAGAGTGATGTTCATACCCCTCGGTGAATTGGCCGAGGCATGAGCGATGATGTGGTGATTGTTGGCGGTGCACGAACACCGTTTTGTGAATGGGTCGGTGGCAAGCGTGGTGATGGAAAAGCAGGCGGTGCCCTCAAGACCCTGAGCGCCCAAGAACTCGGTGCGATCGCCATTCAGGGTGCACTTGAGAAAACCGGAACCGCCCCTGATTCGGTCGACCACGTCGTGATGGGCTACGCTCTACAGACCTGTTCTCAATCCATCTACGGTGCTCGTCATGCAGGGTTGAAGGCCGGCATTCCACAGGAAGTGCCCATGCTCACGCTTTCTCGTATCTGTGGCTCCGGGATTCAATCCATTGTATCAGGTGCCCAGATGATCATGCTTGGAGAGGCCAATACAGTTGTTTCCGGCGGCATGGAAAACCTCTCGCAAGCCCCGCATATCCTCAGAGGGGCCCGTGACGGATGGAAATTGGGGCGCTCACCCAAGGTCGAGGATTACATGATGACCAACCTGCAAGACATGACCTGTGGCTTGTTCATGGCCCAGACCTCCGATGAATTGTGCCGTCGAAAAGGCGTGACTCGAGAAGAAATTGACACCTTTGCGGCGCTGTCTCACGCTCGGACCACCGCCTCCATTGACAACGATGTTTTTGCCGATGAAATCGTCCCAGTGACCATCGCTTCCCGTCGTGGTGATACGGTCCTGACTCACAAGGACGAAGACCACGTGGTTCGCGGCACCACCCAAGAATCGCTTTCCGGTTTGCCCACAGCGTTCGGACCGGAGTCCTTCGTGACCGCCGGCAACGCATCCGGCGTGGTTGACGGGGCTGCTGCCGTCGTCATCAAGTCCGCCGCACAAGCGGAGGCGGACGGTGATGCTCCGCTTGCACGCATCGTTTCTTGGGGCATCGTGGGTCTTGAACCCGCCATTATGGCGTATGGTCCCGTTCCCTCTTCCCGACAAGCCCTCGAACGAGCGGGTTTGGGCGTGGACGACATTGACCGCTGGGAAATCAACGAAGCCTTCGCCGGACAAGCTGTCGCCTGCATCAACGACCTTGGATTGGATGTTGAGAAGGTCAACGTGAACGGCGGTGCTGTTGGTCTTGGGCACCCACTAGCAGCCACCGGTACCCGATTGGTTCTGACCCTCGCTCACGAACTGCACCGATGCGGTGGTCGTTACGGCGTTGCCACAGCGTGCATCGGTGGAGGCCAAGGCATTGCGATGGTCATTGAGTCGCTCAAAGCATGATGCCCGCTACATCGATCACGTAGCGAATCAGGACGACGGCGACCAGCACCATGAACACGGTCATGATGTTCTTGGTGCTGATGTATTTGAGGCCGAACTTTGCTCCGGAGGTTGCCCCAAGATACGCAACGAACGGTAGCGCATAGAACCAAGCCGCTTGCCCTCCGAGCGTGCCAAACAAGCCTGAGGGCGAGGTAGAGAGAAGAGCAAGGATCGCAATGGGGACGACCACCATCATGATGTTGAGACTTGAGCCGATAGAACGGCGAGGGTCAAGGCTGGCGCTTTGCTGCAAGACGGGAACATAGATGACACCAGCACCAACACCCAACACCGAAGAAAGGGCCCCACCTACACCTGCTCCCACACGAAGCGGAAGATGTTGAATGGTCCTCACGCCAGATTCCGGTTCATCGGATTCGCCAACCGGTCCAGTCTTCATTTTCTTGGATGTCTTTCGCAACGCCCAAACCAACATGGCGATGGAGAGGACTTTGAACACCGTGTCCAGGTCCTCCCCGAGTGCATTGACGATGACCACTCCGAGGATGGCTCCGAGAACCGCACCAGAAAGCGCCGATTTGGTGGCTGCATCGTCAAACATGCCTTCCTTACGGTGCCTCAAACCGCTTCCGATGCTGACCGACCACGTGAGGACCAAGGAGACGGCAAGAAGGGTTTCATCGATGGGCCAATCCGCAACATAATGGAGCAAGGGTGCAAACAACATTCCTCCGCCCATGCCCACAGGAGCGAACAAAAAGGCGATGACAAACACCCCGACAACGATGATGAGGGTATCGAGCACGAAACGACCACCGTCCGAAGTTCGGACGGGTTGTGCTGGGGGTGCGATGTTCATGATGTTGCCTCTTTGATGAAGGATTCATCCTGAGAAGAGTTGATTAGGTGACAGAATGTCGGGAAAGCATGGACCCGATGAATATCGCCATCATTGCCATTGGTGCAGTTCTGCTGCTGATTCTTGTGATTTGGTTTTTTGGAACATGGAACCGCTTGGTCAACCTCGAAGAAAACGCCAACAACGCCTGGAGCAACATCGACGTGTTGCTCAACCAGCGCTACGACATGATCCCCAACCTCGTGAACATTGTCAAGGGGTATGCGGAGCACGAAGCCGGTATCTTTGACCAATTCGCTCAAGCTCGCAACACCGCCGCTGGTGCTCTTGCACAAGGTGACGTCAAAGGTGTTGCCGCCGCAGAAGGTTTGCTGGCCGGCATGCTGCCCCGCATCAACATGGTCGCCGAGCAGTACCCAGACCTCAAAGCCAACCAAAACTTCCTCGATCTTCAACGGCAACTTGTCTCCTTGGAGAACCAAATCGCCGACCGTCGCGAATTGTACAACGCCTCCTCCACCAACTTCAACAAGGCCATCAAGATGATTCCATCCAACATTGTTGCCGGCATCAAGGGATGCACGAACCGTGAATTGTGGACTGTTGCTGCAAACGTTCGAGAAAACGTTGAGATCACGTTCTGAAAAGAACGAATTGGCTGTGCTCAGCCACCTTGGGGTGTTGGTTCGTGAGTGATGCTCCTGTAATCGACGTGCACCCCTCTCTTCGGCTTCTTGGCACGGCCCACATTGCGACTTCATCGGTCGAGGCCGTAAAGCACCACATCGAGCAGTACAAGCCCGATATCGTGGCGGTTGAACTCTGTCAAAGCCGTCACGACACGCTGGTCAACGACCGTCGGTTGGACAAGGAAGGGCTCCTCCGCGTCATCAAGGAAGGAAAGGCTCCCATGGTGCTGCTTCAATCGATGCTTTCAGCCGAGCAGCGAAAACTCGGTCTTGACGAAGGTCAGCAGCCCGGGGCTGAATTGTTGGCTGCGGTGAAGGCTGCAACAGAGGCTGGATGCGAGGTGGCTCTTGTCGACCGGGACATTCAGACCACCCTTCGGCGAGCATGGAAGAACATGAGGTTCAGAGAAAAGTGGAATTTGTTGTCGTCCCTCATCGGTGAGGACGATGAGGAGGATGACATGGACGTCAACGAATTGCTGGCGGACACCGACCTCTTGTCCAGCATGATGGAGGAACTGAAAGGCTTCTCTCCGGGTGCGGGCCGCGTATTGATCGATGAACGTGACGCCTACATTGCGGCCAAGGTGGCGGCTTTGGATGGTGACAAGCGCATTCTTGCCGTGCTGGGGGCGGGACATCTCGCCGGTGTGGCACAAAAATTCGAATCAGGGGCTCCATCTATAGAACTTGAGCCGCTGGAGGAACTTCCAACCAGCGGTGTCTTGAAACGAACCCTTCCGTGGGCGTTCCCACTCGTGATGATCGGTGTTCTCGCTGCCGTCATCTCCACGGGGAGCGATGTCGACTGGCTGACCTTTTTCACGGTCTGGACGGCGGCGAACGCCTTCTTTGCAGCGCTTGCTTGCATCATCGCACGAGGGCACCCTCTTGCGGTACTGACCGCTGCCCTCGCCTCTCCCATTACCTCGCTCAATCCTGCCCTTGCAGCCGGATGGTTTGCCGGTTATGTCCAACTCAAGATGGCCGAGCCGACGGCAGAAGATCTTCAACAATTTTTGAAATTGGACGACCTGTCGTCCTTTTGGTCAAACCCTGCCGGAAAAGTGCTTCTGGTCACGGCCCTCACCAACTTGGGCTCCATGCTCGGGGCTTGGGCGACGCCGCTGATCTTGTTGGGTGGCGTTGGCTTTAGTTGATGGCGTTGAGCGCCGCAAACAGGTCAACGTGAGCCTGCACGTCATGGACCCGAAGCAGGTCAATCCCCTTGCGCTTTGCGATCACGGCAAGTCCAAGGGTGCCAGCCAACCGGTCGTTTGGGTCCTGATGGCCCGTGATGTGGCCGACGATGCTTTTGCGAGAGACGCCCCAAAGCACAGGAGTGGTGTTCGATTCAGCGATGGCTCGTCCGGCTTCGAGCAATTCGATGTTGTTGGTTTGGGTTTTCCCAAATCCAATGCCGGGGTCAAGCACGATGAGTTCGGGGGGATGGCCTCGTTCAACGAGCAGCCTGCGGGTTGCGTTGAGGTCGTGGCTCACCTCGGCCACACAATCCTCGTAGGTGGGGTTGGTTTGCATGGTCCCCGGTTCACCCTGCATGTGCATGATGCACACCGCACAACCCCAATCAACGACCACATCGACCATGGCGGGGTCTCGCAACCCGGAAACATCGTTCACCATATCGGCCCCCGCTTCCAGGGCTTTTCGAGCCACGGTTGAATGACGGGTGTCCACTGAAATCAAACCCTCCGGCCGAAGTTGGCGCAGAGCATCAATCACAGGAATCACTCGCTGGATTTCCTCTTCGACGGAAACGGGTTGTGCTCCCGGCCGGGTGGATTCGCCTCCAATGTCGATCCAAACCGCTCCAGCATCCCACATCGCCAAACCGCGTTGCACAGCTTCATGCTCTTCTGCTCGACTGCCGGCATAGAACGAGTCGTTGGTGACGTTGATGATGCCCATCAGGTGAGGTGTCTCACCGGCGACCAGCGACTTCAACCATCGGGCTCGGCGAACCTGAAGCCCCCCCAAGTCCGGTGCCATCGGGCCGCCCAGTTCGGCAGGTTTCATAAGATGTTACGAGGAAGGGGTGTGCATGTCCGAAGGGGATGCCTTGGGTGAGGTGGGCGAAGTTCTCGGGCTTGACCAACCTCCTTCCGGTGAACCACTGTCGCGAGATTGGGAGTTTGCCGAACGCATCATTCGTCGTCTCAAACCGAGAAACCAGCAACAGGTGTACGACATGGCGGCGAGGCAATCGTTTCGTGGTGGCATGCTCATCACGGTGATGGTCGTCGTTTGGTGGTTGTTCATCGGCATGAAACAGGACGACATCATGGCGGCCGAATCGGTTTTTTTTGGTCTCGACTTTGAGCAGGCCGCCTTGGCCGTGATGGGCCTTTCACTGGGTTCGGCCATTCTCACCGAGTTCAGTCGAGACATGGGGAAGATCATGCCCTCCATTCTTGCAGGTGGCATGCTCATCCTTGCAGGACTTTACGTGGGTGAACCGTTCATTTCGGCCCTCTTTTTGAGTGACTTTGACCTGACACTTGGTGAAGGGTTCTGGCGAAGCATTCGGCTTGCCGCTCTTTGGGGCGGTATGACGTTTGGTTCAAACCTGATCGTCAACGCGATGCTGTTGAATTGGTTGATTCGATTCATGGATTCCAACGATGTTGATTTCTCCGGACGAGGCGACGGCAGTCAAGAGATGGGCGCCCGCCTCGAAGCGAATTGAACGATAGCGCTACGCTCTTGAGGGCGAGGTTGGTGGACAGACCATGACGCCCACGCCGTTCAACGTGTTGAGGCTGGGATACCGCAAGGGAAGGGACCCTCGCATCACAACCCACCTTGCGCTGGTGTCGCGGGCTTTGGGGGCCACCGGGTTTTTGCTTGCTGGCGACGACGATCCCGATTTGTTTGCCAACGTGCAGTCGGTCAACGACCGTTTTGGAGGTGCCATGACCTGTGAACATGTGGGCGGCGGCATGGGATGGTTGAAGCGGTTTTCTCAAAGCGATGCGGGCGACGGTGCCCCGGGCGTTGTTGTGCATCTGACGATGTATGGAGAGCCCTATCGTTCGGTCCTTCCGAGGATTCGCCGAGACCGGCCCCTCACCGTGGTGGTCGGCGGTGCCAAAGTTCCCGGCGATGTGTTCGAATATGCACATCACAACGTTGCTGTTGGCAACCAACCCCACTCCGAGGTGGCGGCGTTGGCTCTCTTCATGGAAGCCTGGTTCGGGGAGGGTGGCACGGAACGTCACTTCCCCGACGCCCGCTTGGTCATCGAACCTTCCGCCCGAGGGAAGTCCGTCACGGATTTGGACCGATTCGACGAAAGCAATCAGTAACTTACTTGCTCCCCTAAGGTGAAGTTTCTGAAGATTCACTGCCTTGGGCTCGTGGTACAGAGCAAAGAACAGCGCACCGAATCATTATGTGCGGCCGATGACGACCAAACTCAATGTTAGGCGGCGGCATCGGGAACACGCGTTCTCTTCCGGCAACCCATCGCCTGTACAATCCCTCTCAATTGGCCATTCCTGACGCTGCAGAAGGATTGGCCGATGGCACGGAATTGCCTCAAGGTGCGACCGGACCAGGGGTCTTGCTTACGGCTGACGGAGGCCGCTATACCGGCGAATTGTTTGGCGCCAAAACCATCGGTTCGGGTGAATTGGTGTTCACCACGGGGATGATGGGTTACCAAGAATCGCTGACCGACCCTTCCTTCGCCGGTCAAGTCCTGACCTTCACCTATCCGCTGATTGGCAACTACGGTGTCCATGTGGGGGCGTCCGAATCGGCGAAGGTGTGGCCACGAGGCGTGATTGTTCGCCACGCCATGCACCAGCCCGATCATCGCAACTCGGCCGGCACGGTGGATGAATTCCTTCGTTTGCACGGTGTTCCGGGCATTCACAACATCGACACCCGAGCCATCACGCGGCGTGTCCGCGAGCTGGGAACGGTGCTGTGCGTGTTTGGTCCCGTGGACCAAGAATCCGCCATGCAGGCCCAACTCGCCGAGATGACCTCACCCGAGCTGGAGGATTTGGTTGACGAGGTCTCTATCGACGAACCGATGGAGTTGAACCCGGGTTCCACCGACGAACTCGGTGCACGCAAACCTCGCTTGGGGGTGTTGGACTGCGGCGTGAAGCACAACATCCTCCGTCATCTCTGCATGTTGTTTGACGTCGTGTGGTGCCCGCCCGACATGCCGTACGACCGTCTTCGAAACGAATACGCCATTGACGCCTTGTTCTGCAGCAACGGCCCCGGCGACCCCGCCCATCCAGGCAAAGCCACTGCGGCTCGTAACACGCTGGCACGGGCCGTCAACGATGGCCTTCCCGTGATGGGTATTTGCCTCGGCCACCAGTTGATGGGCTTGGCGTCCGGCTTGCAGACCTACAAGATGCGCTACGGCCACCGAGGGGCCAATCAGCCCGTGGTGGACTTGCAGGACCGTACGGTGTCCATCACCAGTCAAAACCACGGGTTTGCCGTGGCCCATCCAAAGGACGGGATGCTGGCGGCTCACCCGACCGGAGCCACCTCGCCAGAGGTCACGAACCAGCACGGGGCAGAGGTTGAGGTGCGTTACATCAACGCCAACGACGGAACTGTCGAAGGCTTGGACGTGGTTGGAAAGCCCTGCTTCACGGTGCAGTTCCATCCAGAAGCATGTCCCGGCCCCCACGATGCTGCGCCGCTTTTCCTGCGCTTCCGAGCCGTCGTGGATGAACATCTTGGAGGTGCCTCCTGATGCCACGCCGGGACGATTTGGAGACCATCATGGTGCTTGGCAGTGGGCCCATCAAAATCGGTCAAGCCGCTGAGTTCGATTTCTCAGGGTCCCAAGCCGTCCGTGCACTCCGAGAGGACGGCTACAAGGTCATCCTCGTCAACTCAAACCCTGCGACCATCCAAAACGACCCCGAGATGGCCGACGTCGTCTACATTGAGCCCCTGCTTCCCGACACCATCGCCCGTATCTTGGAGAAGGAGCGACCGTGCGCCCTCCTCGCTGGGATGGGCGGTCAAACCGCCCTGAACATCGCCAGTGAACTTTCACACAACGGGACATTGGCGCGTCTCGAGGTGGAACTGATCGGTTCGGACCTTGATGCCATCGACAAAGCAGAAGACCGTGAATTGTTCAATCAGGTGTGCGAATCCATCAACCTCCCCATCAGCAAGGCCGTAGCCTGCAATTCCATCGACGAGGTAATTGCCGCTGCCGAATCGATTGGGAGTTGGCCCATTTTGATTCGACCCGCCTTCACCCTGGGTGGTCTTGGCGGTGGAACAGCAAGGGACATGGGCGAACTGGTTGAAATCTCTCAGTTGGGTCTTCGCAATTCTCGTATTTCCCAAGTTCTCATCGAGGAATCCATTCTTGGATGGCAGGAATTGGAATACGAAGTGATGCGTGACGAAGCCGACAACGCCACCATTGTCTGTACGATGGAGAACATCGACCCCATGGGTGTTCACACGGGTGAATCCACCGTTGTTGCGCCGCTTCAATCCTTCAGCGACGCCGACCACCAGCGTTTGCGCAACCAAGCCTTGGCCCTGATTCGGGCACTCAACATCAAGGGCGGTTGCAACGTTCAGTTTGCCTTCAACCAATTTACCGGCGAAATCCGTGTGATTGAAGTCAACCCTCGTGTGTCTCGCTCATCCGCCTTGGCCTCGAAAGCCACCGGCTACCCCATTGCTCGCATGGCCGCCAAGATCGCTGTGGGTTACACCTTGGACGAATTGCCAAACCCCATCACCGGGGAAGGAACCACGGCTGCGTTTGAGCCAACGCTGGATTATTGCGTGGTGAAAATCCCACGCTGGCCCTTTGACAAATTCCGAACCGCAGATCGAACCCTTGGCACGTCGATGAAATCAACCGGTGAAGTGATGGCCATTGGGCGTAACTTTGAGGAAGCCTTCCTCAAGGCGTGGGCTTCGCTTGAGCAAGGCTGTGCCCACCCACGTCCACTGACGCGGGCCGACGAATCCGAAGGAGAGGGCATGTCGCAACGTGCCCACGAACCGCTGCCCGATGCCACGCTGGTCAACTGGCTGTCGGTGGCGACCGACCGCCGAATGGGCGCCGTCATCGAAGCCTTCCGACGAGGTTGGACGGTCGACCACGTTCACGAAATCACCCGCATCACCCGTTGGTTCCTGTACGGGTTTGAACGCTTGGCAACGATGGAGCGTTCCATCGTCGAGCGAGGAGCATCGCCCGCTGAATTGACGGAGGAAGAATTGCGTCACTGGAAGAGTCACGGGTTCAGCGATGCCCACATCGCCGATGCCCTTGCCGGTTTCCCACCTGAAGGGCTCAAGTCCTTGGGTACTGGACAAGACGAGCGTGCCGTCATGCGGCGACGTCACGAGATTGACCTGCACCCCATTTACCGAATGGTGGATTCGTGTGCTGCAGAATTTGCTGCGAAAACGCCGTACTACTACTCCACCTACGAGCCCCACGGACTTCCGGGTATCGATCTGCTGCCCGACCTTGAATCCCGAACCAAGGAGCGCCTCGTGACCATTGGTAGCGGCCCCATTCGAATCGGCCAGGGCATTGAGTTCGACTACGGCTGTGTCCACGCTGTGAAAGCCATCCGTGAGGCGGGCAAAGACGCTATCCTCATCAACAACAACCCCGAAACCGTATCAACCGATTTCGACACCTCGGACCGTCTGTATTTTGACCCCCTCACCTTGGAGTATGTGAGCGAAATCTTACTCAGGGAACAGGCCCATGGAATCTTGCTCCAATTCGGCGGTCAAACCGCCATCAACTTGGCCCTGCCCCTTGAGGGTCGTCTGCCGGACCTGGCCGTCAAAGGCCTGGACCTCGCCATCATGGGCACGTCGTGCGATGCCATCGACGAAGCGAGTGACCGTGAGCGATTCGAGGCTTTTGCCAAGCGCCACGGCCTTCGCATGCCTCGAGGAGCAACCGGTACCTCGGCCGATGACCTGCGGGCGGCCGTTGAGGAAATTGGCTTCCCGGTGCTGATTCGTCCTTCCTACGTCTTGGGTGGCCGTGGTATGGAGATTCTCTCCAATCAACAGCAACTCGACGGCTACCTCCGGGACGCTTACCTTGCACCGGACAAACCGCTCCTGGTCGATGAATACCTCGGCCATGCGACCGAATTGGACGTCGATGCCGCTTCAGATGGGGACGAGGTCCTCGTGGGAGCCATCATGGAGCATTTGGAAGAAGCCGGTATTCACTCGGGTGATTCAACCTGCTTTATCCCTGCACAGAACATTTCACAGTCGATGCTTGACCAGGTGGCCGAGCAAACAAAAATCATCGGATTGGGCTTGAAGATCAAAGGATGTTTCAACATACAATTTGCCATTCAGGGGGAGGACCTCTACGTGTTGGAAGTCAACCCGCGTTCCTCCCGCACGGTGCCCTTTGTCGCCAAAGCCTCGGGCCTCCCGCTTGCTCGTATCGCCGCCAGAGTGACCATCGGACAACCTCTGAAGGACCAGAGCATTCCACGCCGCACCTCCGGACAGGTGTGCGTCAAGGCTCCGGTGTTCCCGTTCATCAAATTGCGTGGTCTCGACCCCGCCCCCGGCCGTGAACGGGACTCCACCGGCGACGTGTACGGGTCCGATGAGCGGGCCGACCTCGCTTACCTGAAGGCCCGATTGGCCACCGAAGTGCCGGTGGCCACCGAGGGAGGGGCGTACTTGACGGTGCGGGATGAGGACAAGGAAAACCTCGTTCCGGTGGCTCAAGAACTCGTGGCCATGGGCTTCACGCTCTACGCCACCGGAGGCACCGCCGATGCCCTGCGACGCCACGACGTGCCGGTCACGACCGTCTACCGTATCGCCGAAGGAAAGCACCCCGACGCTCTTGACCTGATGCGTCAGGGCAAGGTCTCCTTCATCGTCAACGTGCCGACCGTCTCGGGTGGCGCTGTGAGAGACGGCAACATGATGCGTCGGTTGGCTGTTGAACTCAACATCCCCTTCGTCACCACGATGCGAGGAGCGGTGATGGAAGCCGCTGCCATGCGAGCACGCAAAGAGGAACGTCTGGAACCTCGCAAGCTGACCGTGCACTACTGACTGGCACGGCCGGGAAAAAGCATCCCTTTATGCCCTTGAGGTTGAGTTCCAACCATGGCCACGGGGGCATGGACGTTCTCCTCTTCCACCGTGGTGGCATCCGAGGAACAGGGGGCGTTAGGTGAGGCGTTGTCGACGCCGGAGCCTGCGGACGTCGATGCGTGGGTGTGGCTCTCTTACGATCAGCTCAACCTAGCGTTTCTTGATGCGCTCAAGCCCCTCGGTCGGCTCGGTGTGGTGCTCATTGAATCCACGCACAAAGCACGACAGCGCCCGTACCATCTGCAAAAATTGGCGGTGCTGTTGTCCAATCAACGCCACTTTGCGCTTGAACTTCAAGAGGAAGGCATCCCCGTGCTTTACCTGCTTTCCTCGCAGACCTACGCCGAAGTGGTGCAACATGTCCACCAACGAACCGGTCCACTGCACGCTTTTGCCCACGCCGAGCGAAGCCTGCGAGTGGAGATGAGCCCTGCCATCGAGCAGGGCTGCGTGGTGATGCACGACCACCCCGGTTGGGTGACCCAACGGTCGTGGTTCGTCGAGAGCGTGGGTGTTGAACCGCCGTTTCGGATGGATGCGTTTTACAGAACGGTGCGCCAGAAAACGGGTTGGCTGATGGTCGAAGGAAAACCGGTTGGTGGGAAATACAGTTTCGATGCTGAGAACCGGCGCCCGTGGAAAGGTGAACCCGAAGCCCCACCTCCACCAATCTTCGGTTGCGATGCGGTTGACGCGGAGGTCGAGGCGCTTGTACGGACCCGCTTTGCCGACCATCCGGGGCGCGTCGACCTTTCCTCGCAGCCGACGAGCCGTGCGGACCTCGATGCTGCGATGGCCTTTGCACGGGGCGCCTTGCCGCATTTCGGAGCGTTTGAGGACGCCATGAGCGAACGGTCACGTGGTCTGTTTCATTCGCGATTGGCCACGGTGGTCAACCTCCATCGGGTGATGCCAGGCGAGGCTGTCGCCATGGCTCTGGACAGTCCTGCGCCGCTCAACAGCGTTGAGGGCTTCGTTCGACAGATGATCTGGCGGGAATACGTGCACCACATTCACGACGTCACCGATGGATTCCGCACCCTTGACGTGCATCGGCAAGCAGCCGTGCGTGAAGCGCGATGGTCCACGGCGGACGATGGTGAACTTCACCCCAATCATTTGCGCCAACATCACGCGCTTCCCGATGCATACTGGGGCAAAACCAGCGGCTTGCAATGTCTCGATGCTTCGGTCGCCTCGGTCATGGAAGACGGTTGGACGCACCATATTCCCCGCTTGATGGTTCTCAGCAACCTTGCCAACATGCTTGACGTGGACCCCCGCGCTCTCACCGATTGGTTCCACGCCGCCTTCATTGATGCCTACGACTGGGTGGTTGAACCCAACGTCTTGGGCATGGGTATGTTTGCCTTGGGTACGGCGATGATGACCAAACCCTACATCGCCGGTGCTGCCTACATCAACAAAATGAGCGACCATTGCGGTGCGTGCCGTTTCCATCCAAAGAAGACCTGCCCGATGACACGCTTGTACTGGGCGTACCTCAACCGCCACGGTGCTTCCTTTTCGGGGAACCACCGCATGGCCATCGCCATGAAGAATGTTGAGCGTCGCGCTGAGGAAGAAAAAGCACTCGACCACGCCACCTTTGAACACGTTCTTGCGACGCTCAAGAACGGGGAGGAATTGCGTGTGCCGGGCGACGGCGACCTTCGCTCGTGGTCATGACCGGTCTCGTCGAGACGGTTGACAGACGGGACAGAAATCCAGTCGCCGACCCGCATATCGGGTTCGCACCACGAGATGGGCACAGGTCAAACACGGGCGGTCGTTTCTGCAAAACACGGCATGGCGCCACATTCGCCGTGGTTCGCCTCGAGCCTTGCTCGCCTCGGCGATCGCCGGTTCAACCGTAACGCCGCCGAGTTCGTAGGCCCGCACGGTGACGGTTTTGATGCACGAAGCCCACCGTTCAAGGGTGGCCTCGTCAAGGTCGCACGGTCGGTCGTCAGGATGAACGCCGGCAGCATGAAGAATCTCTGACCGCAGGTAGTTGCCAAGCCCTGCGAAACTTCTTTGGTCAAGCATCAGCGTTGCGCCTTTCTTTCTATAGATTCCTTTTGAGCGCAGATGGTCGAGCAACGCTGCTTCGTCCACGGCTTCGTCCAGCACATCGGGGCCCAAGCGAGCGAGGAAGGGGTGGCCGTTTTCTTCGGGTGTTGGCAAGAGCACAATGTCCGTGGCCGACCAGAGGCGTACCGCATGCTTGTCGGTGAGGAACTCAGCCCGAAGCGACCGGTTGGAACGAGGGTCCGTGGTCTTCAGGTGAACGGTCCAACGGCCGTAGAGTTGGTTGTGGCTGTACATGGTCCATCCGCTGCTGAAGCGGATTAGCATCGCTTTTGCTCGACTGGTGACGCTGAGCACTTCGTGGCCCAAGATCAATTCCTTTGCATGCTCGAGCGAAGGGTAGGGCCACTCACCGTCTTCGATGACCTTCCCCACGAGGGCCTTGCCAATGCGGTCGGCGGCACGTCGGATTTCGGGGCCCTCCGGCATTGGGGGGAAATGTGTTCAACCGGTTATGAATCCGTGTTTGGGCAACGGTTTCGGCTCAAAACGAGTCCATTGAGAAGCGTTCGTCGGTGGCGGAAAGGCCCGCTGCTTCCGCCCTTGCAGCGATGCGACGCAACGCACGCATGGCATCGTCAATGGTTTCGACCTGCTCGGCAAACTGGGTCGGTGGCCAG
>JAYQAK010000036.1:0-15073 GCA_038136695.1 Candidatus Poseidonia sp.
CTTCGCCGCATTCCATGGCGGTCAGTTTTTGGGCCACGGCATCGGAATTCACCGATGACATTCGGGCGTACAGCAACGTGTGCTGGGCGCCTGCTGCCCATCCCGCATAGCGCTCATCGGTCAGTTTGTAGGTGGAGGATTGGAAAATGGGGGTGTTGACGGCGTCCCCAATGTGCTGGGTGCCGCTGTGGACGGCGTTGGTTGCAAATCGATTGTTGTCTCCTTTCGCCATGGTCATCTCCATGATGACCAACCCAACTCGCTCTTTCAACCATTCTCCTGTATCGAATCGGCCAGAGAGGGCGATGTGTCATCCACTGAGGTCATTTCAACGAGAATGTTGCCCGCCAACAAAATTCCACCGCCAAAGAGAATCCACCATGTCCATGGGACCAATCCGAGCCCGAGACCGAACAACGTCGCCCAAACCGGTTCAAAGGCGTAGATGATCGCCGCTTGGACCGGGTGCATGTGCCGCTGGAACACGTTCAAGGCCACGAGACAATAGAACGACCCGCCGAAGCCCAACAAGACCAGCGGCAACAGCACGCCTTCACGGGTCAGCACCTGTTCCGCCATCCGCAACGGCGTTTCCGAGGTGAGCAGAGCCAAGGCCAACGAGCCCCCGCCGATAACGAGAAATTGGGTCAACGTCAACTGCAAGGGGTCATGCTTCAACGTCCAGTGCTGGGTGTAAATGATGTGCAGGGCGAAAAAGAAGGCGCAAATTACGGTGATGATTTCGCCCCACCCCCAGGAGAGATGGGGTGGACCTTCGATGAGTCCAGCGCCAAGCGTGGCCATCAGCACACCCCAATACAGCGAACGCCGAGGTGCGTTGTCGGTCATCATCACAGTCAACACCGCTGTCATGACGACATAAAGCGACGTGAGAAAGGCCGAAGTGGAGGGGTTAATGTCGTTGAGGGCCACCATTTGCCCCACAAACCCGACCAGCATCATGGAGCCGAGAATCAAACCCCCTTTCCACACAACACGAGATTGTAAACCTGCTCGGGCGGTTGGGAAGAACACCATCACCAGCGGGATGGCGATGGAAAACCGAACGGCCACCAGAAAGGCGACGACGGGAAAATTACCGTACACGCCGAGTTCAACCTCAAGGGCGTTGAGGGCTTGTTTCATCCAGATAAAGGTCGCACCCCAAATCAAAGTCACGCTGAGCAACACCATCGCGGCTTTTTGCCGTTGGGGTTGGAAGGGTTCAGCCGGTTGTTCAACCGCATCTCCCATGGTGCTGGCATCTTGGGACAGGTCATGAGGCTGGTGGTCGCCCTTCCTCATCCAACCATACCCTCAAAGGGTGCCCTTGACCCATTGGAGACATGGGAACTCCGAGAACGGGGGACGATGTGGTTTGGAAGCAACCCATCGATTCGGGCCCCGTGCCTGATGACGGGAGTGCATTTGACGCCATCGTGGTCGGCGGAGGCCCAGGTGGAGCCTCGGCTGCGGGTTACCTCGCCATGGAAGGGCAGCGGGTACTGCTCATCGAGAAAGAGGTGTGGCCTCGTGACAAGATCTGCGGCGATGCCGTAGGCGGGAAATCGCTCAGCCACGTCAAGCGGCTCGGCGTCAAGGAGACACTGGAAAGCACCCCTCACTTCCGTGTGACGGGCATCGTCTTTTCCTCACCGAAAGGGCACAGCGTCCGCGTAGCGCTACCTGAAGAAGACGTTCAGCGCCTTGAGGCAGGCTATTCGCTGCCTCGTCAGCAATTCGACCACCTCTTGTTCAATCAAGTCCAGCAACTCGTTCGAGACGCTGGTGGTGCGATCGTCCAAGGGGGTGACGTCCGCGACGTCCTCTACGACGATGGAAACGGAGGCGACGACCCCGGGAAGGGGGCTGGTGAGAAGCGTCATGCGAAAGGCATCGTGGTGCGCATCGGTGGTCGAAGCGGGGAGGAGCGAACCTACCTCGCTTCCAACGTCATCGGCGCTGCAGGGTACCGGTGCCCGGTGGCCAAATCCATGCTTGAGGAAACCTACGAAGAACCGATGGTTGACCGGGCCCACTACTGCGCAGGATATCGAGAGTATTGGCGGGGTGTCAAAGGCTGCGAAGACAACGTGGGTGACATCGAAATTCACTTCGTGGACACGGTGATCCCCGGCTATTTCTGGCTCTTCCCCGTAGCCGAAGGCGTGGTCAACGTCGGGATTGGCATGGTCATGTCCCTGCTCGATAAGCAGTCGAAGAAACTCAAAGCACTTCAAGCCGAAGTGATCGCCGAACACCCCTTGTTCAAAGAACGGTTTGCCGACGCCTCAATGATTCCCGGGACGGGAAAAGGTTGGCAGTTGCCCTTTGGCTCACCGCGGAAGAAGGCAAGTCGCCAACCACGGCGCTCGGCCAGCAACGGTATTTTCCTCGTCGGCGATGCCGCTTCTCTGGTTGACCCGTTCAGCGGCGAAGGGGTGGGCAACGCGCTGGTGAGCGGGGAGATGGCGGCGCAGCACATCATGGAAGGCAAGTCGCCCAACGACTATCAAGAGGCGTTATGGGCGGCCCTCGGCCCTGAACTGTCAAACTCGTTTAGGATGCAAAAAATGAGTCGCCGGGCTTGGTTGTTGAACTGGTTTGTCGGGAAAGCATCCAAGAAGCCGGCTATCCAAGAAATGATGACGGAAATGATTGCGAGCAAGGAAGCGCAGGAAAATCTCCACTCTCCGTGGTTCATGTTCAAGACCTTGATGTTCTGAGGCGATACACAATGGATGCTTCCCTCGACAACATCGATGCCGTCTTCCTCGACCTCGACGGCACCATTTACTTGGGCGGTGATTTGATCGAAGGGGCTGAAGCCTTTCTCGAGCGGTGCAAAAGCAACGGTGTGCAACGGTATTTCCTCTCCAACAACTCGTCAAAATCCGTGACCCAGTACCTGTCAAAACTTCACGGTCTCGGCCTGGAAGCCACCGAAGAGGACGTGTTGCTGTCCACCCACGACCTGTTGGCCTGGCTGCAAAAGAACGGTATCACGAAGACGTGGTTGGTCGGGACTGAGGGCATGCGCTCGATGCTCGAAGCCATTGGCGTGGATACACAGAGTGCGCAACCGGAGTATGTGGTGTTGGGTTACGACACCGAATTGACCTACGACAAAATCGCTCAGGCGAGCATCCACATGCACGCCGGCGTTCCCTTGGTCGCCAGCCATCCCGACATGGTCTGCCCGAGCCCTGACGGTGGCCTTCCCGATGTCGGCGCCTACCTCGCGATGTTCAAAGCCACGACCGGCGTCGACCCGGTTCATATCACGGGAAAGCCCAACGCCGGCATGATTCTCCACAAAATCGAGGCCCTCGGACTCGATCCAGCGCGTTGCGCCATGGTAGGAGACCGTCTGTACACGGACATGGCCATGGCCACGCGGGCGGGTGTGGTCGGGGTCTTGGTGCTAAGCGGTGAAGCCACCATGGCCGATGTTGAAGCCCTCCCGGAGGGTGCTGAGCAGCGGCCATCCGTCATCGTCAACAGCGTGGACGAGTTGCTCAGGTGACCTCATGAAATTCTCGCAGCGTTGGCAATGGTGGCGACAACGAAGGCGGCATCACCCTCCTGACGACATTCACCGGGCCGGCGAGTTGGCCGAGCAGCGCCTCGCGAAAATCAGCCGTGCTGCTGGAAAAAAGAACGGATGGCATGTGTTTGAATCCGTCCGCATCCCCGACACCGAACAGGGTGGTAAGCGGGAAATTGACCTCGTCATCGTCGGTGGTAACACCTTGCTGGTGGTCGAGCAGAAGCACTGGTCGGGTTCGTTTGAAATCAATGCAGAAGAAGAATTCATCCAGCACCGGAAAAACGGCACCACGCACAACCACAGCACGGTCAACCAACGCATCACACGCAAGGCTCGCATGCTCATTGAAATGCACAACGAACGCATCGGCAAAGACGGTGATGTCGACGTCCGCGTGGTGCTGGCATTCACCAATCGCAACCTCGATTGGCCAGCCAATGTCTCGGAATTAAGCAGCATCGTGAAGGACGAAGGTGGATTCATCGCCTTGCTTGAGGAAGAACATCCCGGTGACCTGAACGCCGACCTGCACGAAACCGTTGCTGGGTTTGGTACATGGGACGAGGTGGAATTGAACGGTGGCCTGATGTGCAAGGGTGATCTTTTGGACCTTGGTTTAGGAGACGAAGTTCACCGATGGCAAGCGCCGCGCAACGATGGCTTGGTGGGCACCGTTGAACACAAGCAAGGGGTGTTGTCGCTGTTCGCCTCCAACCCGAGTTCAGTCGAGTTACGCCACGGGCAACAACGGCTCCAAGCACGCCTACCCTACGGTGCAAAGCTTCGCATGCACGTGGTGGGAAGGGATGGGCCTGAAGACATTCCTTGGTCCACCATCGCGGCGTTGAACCTCTCGAAACCACCTGCAAAGCCTTGAAGTTCCTCGCCTGTGACGTGGCCGCCATGGCGGAAATGTGGATTGAAGCCATTGGTCTGCTCGCCGGTGCTTTGGGCATCGTCGCTTGGATTCCGCAAATTCGCGATGTGTGGGTGCACGAACGTCACGAAGGCATCTCGTTGACCACCTTTAGCGCGGTCACTGTTGCCTTGACGCTCTGGCTCATCTACGGTGTCCTTGTCGAATCGCTTGCGATAATCGTGGCCAACATCTTCACCCTGATGGTCATCCTTGCCGTGCTCATCGGCGTTCGGCGCCTACGAAAGCGCGAGGCCGCCCCAACGTCGTGATGCTCAGCACACCGATTTGGTGGTGGAGATGATGACCGACCCGATCTTGTAGGGGTCGCCGTTGGAAGCAGGTCGTCGGTCTTCAAGACGACCCACCCAACCGTCGGTTGGAACGGACGCCGGGACACGGATGGAGGCGCCACGGTCAGAAACCCCGTACGAGAACTGGTCAATGGATTGGGTCTCGTGAAGGCCCGTCAAGCGCTCCTCGTTGTGAGCGCCGTACACGGCCATGTGCTTCTCGATGTTTTGGCCAAAGGCTTCGCAGATGCTGTCGAAGAGTTCCTTGCCACCCTTGTCGCGCATGGCGCCGTTGGAGAAGTTGGCGTGCATGCCAGAGCCGTTCCAGTCACCCTTGATGGGTTTGGGGTGGTACTCGATGTAGTAGCCGTAGCTCTCGGTCAAGCGGTCAAGCATGTAGCGAGCAACCCAAAGTTCGTCGCCGGCTTGCTTGGCGCCCTTGGCGAAAATCTGGAACTCCCACTGACCGCAGGCGACTTCCTGGTTGATGCCTTCAAAGTTCAGACCAGCCTCAAGACAGAGGTCAGCATGCTCCTCGACGAGGGCTCGACCGTGGGTGTTCTTTCCGCCCACGGAACAGTAGTAGAGACCTTGTGGGCCGGGGTAGCCACCAACGGGGAACCCAAGAGGCAGTTGTGTGTCGACGTCCATGATGAAGTACTCCTGCTCAAATCCGAACCAGAAATCGTTGTCGTCATCGTCGATGGTGGCACGTCCGTTGCTGGGATGCGGGGTGCCGTCAGGGTTCAGGACTTCACACATCACGAGCCAGCCGTTCACGCGCTGGGGGTCGGGGAAGATGTTCACGGGCTTCAACAGGCAGTCAGAGGAACTTCCGTCAGCTTGCTTGGTGGACGATCCGTCAAACATCCACATGGGGCATTCTTCGAGCGTGCCGCCGAAATCCGGGCGCACCATCGTTTTGCTGCGCATGTTTTGCGTGGGTTCGTAACCGTCAAGCCAGATGTATTCCAGTTTTGCTTTTTCAGACATGGGATTCAAATGCGGCGCTATGAGGACGGTATATGAACCATACGCTCATTGATATTGCAAAATTGCTCATCAAATGAATAGTAAATCGTGAATATACTTTTCTTTTGTTCTTTGAATGTGTGAAAAAAAAGCGCTGGTTTTTGCATCTGAAAGGCCTCTGCCTTGATTTTCGCGCAAATGCCCAAATGGCCATGACAACGGACGCCCGGTTGATTTGGGTCGCGCCGAGTGGAATTACTGGTTGTTGGCGGCATCCTCGCCCTGCGGTGTGACCAAAACGGGGTGAAGTTCCCGGTCGATGAGCGGGAGGGTCAAATCGCCTGAATTGACCGTGATGGGGCAGGCGTTGGCGCAGGCTGGAGGAAGGTAGTCCTCGCCGGTTTGTGTGAGGACAATCTCGAGGCCATGGCCCGCAGGCAAAAGAACATCCATGCCTTGGAATTCCATCAGCATCGTTACCGACGAAAACGGAACGACGGTTTGGGCATCGTATCCGCCGGCATGATAGCGAACGTCCATCGTTGCATGACCAAAGCGAAGGCCTGTTTGGGCGTCCCTCAATTCGGCAAAGATCTGTCCCCCATCAAACGAGGGTGTGACATCAAGGTGCAACGTGGGAAGGCCGCTGATGTGGGTGTCGTGGTCCATGGAAAACGCTGCACAAGCCACGCTGATGGTCGAGGTACTGCCCACCGAGCCGCCCGAGAACGTGCAGTCTGCTTTGGTCCACGTTGCATCGAGAGGGGGCCATGTTTCTTCGATGCGCCACTGGCCGTCGTTCCGTTGGATTTGAGCGTGGAGAGCCGGCTTCTCACCGATGCCTTTGAGGTAATACTCCATCCACTCAAACAGGTCTTGGGCCCAATCCCATCGGGTCATGTTCTGAATCGCTTCGCCACCGTAACCCGACGCCTGGTTGTTGTGTTTGGTCCACTGGTCGGGATAGTTGTGCTCCCACTGACCGAGCATGCCACCCACCTCGTATCCGGCGTCGATGTAGGCTTGGTACCAATGGGTTCCCGGTGGACCACCAAACACCTGATGCGGGTCCACGTTCCAGTCTTGCATGCCCTGAACCCAGTAGATGCTTCCGTTGTACACGCCAAGTGCTTTGTCGATGTGGCTTCGCTCGTCGTAGTAGTTGTCCATGTAGGGGTCCAATTCACCCAACCCGTAACGCGTCGGGCCGGCAAGGAACCCTTCCACGACATCCCCGCACATGTTGTCAAGATCGTCGCTGTCGTAATCGAGAATGGAACTGCCGTAGTTGGAGTGCATGACCTGGCTGCGCGCCTCAGCGCTCCCGTTCTTGTACAGCAGGGGGCCGAGGGCCGTGGTGCCTGAGATGGGGACGATGGTCTTCAGGTACTCGCTTCCTTGGGCGGCGGCCTCCCATGCCGTGGCGCCCTCGTAGGATTTTCCATAGATGGCTACGTGGCCGTTGCTCCAATTCTGCGTGCCCAACCATTCAACCGCAGCATGAATGCCTTGGCCCTCTCCATCACCGCGATAATCGAAACATCCCGTGCTTTCCTCGGTGGCAAACACGGCAACTTGAGCCAGCGCATAGCCGTGTGGGACGAAATTATCGTAGATGAATTCTCCACGCCCTGCGCTCACCACGTTGGTTGGTGTGGACTGGCTTCCCGGAGAGCCGTAGTCAAAGTACGGGCTCACCACGGCGATCACCGGCACCTGTTCTCCCACTTCCGTGTTGGACGGGAGCCAGTACGAGAGGTGGACTTCGGCGGTGTTCGGCCCCCCTTCCCACGTTCCTGTGGTGTCGACCTCGATAAGCGCTTCTTGAACGGGGAGAGCTTCATGGGGGCCGTCTTGCAAAACACGAGCATAGGAGCCCGTCCAATTCCAATCGAGGGTGTGACGGTCCCATATTGACGGATAGAGGGAGGATGAATCCGTAGCATCGGTTGAGGTGGTGTCACCAAAACAGCCTGAGAGGGGGACCAGCAGCAACAGCGCCGCCAAAACAACCGCCTGTCGCATGAACAAAGCGAGCCTTGGCTCCATCATGAACATGATGCTTCCACGCACCGGCGGTTCGCCACAACCATTGAGGGGGGGAGGCGCCCAGCCGTTCACCATGGGCCCGAGCGATGCATGGGGTGAACGTTGGGTGGAGGCGACCTCGCCCATGGCCCGGCGCTACATGGAAGTCGCAACCAGCAAACAATCGCTGGTTTGTCTTGCCGCCGACCGCACCACCATGGCGGGCTTGTTTGACCTGATCGAGGCCGTAGGGGAGCACGTGGCGGCGCTCAAAACCCACGTTGATTTGGTCGACGATTGGACGCCCGATGCTTGGTCGTCGTTCTGCGCAGCGGCCCACGACGCTGACTTGCTGGTCTTTGAAGACAGGAAATTTGCCGATATTGGCGGCATCAGTCGGAATCAAATGGCTGGTAAATACGACATTCGCTCATGGTCGGATTTGGTCACGGCCCACCTCATCAGCGGCCCCGACATCGTGGACGGTTTGCAAGCGGCCTGGGCCGATGTGGGCCGGCAAGGTGGCGTGCTTCTCTTGGCGCAGATGTCCAGTCGTGGCAATCTGCTCCATCCAGCCTACACCGAGGAAGTGGTGGCAAAGGGTCGTGTGCACGACGGGGTGTTCGGGTTCATCGGCAACGGGTCGCGACCCGAAGAACTGGCGTCTCTACGAGCCCGCGTCGGCGAGTCGAAGATGATTTGGACGCCGGGTGTGAACCTCGCCGTCGGTGACGGAGCAATGGGGCAGCGTTACGGCGACCCAACCGAAGCGGTGCTGGCAGGATCGGATTGTGTCATCGTTGGTTCCGGTATCCACAAGGCGGCGGACCCCCGCGCTGCTGCGGAAGCCTACGCCAAGGCCTCGTGGGACGGGTTGATGCAGCGGAACGGGTGATGCTATGGTCGTCGTTGAGATGCTGCTGGCTTCCTTGAGTTTGCTCTTTCCTGCCTGGTTGATTTGGCGAGCCTTTTCGACCTCAAAAAAGCTGGAGGCTCGCCTTTCACGGGGCGATTCTACGCTCTTGAACGACGACCGTTTCAAGGTGGACCGCGTCACGTTGGGGCCCCCTGGTACAGAACTGATCGAAGACGTGCAATTTGTCACCGTGGCCCAAGCCCCCGTTGTTCAACAACCAGGGGGGTACCGCTATCCCTGAATTTCAAGAAATCGAGCGGCGCTTTCTCGTTGACGGCCGAGAGGGCAAACCATGGCGAACGGGTTCGACTGTTTTTGCTATTGAACAGCACTACGGTGTTGGCGACCACCTCAGCCATCAACCGGGTGGCCTGTTTGCTGACGGGCAACGCATCGTGGCCGTCGCGCCTGAAGAAGAGGACGTGCTGACCGGCCAAAGCGATTGGACAACCCGTTTACGAAAACGAAACGAGGAATGGTGGCTCACCTACAAATGCCGAATATCGCACGACACCGCCTTTGAACTCGAGTGGCCCCTTTCGGCTGAACGTGCATACCTCTTGTTGACAAAAGGGCCGTATCCATTTGTTGAGAAAACACGTTATGCTTGGGTTGGAGAGGACGGAACGCTTTGGGAAATTGACGAATTTGAAGGGTCGCTGGCAGGCTTGGTGTTGGCCGAAGTGGAGTTGAACGCCTCGACGGCAGAGGTGGAATTGCCACCGTGGATTGGTCACGAAATTACCGGGTTGCCCTCATGGTCCAACCGCGCCCTTGCAGAAACCCTCAGGGTTGAGCATCGCTCGCCTGCGTGACGGCCGCCACCACCCGGTCGACCTCTTCATCGGTCATCTGATGGTGGACGGGAATCGCAACGAGGCGGTGGGCGATGTCATCGGTCACGCTCAACGTCGCTGTGTGTTGAGGGTGGGCGGCGTACACTTGTTGACGGTGGCAAGGTGTTGCATAGTAAATCCGGGAGTCAATGCCTGCCTCATCCAGTGCGGCCCTCAAGCGATCCGGTTCATCGGCCAGAACGCAGTATTGGTGCCAAGCGTGTTGCGTGCCGGGCCGAGTTGCAGGAGGGCGAATGCCAGCAAGATCTGAAAACGCAGCGTCGTAGCGTTTGGCGATGGTTCGTCGTCGAGCCACCCAATCGTCCAATCGCTGAAGTTGAACGCGCCCTATGGCCGCCGTGACTTCGGACATTCGCAAATTCGAACCCAATTCATGAGATTCCAACCGAGCGTCTCGCCCGTGATTCACCAGAGCATCCATGCGTGCAGCCAAGTCCTCTCGTCGGGTCATCATCATCCCGCCTTCGCCGCCAACTGCGAGGTTCTTGGAGGGAAAAAAGGAGAAACAGGCCACATCACCCACGCCTCCTGCAGGTGTTCCAGATGCGGCCACCGCCCCGTGGGCTTGGGCGGCGTCTTCGATGTAGGCGATACCGTGCTCGTTGCACCATTCAACAAGGCGGTCGTCGCACATTTGACCAAAGAGATGGACGGCAATGACGGCTTTGGTTCTCGGTGTGCGAGCCGCTTCAAGCGCAGCGAGGTCAACGCACCAATAATCCGGCTCAACATCAACAAAAACAGGGTGAGCCCCAACGAGCGACACACAGGTCGCCGTGGCGATGTAGGTCAATGAAGGAACCAGCACCTCGTCGCCCGGGCCGATGTCCAACAGGCGAAGCGCGCCCCAAAGCGCTACTGAACCGCTCTGGCAAGGCGTGCCTTGAACGGCGTGACAGTACGACGCAAACTCCTGACCGAACGCCTTGCCCTGCGGCCCTTTCACCCAGTGCAGGGAATCCAATGTTTCCATCGCAGCACGTCGCATCTCGTCGTCCCATGACGGTCGTGCCATGGGAATGCGTTCCATGGTTCGGCGAACATGTCCTCCTCCTTGAGTGTGCGTTTCGCTCGGGCTCACCATCGCGCTCTTCAAGACCCCCAACAGGTTTGGGCCCGCCATGGTGTCCAACGAAGAAGGTGCAGGCCTCCCTTCTTCACGTGACGAAGGTTCGGGAGACCTTGGAGGCCTCGTGAACGATTTGTTCACGGAAAACACCGATTCGATTCCCCAATCGTCCACGAAGAAATTCAAGCCGCGTGGGTTGTTTTTGGGGCGGCGGAGGGATACCGATGCCCCCATTGACATCGCCCCGCAGGTTCTGGCCCGTCACGGTGCCATGCTCGGTTCAACGGGGTCTGGAAAGACGGTCATGGCCAAAGCCCTCATCGAAGAGGCGGCACTGGCCGGAATCCCCGCACTGATCATCGATCCACAAGGCGATTTGGCTCGATTGGCACTCGGCATCGAACCGCAGGAATTGGAACGGCAAGGCGGCGACCTTGCACGAGCTAAACAGTTGATGGAACGGTGTGAAGTTCGGGTTTGGACACCGCTTCGCAGCAAAGGGCTTCCGTTGTGCATCGACCCGTTTCGAGCTCCCCCTGCGGACCTCGACCCGGAGGAAGCCATCACCGCTTGGGACATGGTCGCGGCGGGTTTCGCCAATCTGGCCGGATTTGACGTGGAAAAGGCACAGGGAAAAACCGTCAAGCCGTTTCTTTACGAAATTTTGGTGGAAGGAACCCGCTGCGGATTGAACGTCGGGGATTTCCAAGCCTTGGCTCGAGTGGTGCGAGAACCTCACCAGGAATTCATTCGCCATCTCTATCCCGAGTGTTTCTCCGAAGATGAGGAGGAAAAAGTGGACCCGCCCACATGGAACGAAGTGATGATTGAACACCGCCTCACCGATTTCGAAGAGCGCCTACCAAAATCCACCCGCAACGACTTGGCTCGCCGGCTCGCTGCCTTTTCCTCGGGCGTCAACCAATTGTTGTTTTCAAACGGGGTACCCATCGACATCGATGCCTTTGTTGAGCCAGCCGTGCCGGGTAAAATCCCTCTCAACATCGTCTACCTCAACACCATCCAGGACGAGAATCAAAAGCAATACTTTGTCCAAGAACTCTCGAGAGAACTCTACGACTGGATGTTGACACAGCAGCCTGCGGATGGTGAACTCAAACTCCTGTTCTTCATGGACGAGGTGGCTCCGTACCTGCCGCCTCACCCTCGCAATCCTCCAGCAAAGGATTTGATCAAACTGATCTTCAAACAGGCTCGAAAGTACGGCGTAGCGTGCGTGTTGGCCACACAAAACGTCAGCGATGTGGACTACAAGATTCTGGCTCAAGCCAACACCACGTTCATCGGAAGGTTCACCCAGCCGCAAGACGTCGAAAAAGTCCGCCACTTGCTCAAAGAAAGCGGTGGCGACCAAGACCTTGTGGCCCAACTTCCCACGCTGGGGCCCGGTCAATTCCAGATGGTTGCGCCCGACGTTGACCCCAACCCCGTTCCCATTCGGTGCCGATGGTTGTACACCGACCACGGCGCGCCCCTCAACGAAGACCAGGTTGAGGAGATCATTTCGCCTGAAATTCGTGCGTGGGCAAAGACGCGTTCGGCCCGGGGAGGTAAATCTCGAGGTGCGGGGGCGGCTCATGCGGCCAGCCGGGGCTCGTCATGGGCTTCAGGCGGCGAATGGGAAGACGGTGCAGCGCAAAGCATCGTTGAGGCTGCTCGTATCAAATCGGCCGGCGGCATGGCGGCAGCGGCGCATGGCATCGTTGACGATTCTGCATTTGAAGTCAAACTCATGGGGGGCTTGGCCGTGCTTCGCGACGGTCGAGACCCGTTGTACACCATGCAAGCCGCGGTGAACCTCGCCACCGTCTTGGTGCTCGGTTGGATCATGGCCGCCCTCATGCTGGCATGGCGGGATGCTGATTTGTCGGGTTGGTGGTTGCTGGTCGGTGCCACGACGTGTTTTGCAGCCGTCGGTGTGTTGGTGCTGGAATCGGTGCTCAGCCACGACGCTGAATTGCTGCAAAAATTGAGTCGTTTTGCCCACACCTTCCAACTTCTGTTGGTCGCGTGGTTGTGGGCCTTGCTCGGTTGGACGCTCGGTGGCAACCTCGACTTGCGTGGTGCCGAACCGTTGCTGGAAGTGGTGGTGGTCTGGGTGACGTTGTTCACGGGCATTGAATACCTGACCCGTTTCCAACTGGGTCGAATCCGATGGAACGGAGGGTCGGCACTCGACAAGATCGTTGGCGTCTCGGCTCTGTTAACCAACGCCGAATTGACCGAGATGAAAGCCACCTCGCGCGAATTGCTCAGCGCTGTTCGCTGGATTCTGCACGGTGCAACGCTGGTGTGGTTGTGTTGCCTGTTGGCCTTCCAAGGAGGCGTTCTGCCCGACGATTCATCCCTTGCAACCTGGGGTCGGCCAACCCTCTGGCTCGCCTCCGTCTACGGATTGATGTTCTGCAGCGAAGCATGGTTGCGACTGCGGGGCCGTTTGCCGAGTGAACACAACGCTTGACCGAGGGTTGACGATGAGCGAAGAACTCGAAGAGCCCCGCTATGAAGTGGTTCAGACCTATGCCGATTTTGAAGTCAGGAGGTACGTCGACACCGTTCGCGCCCAAGTGCGGATGGTGAACGGTGACCGATCGGGAGGTTTTCGACGGGTGGCCCGCTATATTTTCGGCGGAAATCAAGAACGCCTGGCCATCGCGATGACCGCCCCTGTCAGTATGTGGGATGAAGAGCGTGAGGGGATGTTGGCGTTCACCATGCCCTCTGCCCATTCCCTCCAGACACTCCCTGCACCCTTGGATGACGGTGTCGAACTGGTGGAAAAATCAGGCGGTGTCGTCGCCGTGCTCTCGTTTTCCGGGCGGACGTCCAACGGGAAAGTCAAACGCCTCGAGAAGGCCTTGCGTCAAGCCATTGAGCGAGAAGGCCGGCAGGCCGTTGGGGGCGTGACGCTTGCCATCTACGAGAATCCGTGGACGACGTTGCCGTTTTTGCGCCGTAACGAGTTGCACTTGGAACTCGAATGAGGGTTCCTCAAGGTTCCTCTTCGAGGTCCCAAACGCCCCCGCCCGTCCGCATATCGCCGAAAACGGTTTGAAAAAATCGGACCACTTCCATTGGCTCGCCAACATCGCCGAAGGTGAGTTCCTGAATAATTTCCTCGCCCTTCACGAGACGAAAGGTGGTGGCGTCGCCAAGGCGCCCGTCGTCGCGCTTTTCTTTTTTGGAGATGCTTTCAAGGCGAACTTCGTCGTCTCCGGCCGGGTCAAGGAACATGGTGGTGGCCCCATACTCCTCTTCAGCCGCTTGATGTTCTTCCATCGCTTGCATCGCATCCTGGACCGTTTTCACATCCAAAAAGCGTTCTTCGCCGTTGACCAAGCAACGGAGGGATCGGGTTTCACCTCGAAAGACGTCTTCGTTCATTTCCTTCATCGCTCGTGCAAGCGAGCTCATTTCAGAAAAGGCTCCGCTGTTCGCCTCCCAGAGTTTGAATGCAAGCAAGAGAAGTAAGACAATGATGATCGTGGCTTCAACAAGCATGTGTTGACGAAACCGGCTTCTTTTCTAAGTGTATGCCCGTGTGGAGGGGGCGGGAAAACGCTAACAAACCAAACGAGAAGTTTCCTAGCATGCCCGATGCGTTGAGCCCCGCTGAAGAATTGTTTGGCGTGGTTGGAGATGAGGTCGGAAAGGTCGTGGAACGTCATGTTGGACGACGCCCGTGGCTTCGTTGGGTGATCAATTTCCTCATTTACGGTCTTCCCGCCTTGTTTTCACTCTGGCTGCTGAACGATGTCTTCGAATGGATTTGACCGTTGCGCGACCCCGGGCCATGCACTTATGGACTGATTGAGAAGTTCGTCTCTTCATGGACCCACTGTCAAACTTCATTCCGCTTGAGTGGACCGAACTTGACCCTGCAACCATGATGGCTTCAGCCAGGGAGAATTTCGAGCGGTTGAACGAGCGAAGAACCACGCGTCATTTTTCCTCTCGCGACGTTGACCGTCGTTTGATCGAACTCGCCATTCAGTCGGGCTCAACCGCCCCGAGTGGAGCGCATCTTCAGCCGTGGACGTGGGTGGCGATTCGACAGGCTGACCTTCAACAAAAGATCAGGTCGGCGGCTGAAGCGGAGGAGCGGAAAACCTACGATGAGCGCATGCCAGAGGCATGGGCGGAAGTGTTGGCTCCCCTCGGCACGGACGCTGTCAAGCCCCACCTGACCGACGCGCCGTGGGTGGTGGTGTTGTTCAAGCAAAAGAAACGGAAGCGGCCCAATGGCGAGTGGGGGCCCACCTACTACACGACGGAATCGTGCGGCATCGCCGCCGGGATGTTCATTCAGGCCGTGCACAACATGGGTTTGGTCACCCTCACCCACACGCCCTCGCCGATGGGGTTCCTCCGAGCGTTGCTCGGCCGCCCCGACCATGAAGAAGCCATGCTCGTGATGCCCGTTGGCTATCCCGCAGAAAACGCAACGGTCC
>JAYQAK010000037.1:0-14746 GCA_038136695.1 Candidatus Poseidonia sp.
CCATGATGGGTATGATGCAATCCTCAACCGTCCGCCAAGCCTTTGGCGCCGGTTCCGAGATGGTGCCTTTGGAATTCCACTGCATCGAACCTGGCCTGGACGAGTGGATTGGCAACTCCAGCGACGAAGACAAGTACAGCCGACTGTTCGAAGTTTGTGCCACCATGGGTTACTTGCTCACCGACCCACAAATCGGTACGCTCGGTGGCGCAGCCAAGCGCCGCCGACTCATCATGTACCCCGCTGACCAGGGCAACCTGCTGACGTGCGCCAACGCCAGTCAAGTCGCTGACCACGCTCTCAAGTCAAACTACGACTCGACCGTGTTCACGAAACTTGACCAAGCCGACTTCATGAACCGAGTCACCCGCCGATTCAAGGCCTACGCCGATTTGGTGGCCGCTTCGGATGTGGCTCGTGGCTCTCGTTGGATCAGCCAAGCCGATGTGGATGGCGAGAAGATGATTGGACCCAACGTCCACTCGATTCTTTCCGTCCGTGGATACGACATTCTGAACATGCAGGAGTACCTTGACACCTTCAACGATGTTTCAGCGGCTCCAGAGCGTCTGATGCGTCGCATCGTTCAATCGGTCGCCACCAACGCCCTCAAGACGGTTTACCCCGTTGATTTGCTTGGTGAGTCTGCAGGACCTGCACCGTTTGAGCACATCTTCAACTCCTCCGACGACAACCCGTTGGTGTACTACACCGATGTCCGCTTCCTCGTGCCCACCTCCATCGACAAGTTGCGCTTCCAGACCGCCTCTCGCGGCGCCGACCGTGGCCGAATGCGAGAAGCCTACGCTGCGTTGACCAACGCTGACCCCATGACCAGTTTGTCGATTCAGGACCTCTGTCTTCCGTTCCTTGCTGACCTGGGTGACGACACCTGGCAAACCGGTACGGGCATCAACGAGAACGAAATTGTGGTCGAAGTGACGATGGCTGTGAACCCTGCACGCGTTTGGCGCTCCTACCTAGAGCCCACGATCAAGGAAGTCTTTGACATGCCCAAGGGCGACAAAGGCACTGCAGCGCAGCTGTGGGGCGACGTGTTCATGTCCAACGAAGTTCTTCACGACAAGATGAAGAAGGACGGCAACGAACACTACCTCAACTTGTTGAAGCTCGCCTACAATTGGTCAAACAACGAGGCGCAGAAAGCCCACAAGTTGGGCCCGCACGCCAAGTCTGCGAGCAAATCCACGGCCAAGAAGAAGTGAGCTCCTCTCTCGGTAGAGGGTTCAAAAACAAGCGACCCCCGCCGTGAACCATGGCTGGTCAAAACGATGGCAGCGGGCGAGCCCCTGTTGTGATCGTTCGCCCGACAACCACCGTGACCAGCGGTGTTGAAGTGACGCAAAAACTGGTCACGGCCGCCGTGACGTTTGGTGACTTGATGCAGGGCACCTTTGGCCCACAAGGCCTTGACAAAATGCTCTACAAGACCAACGGCGAGACCGCTGTGACCAACGACGGCGCGAAAATCGTTGCCGAACTTCTGGTCAAACATCCCGCCGCCAAAGCTTTCGTTCAGCTCGCCGAGTCACAAGAACAAGCCTGCGGGGACGGCGTGACGGGCTGTATCCTGTTTGCCGGGGAACTGATGCGGGAGGCTGGCCGCTTGCTGGAACGAGGTTTGCACCCGCTCGTTCTGATTCAAGGTTTCCAAGATGCGTTGGACGTGACCCTCTCCGTTCTCGACCAGCACAGCCGTCCTTGCGACGGCGACGCATCCGTCCTTCTCAAGGTGGCCCGAACGGCCATGAACGGGACCTCGTCCGATACCGGTGAAGACACCCTTGCCGGGTTGGTGGTGAAGGCCCTCACCATGGTGTCCACCGAAGACGGCGTGAATTACGAGGATGTCAGGATGGCCAAGCGAACCTTGGGCAACGTGTTTGACACCCGCTTGGTCGACGGCCTGGTTCTCGACACCGCCTTGACGCTTGACCGTCTTCCCCGTCGATTGGAAAACGGAACGGTGTTGGCCCTCACGTGCCCACTCGATCAGGAAGAATCCAGCCGAGATTCGGAAATCGAGGTTGACGACGCACAGCAATGGCTTCGGTTTATCGAAGCCAAGGAACAACTCCTGCAAACCAAGGCAGAACGCGTTCTCTCCTCGGGTGCGACAGCGGTGTTTAGCGCCGGAACCATTGAACCGAGTATTTTCCATCAACTCACTGACGCAGGATGTTTTGTTCTTGGAGGGCTTGAACGCTCGGGGATCGAAGACATCGCCAAAGCAACAGGTGCTAGCATGTGCGACCACCTTGAAGACGTGAGCGAGGCCACCCTTGGGTCGTTCACCACCCTTGAAATTGAGACCGGGGAAAGCTTGGACGGCCGGCGGGAACGCCTCTGTCTCCGGGTAGGCGAACAAGCAGGGTTGGTGACCTTGGATGTCGGTGGAGGCGACGGCGCAGCGGTTGAGGAAGCCATTCGAGGGTTGTTTGATGCCTTGCGTTCAACCTCGCTCGCCATGGCCACCAACCAGGTTGTTCCCGGTGGCGGTTCCACCCACATGCGGGCTTCTTTGGCGGTCAAAGAAGCCGCCGAGCAACACGCAGGACGAGAACGCTTGGCCATGGAGGCCTTCGCCCGAGCGCTGGAAAGCATCCCCTCAACCCTGGCCCAAAATGCGGGCGTTGACCGATTGGACACGCTCTTGGCCCTTCGAGCGCAACATCGCGCAGGCATGCCGACGGCCGGCATCGACGAGCACGGCAAGGTAGACGAAATCGTTCATGCTTGGCTTCCAGCCGAAACCCTTCGCCACGCTCTCGAAGCTGCTACCGAAACGGCCTGCGGGTTGCTTCGCGTCGACCAAGTCATCTCTGCTCGTGGCGACTGAAGAAGCCTCGAACACCCTTGTCGCTATGTTCAAGTGCATCGGACGGGGCAACTGCGATAACGGGTCCACCGTATGAGCACCATCCGACAACCGCCGCCGAGAGCACTGCTCAGCGTTTGGGACAAAACCGGTATCGTCGAGTTCGCTCAGGGGTTGGCCGACCTCGGTTTTGAACTGGTGTCAACGGGAGGTACGGCCCGCGTGCTTTCTCAAGCCGGGCTCGCTGTCTCCAAGGTCGCCGACATCACACAACACCCCGAGATTTTCGACGGCAGGGTGAAGTCCCTGCACCCGGCCATTCACGGCCCGCTTCTTGCTCGATTGCACCAAGAAGCCGATGCAAAGGAACTCGAGCGGCTGGGGTACGCACCCATTCGCGTCGTGGCGTGCAACCTGTATCCGTTTGGCGATGCCGCCGCCCAAGACCCTCCCCTGGAGGACGAAGCGTTGCTTGAGATGATCGACATCGGAGGCCCAACCATGGTCCGGGCTTCGGCGAAAAATCATCAACACGTCCTGATTGCTACCAATCCACAACGCTACAACGACATCTTGGGCGCTCTGCAGAAGACCGGCGACGTGATTGATGTTGAGATGGATCTTCGTCGCTCGTTGGCGTTGGAAGCGTTCGAGCACACCGCATCGTACGACGTGGCCATCGCCCAGGAATTGCATCGCCGTGTCGTGGGCGACCCGGCTGTTGCCTCCTCAATGGAAGCACAACGCGATAAACTTCCCAGCAGCATCCTGGCCGCCAGTCATATGGTCTCCACCTTGCGTTACGGCGAGAACGGTCATCAGGCGGCCGCCCTCTATGTGGACCACGACACCTCGGCGAACACCGACACCTTGGTGACCGCTCACGTTGAGGGCGGCAAGGCCATGTCGTACAACAATTACAGCGATGCGGATGCCACGCTGCGCCTTTGCAGGTCGCTGTCAACCGACGAATGGCCAAACACCCCGCATGCATGTGTCATTGTCAAACACAACAACCCGTGCGGCGCGGCCCTCGGTGCAACACAACTGGAAGCGTTTGAAATGGCGCTGGCCAGCGACCCCGAATCGGCCTTCGGCTCGATCATATGCTTCAATGAAATCGTTGACGTTGCCACGGCTGAAGCCGTTGGCGACTTGTTTGTTGAAGTGATGATGGCACCAGGTTATACCGCTGAGGCGAAGGCCGTGCTGATGGCGAAGAAGAATCGACGCCTTCTCACCATCCGGTCACCCAACAACCGTTTGGCGCCACTCGTTCGTCAAGTGGTTCGCAAGCCCATTGAAGGCGGCGTGTTGGTGCAAACCGAAGAGCCACCCATCATCGATTGGTCCAAAGCGACCACGGTCACGAAGGTTGAACCGACGCCCGAGCAACTCGAAAGCATGAAGTTCGCTGTCCGGGTTTGTGAGCAAGTCAAATCCAACGCCATTGTGATGGTTCAAGGCACGGCGACGGTGGGCATTGGTCCAGGCCAGACAAGCCGGGTTGAGGCCGTGCGTATTGCTGCACGCCGTGCTGGCGAGCGAGCAGCGAATTGCGTGCTGGCTTCTGACGCCTTTTTCCCTTTCAAGGACGGATTGGAACAAGCCGCCGACGCAGGCGCCATCGCTATCGTGCAACCCGGGGGTTCCATCCGTGATCAAGAGGTGATCGACGAAGCCAACGCACGAGGCGTGGCCATGCTGTTTACTGGACATCGTTTGTTCAGGCACTGAGGTGAAAAATTGGGACATTTAGACGACATCAACCAAACGTATTGGCAACATTTCAAGACAGCAATGACCCTTTCTCTTCGTTTCATGATCGCCGCACCCTTGTTGTTGATTCACGCTTTGCTGCCCAACATTTTCGTGAATGCTGGTTCAAACGTCATCGAAGCGTATCACCGGATGATGGACGATCGACCTTAGCCGGTGGTTGGTACACGCCACCCTACCCACCAAACCCCGATGACGGCCACGAGAGCGATGGTTGTTTGACCAAAGCCTGGGTCGCCCAATTTCGTGATGTACCAAATGGAACATGCCGAGACGATGGTGATCAGTCCGCAGATGATGATCTTTGAGTGGAGGGGCAGCGCCCGTCCTGAGCGGTAATAGCCCAACAGCGAGGAGCCGAAAACACGGTTGGTCAGGAGCCACAAAAACAGACGTTGGGATGACCGACCGTAACAATACGCCGAGAACACCAGCCACGAGGTCGTGGGCCATCCCGGAAGGAGTACGCCAATGGCAGCAAACACCACGAAGATGCTCCCGAGAACGATCCATATTGAGCGGACAACGGGATTCGCGCTCGGTTTGTGTTCTGCGAGGACCTCTTCGATGACCTCCTGGTCGGACAGCGAGACGTAGCGTTCTGCCAAATCTGCAGCGCGTTGTTTTCGCAATGCAGACGAGGACACGTTGTGCGTAGTCATGTCCCTCATCCGGTTGTGTTCGGGCCGCCCATAAAACCCTTCTTTTCTCTGCAAAAGGTTGAATCTCAACCCTTCTTGGCGCAACCATGGTGCAGCGGAGCACACCCGGCGGGCGCGTGGCATCGACCTCCGCACCGCTTCGCCTCGGTGTTCTCATCTCTGGTTCGGGAAGCGGGATGGAAGCCTTGATTCGAGCCCAACAAGATCGGGACTTGCCCCATCAAACGGTGGTCGTCGTTTCCAACCGCGCCGACGCACAAGGCTTGGCCCGAGCCCGAGGGCTGAGCGTCCCCACCGAGGTGGTGTTGCACACCGATGACGAGGGGCAACAGCGTTCTCGAGAGGAGCACGAACAGGCCGTCATGGCGTGTCTTGCGGCCCACGATGTTGAATTCGTGGTGCTGGCAGGCTACATGCGACTGATGTCAGGCCATTTTTTGGCGCACTGGAACCAACGCGTGGTGAACATACACCCCTCCCTTCTTCCCAATTTTCCCGGGGCGCATGCTCACCGTGATGTGTTGGCATCCAAAACGACCGTTTCTGGCTGCACGGTCCATTTGGTTGACGAGGGCATGGATACCGGGCCCGTGTTGGCCCAAGCGTGCGTTCCGGTTTTCCCCGATGACACCGAGGGGACCCTCAGCGAACGCGTGAAGGTCGAGGAACACCGCCTCTATCCCGATGTGTTGACATGGATTGCAGAAGGGCGAGTCCACCTCACCGACCAAGAAGTGACCGTTGATGGGCATCCACCTCGTCTTGTGTGTTGAAATTTGAATAAGCGAATGCATGTTCCCCAACATCAATGGATGGCAGGTGTTGGAGCAGTTCCCTGACCGATGCGGCGTCGTTCAAGACAGGACTTCCGCTTGGAAGAAAGGCAAACAACGGCTGCCGTTGCCCCGTCGAATCCATTGGGACCCCACCTGCAGGCGCGGATTGAAGCAAGACCTCCACAGCGTCCTTGTTGAGTAAAAACGCGTCACAGGGAATCAAGAGGAGGTCTCCCTCAAGGGTTGATCGTATCCAAGGAATCAATTCGTGCAAGCCATCAACGCCCTCCGGGTCGGCAAGCACCTCACCCTCAAACAGGGATTTTCGTTCCTGTGAGCCACACAGCACCACCGTGCGTTCGATACCAGCATCATGGAGCACGCCTTGGAGGCGGGCCACGCCGCCAAACATGGCCGATTTATCTTGGCCCATTCGTTGGCTGAGGCCCCCAGCCAAAACACACGCAACGATTCCCATTAACCACCCTCAATGCATGCTGTCAAGCTGGTCAAGCGCAGCCTCGAGTTCACTGAGCAAGCCCCGAACCCGATGAAGCAGAGCTTTCCGTTCGCGACTGCTTCGGGCCTCAGGCAACCACTCAAGCAAACGACGAACATCCTTTGCATCGCGGTCTACGGTCCATTTCAGCACGTTTTCAAGCACGGGGTCCTCGGCAGGAAGCAACCGTTCAGCCATGGGACCGACTTGGCCCCGCTGTCCATCAACCCTCCGCTTCC
Organism: Candidatus Poseidonia sp.; assembly: GCA_038136695.1. Classification (GTDB taxonomy): domain Archaea; phylum Thermoplasmatota; class Poseidoniia; order Poseidoniales; family Poseidoniaceae; genus Poseidonia. Next base: position 6,795 of record JAYQAK010000037.1, read on the forward strand.
AGCAGTTTTGAACGAATACGTTCGAACATTTCGCCCCCCCTTGGGGCCGTTTCTACGAGACGGGAACAGGAGAGCGGCCCCCTTCGAAGCGAGACAAACAACACACAGTATTGGTGCCACTGAGGGCTCTGGTTCGCTGCGGCTTCAAGCCAGGTATCGTCCGGTACGGCATGGCCGCCCCTCACCAACTCTTCGGCCACTTCGAGCACGACCATCAACGATTCTTTGCGCTGCAAGAGATGGATGAAGGCCATCCATGCCGGTTGGCCAAGGACTTGCTCGTTGAGATTGGCCAACAACAGGCCCGCAACGCTGAGGTCTTCACGGCCGTGGCGTTTCCACAAGGCAGGGATGAGTTTGGCTAGACGCCGTTGGTTGGGTGCATTGGTCAACATCCACGAGGTGATTTGCCGGAGGTCGGGAAGCGGCGTACCGATGTGGAAGGCAAACCCTGCATCGGTGGACGTGAGGTCGGTTCGGGGTTTGTTGATGAGGTCACCGACGCACGCCACATAGGCCGCTTTGAGCAACCGCAACGCCTTCCTCTTTGAGGTTAAATGACGTGGAGATTGGGCTTCCAACCAATCGTCGAGAAACGGATTCAACGCTGGTCACCTTCGTTGGTTTTCTTCCGGAAGGCATCAAACAAATCCCCAACCAGTCCAACGGAATCCCGCAACGTGTCCATCAAGGTGTCGATCACGGCTTTGTCATCGTACTTTTCCTTCACCATTTCTCTCAATTCGTGCTCAATGCTTTCATGCATGGCATCGTCGATGTTGAATTGGCTCCGCAGGTGAGCGAGCACGCGAAATTCATCCTTTGATAAGGAAGCGTTCACGATAGCAACCTCAAACACCTTGGTGTAGATGGTTCGGGATTCGTCTTCAGAAATGCTCTCGCCCGGGCGTGTTGTAGCGTTGGTTTGAATGGCCTCGTAAACGTAGGCGGGTTCATCAGCACCAAGGCCCAAGGCACTGGCGAGTTTGATGATCAGGCGCTTTTCTTCGCGGGTTAAGACGCCGTCTGCCAACATGACCTCAACGGTGGAACGGAAAACATCCAACGTTCCGAGGCTTGGCGACGACACGGTTCATGGCACGAACTCCGACTTCTTGAAGAAACCGTTTCTCTTCAAAACCCGACATCTCCCCAGAATTTGAGCACAGGATTCAAAAAGACCCGGACGGTGGGAGGGTTGTTCACATTCACCTCACTCGCTTGGCGAGTGGTTGCATCGGACGTTGTCACCCACCGTGACAACCCTTCGCAACAGGCGTTCGTGAACCACAAAGGAGAGAATCCCATGGGACGAAACAACAACAATTCAAACCGCGGAGGCGGAAACAAAGGCAAGGCCATGAAGTATGAAATTCGGGCCGATATCAAAGTGAACGGAACGGTCCAGCGCAAGGACATCATCGGGGCCATCATGGGTCAAACCGAAGGGTTGCTCGGCGACGACCTCGAACTGAGAAAGTTGCAGCGCACGGCGCGTGTGGGGCATGTCGATGTAGAAATGGACACCAAGAACGGAAAAGTGCACGGGACCATCATCATTCCCAGCAGCATGGACAACGTTGAGACGGCCATCATCGCCAGCTCTCTTGAGACCATTGACCGAATTGGTCCGTGCAACGCCATCATCAAAGTGTTGCAGATCAGCGACATTCGTGCCACCAAGCGTACGGCTGTTGTGGATCGTGCCAAGGAACTTCTGTTGACCATGGTCAACTCTGGCGAGGCCGCTTCGAAGACGGTCATCGAGGAAGTTCGCTCGGTTCTCACCGTTGGAACCGCAACGTCGTTTCACGGGTTGACCTGCGGGCCCAACGTGGAATCTTCATCCTCACTCATCATCGTCGAGGGGCGCAACGATGTTCGAAACCTGCTGAACTGCGGCGTGAAGAACGCCATCAGTGCAGACGGCTCGGGCAACATCAAGCAGGAACTCATTGACCTGGCCAACGGCAAGGAAAGCGTCACGGTTGCCATCGACGGTGATCGCGGCGGCGAGATGCTGTTTATGCAACTCTACGACATGATGAAGGTGGACCACGTCGCTCAGGCCCCGGTTGGCCAAGAGTGGGAATTGCTTCCCCAAAAGACCGTCACCATGTGTTTGCAAAAGAAGGTCGAAGCGGTGAAATTCAAACACCAACTCGACAAGAAAATCGCTGAAGACGATTCAAAGTTTGGCGGCGACAAGGATTGGGACCAGGGCATGGATGAGGAATTCACGCCCGAAGAAGTGGAATCTGCACCGGCAGACGTGCAAGAACTGTTTGACATGGTTGATGAAATGGGTAAGAACAAGGCCATCATTCGCTTTGCGGATGGCTCCTATTCCGAAGAAATTGGCCCCTCAAAACTTGAGGCTGCCATGAGTGAATCGGAAAGTGTCGAAGCGCTCATTCTCAACGGTGCCGTTACGGAGAAAGTCATGACATACGTCAACCAATCCAACGCAACCACGGTGGTCGGCACCAAAGAGGGCAAAGGATACCAAGCCCCTGAAGGCGTTGAAGTGTGGTTTGCTGAAGTTCATCGTTGAACCCCCGGTTGATTAATGGCCTCAGGAAGTCACCGGAGGCCATGAACGACGACCTCGATGTGGACTGGCCCGTCGAAGAGGAAGCATCCCCAGAAGACGAAGACGAGCGGGAAAACCCTGCTGTTGACACGACGCAGGAAGACGAGACTGAGGACGTTCAACCTCTTGACACCTCGTGGACGCTCCCGATTCGTGCTGCACCCATTTTGGCACTTCAGGGCGAATCGGTCACGGAATTTCCTCTCAGTCAACATGTCAGTGGACACGAATCAACATCGGTGATCATGGACGATGCATTGATGCGCATCGTCGAGGCGCGTTACGATGCCGATGGTGTACGGCGGCTGAATGTCAGAATGACCTTGGTCAAGAAACACATTTCCGGATATTCGCACACCCATCTGGACCTCTTTTCCAAACTCCGCATGTTGTGGTGGACTTCACTGGCGTTTGGACTGGTCTTCGCAACCCCGTTTGCGCAAGGCGCTTTGGCCTTGGGAGGAAGTCTGTTCGTCCTCACCGGTCTGTTTGGTGTGCTGATGACCAAACTTGACTTGCATCGCATTTCCTTTTCTGACCACGGCGGGCGACACGATTTCTATCTCTCGGGTTGGCGTCAAGAACCCTACCTCATTCACAACAGCACGGCCTTGCTCGGGCCAGCCATTGTGGATTTCCTTCGAACGGGGACGTTGGACACACAGCATATCGATGCGGTCGTTGAGGCGCTTGGCCGACCTCCCGAACCTGCCCCCGCCCTCAAACAGGCTCCGGAGGTGCCCGAACCAACCCCTCTCCCCATACCAGGGCCTCCTGCAGTGAGCGCATTGCCTGAACCAACCCCTCCTGGAGCGAGTGCATTGCCTGAACCAGCACCTCCGGTGGCGGCTTCGCCGGTTGTGGGTCCTCCTGTGAGCATGGCAACACAGCCCGAACCCCTGCCGCCTTTGCCTCCGCCGCCCTCGGCCTTGCCGACACCACCACCTCCTGCGACACCGTCGTTACCGACACCGCTGCCTCCAGCCCCACTCCCGCCTCCAGTGGCGACCTCGAACGTCGACGAAGACGCATTGTGGGACGATTTGAACTGAATCAGGCTTGGACGCCACCGGCCGATGGCAAGTGAACGGCTCGATGGAGACGGTTGACTTCGTTGGCCAATCCGTCCAAATCTTGAGGCAGCGGCCAGGTGTCTTTGGTCAGCGGCACGTGACGGCCAAGACCAGGGATCCGCTGAAGGGCAACTCCCAACGCCTCCGCGTCATCGAGAAAGTCACCGCTCGCGCCGGAATGGCGCGCTTCCAAGCGCCGCCGCATCCATCGCTTGAGCGAGGGAAACACCTCGTTGAGCGTGCGCAAAAGTTCTGCCCGTCGCTCATCGTCACCGTCCCCTTCTGGAAGCAATCTCAGCGTCAACCGCAACAACCGGGCTATCCGAACGTCACGCGGTTCAACGTTGACGTGTTGTGCGAGTCCGCGTCGAACGGCCATCACCGCCTCTATTCCGTCCGCGTCGAGCTCTTGGGCGATGTCTGTCAACCCGAGCAGTGAAAGGAGCGTTGAAAGTTCACGCAAGGCATCGTTGGTGGCTTCTGTTGATGCTGGGGCTGTTGACGCAACGGGCTGCGATACCGAGGCAGCGACGTCCTCTTCCACCGGCTCGACCGTTGCTTGGACAGGTTCTGGAGCGACCTCCACGGTGACCGAATCCACGGGATCATCTTTCACTTCTTCCACCGGCTCGACCGTTGCTTGGACAGGTTCTGGAGCGACCTCCACGGTGACCGAATCCACGGGATCATCTTTCACTTCTTCCACCGGCTCGACCGTTGCTTGGGCAGGCTCGGGAAGAGGTGGCTCCACGACCGACTCTTCCACCTCAGCGTCCTCTTCCACGTAGGGTTCCATGGCCTCGAGCATGGCTTCGTGCGCATCGTCAAGAACGGTTGTTGGTCGCAACACCGGCCGCTCCATCGTCTCGGGCACAGGTACCAAGGTTGGGCGTTGAAGCGTAGGTTGCCAAACATGGAGGGCGTAGGCATCGTCTTCCACCGGCCGATTTGCGAGGTGCGTGGCCCATTGAGGAATGGCACTGGTCAACGCCTCCAAGCGATGGGGCTGTTTGAGTTCCATTTCGACGCGAAGGGCCAACGCCACGTCACGCTGCCAGGGGAGTCGTTGGAGACGTCGTCGGAGGGCATCGTGCTGTTCAATGAAGGGGCGTGCGTTGCTGAGGCCTCGGGCGACTTCGACCGGGTCATGAGGAAGTTGTTCGATCCAGTTCGTCACGACCCAACCCTCTTCCACCAACTGGTCAAGTTCCCTTTCCAGCGACGCAAGAACGTGCGGTGCGGTGGCCAACGGCGCCCCCCGACCGGGCGTTGTTCTGCCGGTTTGCATCGCTGAAACATGGCGTTCCAATTCAGCGATGGACATCTGATCGGTTCGGCGTTCTTCGCCTAACGTACCCGAGCGACGCATAGCGGCCAACTCCTCCTCGAGCATGATGCGATGGCGCTCCAACCTTCTTGACGCACGTGCGAGAAATGCTTCCATTTCTTCCAACACATCAGCATCCACGTCCTCTGAAGCCAGCACGTGAACTCGGACCTCCACGTCGTCTTGTCCCGAAAACGAGACATCCAAATCGTTGAACGCACGGAGCAACATCGCCCTTCGGTCCAACAACAACCGGCGAGCCATGATGCGTTCAAGTGCCCCTAACGGCTCCTCAAACACCAGTTGCCGCCAGTGAGCGACTTCAAGGCCTGCATGCTCGTAGTGTTGGAGGAGGTCCAATCCGTCCAATTCGGCTTTCTTCCACAAGGCATCGAGTTCGTCAACGGCGTCAACCAAAGCAGCGGTCTGGTCGAGTTGTCCGACGAGTGCCTTGGACGCCTCAACCCTTGTTGGCCAATACTGTGCAAAGCGTTTCCAACGCTCGACCACGGCCAAATGTTCAGCGACGGAAGCCTCAACCACATCGTGGTTGGCTTCCCATTCCATAAGTTCGCTTGGGTGGAGGTCACCATCGTGGGGGAAATGAATGCCTTGCGCTCGCCACCCATCGATGGTGGAAGAGAGCGCCTTCCTTCGGTCTTCGAGTGTTTGAGACAACTGGTTGACTTCGGTTTGCAACGCAACCAAGTCGTCTTGCATGTCAAGGCGCGAAAGTGCGTCGCAACGCCGTTCGAAATCCAGCGCCAAGCCAGCATCAAACGGGGCGATGAGTTGCTTGATGCTCAAGCGTACCCGTTCTCTCGTTCCGTGGAACGATTGCCAAGCATCCAAGGCTTGCAGGCCGTCAAGGAGTGTGTACTTCTCGATGTCACCCACATCGTAGCCCTGTTGATTCAAGTCCTCGACGATCGAAGCCATCATCGTCCGTTGCCGGCGCTCATCCTCCTGCACGGTTTCCAAGTGTCGAAACACCTCATCGTACCGTTCTGGCGTCTCAAACAATCGATGGAGTGATTCAACTGCGGCGTCACTGGACGGGTCCAAATCCAACAACCGTCGGTAAAGCAGGGTCCATTCCTCACCGAATCCCTGACCGTACCACATCGTTTTCCAACGGTTCAGTGGAGGCTCCCACGGAGCAAGCTCCCTCATGGAGCGTTCGAACTGAAGGTAGGTTTCTTCGATGGTGAACGGATCGTTCATGGCTCCACGAAATCCATCGAGGCCCTCGAGGGAACGGATGGTCGATTGAGCCATGGCCACCATTCTGTCTTCGATTTCAGAAGCGGTATCGCGCCGTTGTTCAAGCCATTGTAGCCGCTCTTCTCGAGCCGCTTCATGTTCGTTGAGGAACGCTTCCATGTCGTCACGAGGGAATCCAAAACGCTGCAAGGCATCAAGGCGAGGCATGACCTCGTCACCCACATCGTCGTGTTCGTCCATTCGCCTCGTTAGGGCACGGGGTCTTGAGGGCTTTCAATATGAACGGTGGTCCTGCCGACGAAGCCATGGTTCAAGCGGTTCTTGACGTCAACGGCGTGGATGGTGGGGTGCAAAAACAGCGAGTTTCGGCTTGGATTCTTCCGCAGACCATAAAGGCAAACTGAACGGCTGGGGGGCAATGAGTCTGCTCGCCATCGGTTTAGGAACGCTTTCAATCGGTCTTGCAGGTGCGGCCGGGTATTGGATGTTGACGGTGAATCGCAAGATGATTCGACTTCTTGACATGCAGACGCTCTTGAGGGAATCCCAAGCAACCCACTTCCACCATCTCAACACCGCCACCGACGTCGTGCGCAAAGATGTACAGACGGTTCAAGCCACGATGAACGCCTTACGAGCCATTCACCCGGAGATTGACGCTTCACTTTCCGTGCATCAGTTCCTTCTTCACCACGAAGGCGATGAATTTCAGCATGTTGACATCGGTCAAGCCTGCGAAGTGCTTCGAGCCATTGTTCAGCACCAATCCACCGAGTCCTCGACCGAACCCACGCTCTCCGTGAACCATCTGAGTTTACTTCGTCGCCTTTTGGCCGTGTTCGATCGTCATCAGTTGACCATGACCGCCCTTCATTTGGACGCGGACACGGCCCACCGCCTCGGACTTGCCGCCTGCCATCTCCAGCACTACGAATGGGCAGAACACGCCCTCGGCGTGGCCTACCAACTTTCCCCGGGACACGCCAGTGTCCTCGAAGGACTGGAGCACATTGCCCGTCTTCGTGGGGACGACGACCTCTATCGTCATTGGTTGGAGGCTCGCATGAAGTTGACGCCCGATGACCCCGCCCTCCTTCGGGCTCACGCGCATTTGTTGGCATCCATGGGAGACGGCGAGGCCGAGCGAGCCGTGCGTCGTCTCGAAGCACTCGGTGTCGACACGGCTGCCGACCGATCCCTGCTCTCCGGCCTTCGCGCTCGAGCAGGTGCTCGTAGCGAAGCGATTGAAGCCATCACGCAAGCGCTTGAAAAAGACCCGGACCGTTCAGAAGACTGGTTGACCTATGCCCAGCTGTTGGAAGACGAGGAAGAACACGAACTCGCCTTGGAAGCCAACGAACGATGCCTCACGCTTGACCGCCAATGTGGAGAGGCATGGGCCCTTAAAGCCCGTCTCCTGTCTCGAAAACAAGGGTATGAACGGGATGCGCTGAAGGCCGTGACCCACGCCGTAGCCCTCGATGCGGGTGGCGTTGATTCGATTTTCTTGAAGTCGGAGTTGCTGGCGCTCGAAGGCTCAACGGTGGCTGCCGAGGAGACGTTACTGACGGCGATTGAACGCCAACCCTCCAGCGGCGAGTTGCGTGCACGTGTTGCAAGCCACTACCTTCTCCAGCACCGCATTGACGAGGCAGAAGCCCTGCTCAAGAACACACCAGACGGTATTGACCATGCCCTCCTCCACACGGTGGAAGGGCGCCTCCACCTCGCTCAC
>JAYQAK010000038.1:0-14607 GCA_038136695.1 Candidatus Poseidonia sp.
TCCCCCACCATGACAGGCATGACAGGGTGCTAAGCAACCACCCGACCTTCCCCCCATATAAGAAGAAATCGGTATCTTCCAATCCCTTCACCGGGGTACAGTGTCGTGTTTTTGAGCGTATTTGGGGGATTTCACTGGGCTCTTGCACCCGGGCTCAATTTTTGAAGGTTCGAAGCGACCACGGGATCTTCGCCCGCCGACTGCAATACTTCCGCTGATTGCGTCAGTTGCCCCAAGTTGAACATGGCCACTGCGGCCGTATTGAGGCCTTTTGCCGAGCCAGGTGAACGAGCGTTGTGGACGTTCATGATACCGAGCGCCTTTTCTGACCGCCCACTTTCAATGAGCGCTGAGGCAAGGTTCACCAAAATATCTCCGTTTGCAGGCGCTCCTTTCGCTGCTTCACGGAGAGCAAGGATGGCCGATTCAAATTGAGCTGACGCCATGGATTGTTGTTGGAGGTCGGCACCGTCCCGCATACCTATCGCTCGCTGAAGCAACGAAATCCCGTAGTTGTTGAACACCTCAGGACTCGTTGGCAAGCTGCCCGCAAGGCGTTGGAAGACCCGGGCCGCATCGGACCATGACCCTTGCTGCATTTGGTTGAATCCTTCACCGAGCAACGACTGCAATTCAGCAGAACCGCCGACATCGATGTTCAAGGCCTGAACTGGATGCAAGGCAAGCACGATTGAGGGGCTCGCGTTTGAGACGGGTGTGGCCTCAAGCGGCGAGTGAAACACGGCCGCAGGTGAGTCGGTCTCGTGGTCAAACACCACCACATCGTCTTCGATGGAAGCGTACTCCATCTCGACAACGGCTTCTGTCTTTTCGTAAATCTCCTCATAATCTGGAATTTGTGCATCAATGCGCCAGTAATCGGGGACGGGAGGTTCGTCTTGAACAGGGGCCATGTCATCAGGCAAGGGTGTAGTTCCCTCAACCGCAGGCGAGGGAGTCACCAAACGTGCGGATTGGATCCGCACCGGCTTGCTTGGCGCCTGTGCTGGTGCAGGAGGGGCAGGTGCAGGACGTGGTGCCTCCTGTTGGACCGAGACCACCGAAACGGGAACGTCTGGAAGGTGAGCAAGGTCGTGGCTTCCGGACGATGGCGCAGATGACGGAATGGGTTCGGGGATATCGTCAAGGACATCACGAACGGGAGGTGTTGCACGCACAGCATCCACAGCGGGTGGCGCAGGTTCGGAGGGAGTATTGCTTGGTGCCGGCGTCGGTTCAGTGACGGGTTCAACACGTGGTGATTCGGGCGTGGTTGCAGCAGGCGGCGTGGCTGAGCCTGCATCAAAAGGAATGCCTTCAGCAAAACTCCCGATGCCGAACGGTAAACGAGAAGCGTAGACGTTGGATTGGCCTTGGAACCCAAAGGGCAGGCTCCCCTCCTCAGTGGGTGGATCCGAATCTTGGGATGACTCAGCGGCTTCTTCGGGGGGTTCAATGCCTTCCAAATCGTACCATGCAGCAGCGGCGTCGTCCAAGCCGGGGACTTCGTTTGGAAGATGTTCTTCGGAGTCGATGGCCGTGGACAAGTCCGTGCGCAGTTGACTCCCACAAGCAGGGCACGCCGTCCCGCCAAGCGAAAGGAGACCACAGATTTGGCACTCAAACATTGGACTCGCCTACACCTGCGTTTCTGCGACAGGACTTCAAGTCAACGCTGGTCTGCGCCGATTTACTCTTCCTCACCACGGAGGATTTTCGTGGTCTTGTCCTTGGCATCGATGACAAATTCTTGGATACCTGCCATCTCGTCATCAACCAGAGCCTCGGCAAACGACTTCCCCTTACTTCGGCCACGGGCCAGTTGACCGATGATGCTGAGCAAGGTGACGCCAACCAAAATGAGTTTCACGTAGGTGGCGTTGTCTTCTCCACCGACGATGAAAACGAGCAACATGTAGAGAGAAACGATGAAAGTGGTAAGAATCATGATGGGAAAGCCAGCCTTGAAAAACTCGTTAAACGAAATCGGGTATCCGGCTTCTTCGGACATACCGGCCGTCACGACGTTGGCGGACGCACCGATCAGGGTCCCGTTTCCACCAAGACAAGCGCCGAAGGCGAGGGCCCAAATCAACGGGCCGAGCAAGTAATCGCCCAACTCATGGGCGATTTGGAGAACAATGGGTATCATGGTCGCCGTGTAAGGAATGTTGTCAATAAAGGCTGAAGCAATCGCCGACACCCACAGAACAATGAGAATCGCGGCTGCCAGACGAACCGTTTGACCGTCACCCGTGTCGCTTCCAAAGAAGGCGATGGCCTGCATGACGTATTCTCCGATGAAGTTGATGACGCCCATGTACTGAAGCGAGTGAACCAAAACAAACAGACCCGCAAAAAACAGCAAGGTGGTCCATTCGACGTGATGAAGCGGCTTTTCCAAGTCATGCCGGTCGGTGGCAAGAAGCATGACGACAGCACCGACGAGAGCAATCCATGAAACGGCGATGTGGGTGATGGGGTGAAGGAAGAAATTCAAGATGACGAGAATGAGGATGGCGCCAGCGACCTTGAGCATGGCGGGGTCTTTGATTCCGTATTTGGCCTCAAGTTCAGCAACATCTCGAATCCTTGAACCCGAAAATTCCTCTGCGTAAAACCATTTGAGTAGCATAAAACTCGGAACGATGCACATCAAGATTCCAGGACCCATTTCGATGATAAAATCGTTGAATGTCACGCCGTAATCCGACATGTAGGCGTACTTGCCACCTTCCGTGGATGCAATTTTGTCGGGGGAGAGGCCCGAGCCGATCATGATATTGGGCGGGTCACCAATCATCGTTGCAGCCCCACCGATGTTGGAAAACAAGACCTCTGAGATCAACAGAGGGATGGGTTTGATGTCGAGCACCTTGGCGAGTTGAATCGTCACGGGCGTGAGCAGTAACATGGTTGTGACGTTGTCTAAAAAGGCCGACAAAACGGCGGTAACCGTGCACAAGATGACGACCAGGGTCCAAATTGAACCACCGCTTTTCTTGTAGGAAAGTACGGCGAAGTATTCGAAAACGCCGGTGTTTGAAAGAATCCCGACCATCACCATCATGCCGAGAAGAAGACCGATGGTTTCCCAATCGATCATCGTGGTGACTTCTGCCAGCGTGAGCGTGTCTTCGACAGCGTAGTAGTTGAGGGCAAGAACCGCCAACAGGCCCCCGACAGCAGCAGCCAATGTTCGATGAACCCATTCGAAAATGATCAGGGCATAGACAGCGATGAGAATGATCAACCCGACCCCAATGGCTTGAGAGCCCATGCCCTCGCGAATGTGCACTTCCAAGGAAACGCCTCCGGGCGCGGCCGATGAATAGCCCATCAGCATCATGAAACCAACGAAGAGGAGAAGAGCGAACGAGACCTGTCGGTTTCTGTTGGTAAAGAGGAGATTGTTCATCACGTTCGCTTCCTAACCACGCCGAAGAAAAGGCCACCTTTGACCCTTTGCTTCTGTTTGGTTACCCACGCCACAATACACCGATGTTCCCGCGTTGCAGAACGAGGGTGGTTTGCGTTTGTTCCGCAAGATAGGTCCACACTTCTCGGCGTTGCTCACGTTCGAACAACCCTTTGTTGACTTTGATTTTCACCAACTCTCGGTTGCGCAGTTGCTGACGAATTTCCTCGACAACCGTTTCGCTGATGCCTGCCTTCCCAATCCGAACGCTGGCGCGAAACTCCCTGGATTTGGCCTCACGCAGAACTCGTTCAGGTATGTCGGCCATCTCAGGTCACCTTACGCTGCTTGCGATGGTACTTGGGACCCCCTCCAAACCTTCGGATGGTGCCGCAAGCAAGGCATGTCTTCACGCGCTGACCTGCCTTGATTCGAACACGAAATTGCGAGGAATAGACATGATTGGCCCAACACGAACGGCAGACCCTTTCCCGTCCTTCTGGGTCGAGACGAAGACGATGACGCCGCGATGTTTTGACGAGATGAACAGCGGCGGATTCAATCACTTCACGAGGATAGCGATGCGGCGCTTTCAGCACCTGTGTGAGGTGAGCCTGTGCGTTCGTTGCTTTCGCCTTCCGTTCCTGCTTGTTGGAACGTGAGCGACGACGGGGCATGACATTCACCTCATTGGACAATCTTGAGCAGTGCCTCGGTGATGACATCAATGTCGCGATCACCATCGACTCGGTGGAACAGACCTCGCGCTTCGTACCAAGCTGCAAGAGGTGACGTTTGCTCGTGGTAGGCACCTAGACGGTTCAGCACCGTCGCTTCCGTGTCATCAGCTCGTCGCTTTTCAACGAAGTTCCCGCAAGCGCACCCGTCTTCAGGTACGGGATTGAACGTGTCGTGATACACGTGTCCGCAGGAACCACAGGTCAATCGTCCACAAATTCGCTCCACGATCCGGCTATCTGGAACGTCAATGGCGAGAACATGGGTGATTTCCGTGAGTTGGCTCAAGGCTTCTGCTTGGGGAATGGTCCGAGGAAAGCCATCAAACATGACGCCGTTTTTTGCGTCGGCTTCTTCAATGCGCTCCTGAATCAAGGCCAGAATGACATCGTCGGGCACCAAGGCACCTCTGTCCATGTAGCCCTTCGCCTCGAGCCCAACAGGCGTGCCTGCTTTGACCGCTGCTCGCAGCATGTCTCCCGTCGAGACCTGGGGAAGACCCGTGTGCTCGAGAATGCGTTGTGCTTGCGTTCCTTTCCCTGCGCCCGGTGGCCCAAACAATACGATGCTGCCCATAAATCGGGGAGAGGGTCCTCCCTTTCAACCTTCACGACTCAGCCTTGCCGGCGCAACCACTCATGGCCGTAGTGTTGCCATTGCTCCATGGTCCAACCGGCTGGGAGACCACCCGGCGGGAGGGGCGGGGCTGTTTGAGGTGGAACGGCGGTTGGAGCAGGTTGCGGTGACGGGACGGCCGACGAGGGCACATGTGGCAGGGCCGGCAATGCCTTGCCGGGTTGAGGAAGTGGAGGCATACCCGCAGGCGGCAGACCTCTCGGAACATTGGCCTTGGGAGGCAAACCAGCAGGAGGAAGGCCTGCAGGAACCTGAGCAGGTAGGGCGGGGAGGTCCATCGACTGCATGATGGCCTGGGCAATCTCGTCATCACTGACTTCACCGCTCGTTAGTTCGTCAACAGCCGTTCCGAGGTCCAAGGCTTCGTCTCGGCGTAGCCCCAAGGTGTCCGGGTCGACGTGCGTGTTGGGAGCCACCAACTCGGCACCGTCGTCGGTGAGTTCCCCGGACTTCTTCATCCGCCGACCCACCACGACAACACCAACCAGCAAAACGACCACCAACGCTCCGCTAACGGCGGGAGGCAGAACACTGAACAGACCCGTGGAACCCGTCGCCGTTGCGACACTAACATCCATCTGGAGGTTCGTGACCACACCGCTTTCTGTGCTCAAGTTCAGCATCAGCGTGGATGTGCCTCTTGCGACGTTCTCCGAGGGCGTGAGGGTGACTTCAACGATTTGTGTGGCGCCAACAGCGAGTTGGGTCACGGTATCCGGATTGATGCTGATCGACCAATCTGTTCGCTCTTCGCCATCCTTGTCAAACAGGACGGAGGTCAAGGAAGCGGTGAGGGGGACGTTGCCATCGTTGCGAATCTCGAAGGCCTGTGTTCGCCCATCTTCACGAGAAATTCCCTGAAGCAGACGTTCGCCTTCACCGATTGCAGAAATGCTACCGTACGCAGAGGAGAGGACCCCCACGGACACCATTTCATCCGCTACAACAAATCGGCCGAGGTTTGAGGCGTTGACCTTGATCAACAATTCAAAGGCATTGTCCGTCGCTTCGGCTTGTGCTGGCGGAATGAGTCCAAAGCGAACGATCTTTTCCTCTCTTGGTTCCAGGTAGACGATTGGATTGGCAAAACCAACCTCCCAACCGTCTGGCGCAAGCCCGTGGGACCAATTCAGCAACAGGTCGGTGTTTCCGGTGTTTTTCACCTTGAATTCCCCGTAGGAAAAAACGCTTGCGATGCTGGCATCAATGTGGTTGTCCGTCGGTGGAGTGAGTTCGATTCCCAGCTCATCGCGAACAACGAGCCGGGTGATGTTCTGCCGGAAATTGGACAAGCTACGCTCGGTCCGTATCGTGAAGGAATTGGCATCGTTTTCTTCCGCCGTCAGCGGTACCGCGAAGATGAACTGAACCGTGGTGTCCTGACCGGGACCAAGGGCCAGGGTGATGGAACGCGTGTCCGTCGCACCGTCATAACTCACTTGAATGGCCCACTGCGGGTTGTCTGGAAGCACCGATACATCGAGTTCAACCTCAATGTTCCCGGTGTTGATGATACTCATGTTGAGGTAGACCTTTTGTCCACTATCGACCGAAATGTCGGGCGAGAGTTGGTTGGGCCCAACTCGTCCGTTGTCGTCCATGAGATGTACATCAAACGATTCTTGAGCGAGAACAGTGATGGTCACGGTTTCCGAGAAATTCATGCTCAAATCCGTGAGCGAGGTCACGTAACAGGTGACCGTATCCGTGTCGCCAGCTGAAGGTACGCCATCTGCTACCAACGGTACAATCACACGGATGGACATGGGGAGGTATTCGAGGATGGTCAAGGGTTCAAAATCAAGTTGTGATGAATTTGAGGAGCCTAGCATCAGTTGCCACCGCTGTTCGGAGAAGCATTCCATGCTGTATTGAGCGGGGGCATTTCCGGTGTTGCGTACCGAGATGGAAAAGACGCTTGAACCACCTGGAAGAGCCTGAAGGCCGCTTGTACCCGCTGCAACAACCTGAACCTGATCGATTTGTTCAACCTCAATTGTGATGCGTTGGGTGTGAGCCACCGTCGGCTGCATTTCATACCTGGCCGTCAGTTCAACCACGTACGTGCCTGCACGCACATAACGAGGATTGGAGGGGTCGGTGGTCAAATCCGAATCGATGTCTTCAAGTCTCAAATTGATGGATTTGTTCGCGCCTTCGGTTCCCTGGGCGTTCAGGACGAACGTGGCACTTTCGTTGAAGGTTCGCGTCCACATGTCCGGGCTTGGAAGGAAGAAATTTTCACGGCCAGGGGCGGGGATTTGCACCATCGTTGCCGACAATTTGACGGATTGGTTTCCTGTACCTTCGTGGAGAACACTCAACGGAATGTCAATTCCGGAATCGTTGCGAACATCCAATGTCATCATCGCGTTGGCCGCCCGTTCCTCCGGTGTGGTGGGCAACGTACCGTCGTCGTTTTCAACCACCACGCGAACACCAAGGGCCATCACTTCCACATCTTGCTCTAGGATGTTGTTGTCGATACCGTTCAGAGCATCGTTCATTTCAATCACGGTGTTCCCCGTGTCAATTGACAACCGAAGCGTATGGACGCCGGTGGTGGCGAATTGGTGGAAAATGGTGTAGGAGTCGATCATGCCCGGACCAAGACTTGGACGGCTGGCGGTGGCGAGTGTGGTCTGGGTGGTCAAATCTTCCAGGAGGATGTCGAACGATGAAGAGGTGCTGGTTCCTTGGTTCGCCCAAGCAAGCCGAATGGAAATCAAATCGTTTCGCAATGGGTTTTCTGACGATGTGAGGATGCTGCCATCAAATACGACCAAGTCGGCTTGTGGCGTTGGCGTAGCAACCGCCGACATCACCAAGGCGAAATCTTGAGTTGAGCCACCCCGGTGCAGCACCTTGATGATCCAATCTCCGTTGCCCGAAGAAAGGGTACCGGGAGCAATACGAATACGTTCGACATTGTTGAGGTCATCGGCGGTACCGCCCGATGTCGAGAATCCTTGAGCGAAGTTGTTTCCGAACCACTCGGTTCCATCGGGCGCTACCAACACCAAGTCGAGGTCGTTGACGAGGCGGGGTTGGGACTGGGCCGTGTTGGCACTGCCCGCTTCGTCGGTCCATGTCAAGGTCAAATCAAGACCATGAGAAGGGTCGAGCGAAAACGAATAGAGCAGTCCAAAGCCGGGCTCGAGTGATTTCTTGTCGTCAAAGAAGGTGTCAAGCGGGGTGGACCCGTCCATTGGAAGCACCGTTCGTTCGAGGTTGATTTGACCCCACCCCTCGGCAGCGTTGGGGATGTCCGGTGTATCCAGATCGGTTGCGCCGTTGATGAGGGCAGCTTTCACAAGCGCACTCGATGGAGATGCCACGCCTGCTTGTTCGCGAATGAATTCACGTGTGAGTGCAGCAACTCCAGAGGCGACGGCTGTCGCTTGAGAGGTGCCGGTGAGCGACATGTAGTACGAATTCCCGCTGGCGTGCGATCCGGACAGGCATGAGGCACCAGCAGGGAAGCGAGCTTCTTCGGCCAACCCTGAACAAATGCCCACGCCTGGAGCGACCACATCGGGTTTGACACGGCCATCAAGACTCGGACCAAGTGAAGAAAAATTCGCAACATATCCAGCGGCGAGTGTTCCCGTCGCTCCCGTGGTGGAGGCGCCGACAGCGAGGACGTTCTTGGCGGTCGCAGGAGAGGTGACCTGAGACGCCCCCGACCCACCTCGGTCACCCACGGAAAAGATGGGCGTCAAGTCCTTTCGGTCGTGAACAAAAATGTCGACGGAGCGAGCATCGGCCGTGTATTGTCCGTAATTTCCGTTCAGTCCCCATGCGTTCACCGAGAGACGGGCCGTCATCTGTTCAGCATCACGAAGCATGTCGTAAATCGAGCCAATCCGCCCGAATGTTCCGGTAGGGTCGTGTTCCAATGCGTACATCACAAGCGTGGCAGCAGGTGCCACCCCCCGTGCTGCGGCGTCACCCGTTCCATTGCCCAACACCGTGACCGCAATGTGGGTGCCGTGGCCACCGTTGGTGTCCTGTGGACTGGGGTCCAACCCAAACTGGGTGTAGGTTGCGGCCACTCTTCCAGCGAGGTCTGGGTGATTGTTGTCCAGTCCAGTATCGGTGATGGCCACCATCTCTCCCGAGCCATCCAAGGTAAACGTGGCGTTGTTGGCCACGCCTTGGACGCCGGCTACGGACCACGCAAGGGCGTTGTGCACGCGAAGTTCGCTGGCGGGTTCAGTCCAGAGGATTCGGCCATCGTGCGCCACGTTTTGAACAAATACTCGGGCGTCTTCTGGATGCACGTTGGCGCTGCACATCCAAGCATCACAGGAGGCTTCGTTTGCCCCGTAGCGGACCAAATCGGTAGCCAGCGCTCCATATCCACCCAGGCCAAGGTCTGGTGTCGGAACAATGGACATGAACTCTACGCTCGAGGGTGTCGTGATGAGGGTTGGAGCCACACGCCAACCTGGATGTTGAGGGCCAAGCCACCGAAGTTCGCTTTCTTCTCGGAGCGCCGGAAGGGCAGCATTCGGAGGGAGGCGTACCAGCCAAGCCTCGTCGAAGAGCACGTCCAGTACGGTAAAACCGTAGATCTCTTGGAGCGAGGACAAGACGACGCCGTTGGCCTCGTGCAACTGAAGAACGGCGAGACCGGTGTGGGCCATATCGCCGTCCCGCATTAACCATGCTGGAAGAACAGGTCCTGCCGACGTCAACGGATCAAACGAACCGTGTGAAAGATGAAGTTGCCCCGTCGATGGCTTGATTGAGGCCTCGACCATGGAGGCATGCGGCATCGTTGACCAGTGACTTCGTGCCAATTCAAGCCGCTGAACTTCGCTCATTTGGTCAAACGACAAGCCTGATTCTGAACGCTCTTGGACGGCTTCGTTCAGTGGTTGCACGGTTGCATTCGCAGCAACCGAGAGGGGGGTAGAAACCAGCAAAAAGAGAACAACGGATAGCCATGCTCTCGACTGCATGTTCTTCGGAATCAAGCCCCTCTTTTGAATGAAACTCTCGCCTGTGTTGATGGCGCATCGTTCGTGGCCTAGAGCCGATTGTACGCTGAGATGGCTGCATCGGTTTTTTGCACCGAGATTCGCCAATCAGATTCGGTGCCCATGAGCGCACGAATGGCGTCAACATTTTCGGGAATCACGTCCGATTCTTGGTGAATGGCTTGGAAATAATACAACGTGTTCCCGTCAAGCTTCACGCCGTCCTCCCAGACGAATATTTCGTGGAGGTCGCCCCACTTTCGACCGATGTCGCGTGCATACTCCATCACCTCTGCCGTGGTGGTGATGCCCGTTTCGCCACCGTTCATGATGATGATACGCGGGTTGCTTCCCCACAGGTCAAGCACCCCTTGTGTGGTCAATCCATGGCCATCGGGCAAGGTCGCGACGATTGAATGGCAGTGCATCAGCGTCGTAGGAACCGCTACGGCCATGGAATTGATTTGAATCTCGGGTTTCACCGTCATCACGTCTGGACCGTGGTGGGAGGGGACTTTGAGCACGGGCTTGATAGCGTTGATGGGGCCCTTGGCAGAGTCGCCCGGGTCGGCAGCACGTCGAATCATGGTGCATTCAACGGACAGCGAGCCACAGTGTTCGTAGAGTGGGACGAGGGTACGGGACAAACCCGTCGTGTTGCATGAAACCACCCGGGTGCCTTGGACGTTCAGGTTCGCTGCGTGGTTCGCCGAAGAGGTGTATGACATGCCTGCCATCTCGTGCTTTTCGCCACCTTGGAAGATGAATTTCACGCCAGCAGCAACGTAGGCTTCTTTGTTGGATGCACCAACTTTCCCCGGTGCGCAATCCACCACAATATCCGCCACGGCCAACAAATCAGAGAGCCCCCCACGACAAGTGTAACCGCCTTCTGCGAACGCTGCGATTCGATCCGAATCGTCGTAGGTGCAGTACAAGGGGTAACCCTTTCGCACAGCCAAGTCACAGCCAAACGAAGGACGTGTCTTGGTCACGCCGATAATCTCCATGTCGTCTTGGGCATCCACTGCGTCAGCCACGCGCTTGCCGATGGTTCCGTATCCGTTGATGGCGACTTTGATGGTCATGACCTTCTCCATGTGCTGCTCATGAAGGCCGTCAATAAGGCTTCTTGATGGACCGTTGACCCCCATCTTCCTGTGAAAACACAGCAAGGCTTGACCGCTCAACAGCAGGCTATTTGGATGATGGATTCAACCGTGCATCATGGCGGATGTTTCCGATGTCGTCAAACGGTCGATGAACATCAATGAAAAACTCGGCCCCCGGCTTGAAGCCGCTGCTGAGCAGAACGCCATCTTGCGAATCGGGTGGACCAACGCCGGCGACCCCGTACCAAAGAACGGAGAACTCGGCCTTTGCCCAAACCTTCCCGATGGCGCACGATTGCGTGCTCTGGGTGTTCTTGGTTCGTGGGTGGCTGCCTTTGGCAAGGGGGGCTCGTTCACCATCCAAGGCGATGCAGGTTCATTTTTGGGTGCAGCCAATCAAGGGACGACCATCGTCTGTGAACGCATGGCTGGCCACTTCACGGGGTATGCTATGAACGCCGGCACCATCACTGTGATGGATGGATGCGGCGACGATTCCGGAGCAAAGATGAGTGGCGGCATCGTCATCATCCGTGGAGCAAGCGGGGCACGTATTGGAGGAGGAATGACCGGCGGACTCATCGTGGTCCACGGCGATGTGGGTTCGGATCCCGGTGCCGGAATGAAAGGCGGTCGAATCGTTGTCAACGGCCGGTGCCCACCACCGCCTCCCGGCGTCACCCTTCGCCCGCTCGAAGCCGGTGAAGTGGAAGAAATCAACGCCATGCTCGATGACGAGAGCCTCCACATTCCTAGCGATGCGGTTTGCCTCACGCCACAAGAAAATCTCCTCGTAGAATCCGCCGGCTACATGGTCTCTTCAGGCGACCTGGCGCAAATTGGCTTGGTCAACGAAGAACTCCCCCCGCTTCCCGACTACCAAACCGTTGACACCGTTGCTCTGTTTGGTGTTGACGACGACGTTCAATCCCTTGCACTTCCTATCCCGATGCTCCCGTATTTGGCCAGTGGTTCAACGGTCACGCCCAACAAAAAGACGCCACCCGTCGTCACCCAAGTACTCAATCGTCACCCCGCCCTGGTGGAACATGCACCACGTTCCGTTGATGTTCTTCTGGTGGGCGAAGGTAACCTGCTTGAGATTGCATCGGATTTGTCGCAAGCCGGTGGCATGGCCATCGCACTTGACATGTTACCTCCGCTGAACGCTGAGCAGCTCGATGGGTTGTTGGTGGCGTTGAGAAGCATGGCCAAACCCAACGTACCCGTGGCCTTGGTCGACGGCGTAAGCCGTATCCAATCCCTCCACACCAAGGCAGCCTACCACGGGATGGATGCTGCCCTTGCTCGCATTGAAGATGGCTCAGGTTTGTCCGAGGCCGCAGCACTTCCAATGACCGGCCGTTCAAAGAAGGAACACCTGAGTCAAAGCACCACGCAAACGGGCTTTTTGCTCGGGTTCTCTGCATCAGGCCATGACCTTGCCGTCTTGCTCGCTTCTGGCGTGGACCTCGTTTGCTGTGCTGCACCGATGGCCGATGCAGAGGACATTGCCTACTGGCTTCAAGGGACACAAGACGACCTCGCTTCCCAACTTCGCAGAATAGGACTCAACAGCATTGACCTGCTTGACCGGAAGCACTTGCGGGCGTTGGATCATGAAACGGCTTCTGTCAGCGGCTTGAGGCTGGCTGGTTATGGACGGCCATTGCCGCATTGGTTTGCAAGGTAGGTGAGCAAACATGCCAACGATCTCCGTCCCTCAATCTCTGTTGCGGTCCTTGATGGAACAACACGGGCACACGCACACACTCGAACAGGTCAGCGAACATTTGCCGTTGTTGGGAACCGATATTGATGCCTGCACGGAGGAGACACTCGACATCGAAATTTTCCCTGACCGCCCCGACCTGTTGAGTGGGGAAACCTTGGCCTTTGCCATGCGTCCATTCCTCCACGGCGCCCAAGCATCTCCAGACATGCCAACGCAACCCAGCGGCATCACGGTGACGGTCGATTCCAGCCTGCAGCACATCAGACCCGTGGTTCACAGCGCCGTTGTTCGAGGTGTTGAACTTCCCATCGATGAAGCGACCGTTGATGCGTTCATCAAAGGGCTGATGGACCATCAAGAAAAGTTGCATTTTGCTATCGGACGAGGAAGACGTAGGGTCTCCATAGGCGTTCACGATTTGTCAACCCTGAAACCACCGTTTCGTGTCGTTTCGGTTCCGGGAACAACCTCCTTTACCCCTCTAGCTTCCGAGAATCCAATGACCATTGATGAAATCCTCAAGGAACACCCAAAAGGCGTTGAGTACGCTCACCTCTTGGAGGGCATGGAGGCCTACCCCTTGATTCTTGACGCCAACGATGACATTCTTTCTTTCCCACCGATCATCAACGGCAAACACACCACCGTCAAGCAGACGACCCGTGATTTCTTCATCGATGTCACGGGGTGGGACGAGCGTGCGTGTGAAGCCGCCATCATGCTGGTTTGTTTGCAACTCATGGAGCGTGGTGGGATGGTGGAAACCGTTGAGGTCACCACCTGTACGGGAGAGGTTCGAACGTTGCCCAATGGCGCAGGAAAACAGCACCTCGTCCCCGAGGAACTGGTTGCCTCGCTGCTTGGTCGCTCGTTCAGCGACGATGAACTTCAAACGGCCATCAACCGAATGGGTGGTCGATTTGATGGACGTCAATCCGCACCCCACGATGCACCTGAACGCTCCACCAAAATGGCGGAGGCGAGCGCTGGCTCCTCTGAACTGATCTTCACCATGCCTCGATGGCGGTTCGATGTGCTCCATCCGGTTGACATCGTTGAAGACTTGGCTATCGGACACGGATACGAAGACCTTGGTACCGACATGCCCAAGGCCCAATTGACGGCTCAGCCACGCCCAGACCACCACCTGCGTCGTCGGCTTCGCGACGCCATGCAAGGCATGGGCATGATGCAAATTCAATCGCTCACCCTGTCAAACGAGACTGACCAGTTTGAGAACATGCGATGGGAACCAACGCACAGCGTAACGCAAATCACGAACCCCATCACGGTGGACCACACCGTCTTACGGCAGCATCTTCTTCCCGGGCTTCTTCGCCTGCTGGCTTCAAATCGACACCGTGACCTCCCCCAATCTGTTTACGAACTTGGCACGGTCGTACGGGATCACAAGAACGCAGATCGATTGGCATTCCTGACTGCAGAACGCTCGGGCGGGTTTGCAGCTGTCCGAGGGCGCATCCAAGCCTTGTGCAACGATCTTGGAGTCAAAGAGTGGCATGCTGAAGCGCTTGATGGAGGCGATGGACCATGGTTGGCCGGCCGAGGTGCCAAGATCATCATCAACGGCACCTGGGTCGGTTGCTTCGGCGAAGTGGACCCTGCAGTCTCAACCCTGTACGACTTGCGGGTGCCTTTGAACGGGGCAGAATTCGACGTAAACGCCCTGTTGGATGCGGTTGTTGACCCTGTTTGAGGTCGAGCCATGTGCGGACGTTTTTCCCTTGCTCGACCCATGGACGAGGTCGCCGACTTGTTTGATTCCCAGCCCCTCTCTGACTTGACGCCCTTCGAACCGTCATGGAATGTTGCACCGCAAACACACGTCCCAATCATTACCGAATGCGGTGTTCACGATGAACCAGCCCCCCGCCACATGCGCATGATGAAGTGGGGGCTTCGACCTTCATGGTCATCGCCCTCCCAACGGGAGCCAATCAATGCACGTGTCGAGACCGTTGC